>CABYSJ010000005.1 GCA_902521615.1 uncultured Pelagibacteraceae bacterium | reverse complement strand
TTTGAAGTTGATGGTTTTGACACGCATGCTGCACAAGGAGCAACTGATGGCGCTCATGCAGATTGTTTATCAGATTATGATAACATTGTTAGATCACTAAAATCTTCAATGTCTGAGGAGGCATTTAATAATACTTTAGTTTTAACACTTACAGAGTTTGGAAGAACAATTAAACAAAACAGTAGTAATGGAACAGAGCATGGTTACGGTTCAGCTATTTTAATGGCAGGAGGACTTGTTAAAAAAGCGCAAGTACATACAGATTGGCCAGGATTAAAGAAAAAAGAATTATTTGAAGGAAGAGATTTAAATTCTACAATAGACTCAAGAGCAATTTATGCTTCAGCAATGTCTACAGTTTTTGATGTAGATTTCAAAAAAATAACTAAAGAAGTTTTTTGGGGGGAAAATTTACCAAATTTATCTGATAAGTTATTTAAAGCTTAATTGATGAAAAAATTTATAATTCTTATTTTTACCTTTGTATTTTTATCCAACAATGTTCTTGCAGATGATAATTATCTTAACGAGTTTAACAAGTGGTTATTAGACAACGGTCATACTCAGTATTTAAATATTGAACAAAAACCAGGATGCAAAAAATTAATTCAAAAACATGGTTTAAAAGTACCAAAGGTTGGTCTTATTGATGAACCAAAGGTTAAAACTAACGAGTGGTTCTGGCTTGAATGTCATAAAATTCAAGCTACAAATAATCTAAAAATAAAATTTTTTAAATCATCAGAAATCCCTTGGGGCACTAATCCAAATAAAGATACTTTGCTGTATTATTTATTTAGATACATTGCTACAGAAGATGGATTTGACCGTGCTGGCTCTAAAGGATCAAAAAATCCTTATAAATTTAAAACCGAATTAAGAGATGACAAAATTTCCAAATACATCAAAAAACATATGCAGAAAACAGCATTACTTAGTTACTTACTTTACGAAGATGGTAAAATTACTATAGATGAGATATCGCCAAAAAATCGTTTTGGAATTTTGTTTGATAATAATACTCAGTATACCAGCATGTCTGTTGGAAAAAGCATTGTATCCTATGTGACAGGTCATGCAATATGTAAAGGATATATAAATGGTGTTGACCATAGATTAAATGATTGGCCTCTATTAGAAAATACACTTTTTTATGATCAAAAATTAATAAATCTTCTAAATATGGCTGCTGGTCATCAAAAATATGCAGATAAGGATTTAAAAACAAATAAATATAGAAAAAATGCGAACGCAAATACTGTTGAATTTCACTTGCAGAAGGGGGTTTTTAAAGACTCAAAAAAGGTAAAAAGCAAATATCAATACACTAATTTTATAACTAATCTTTTAATAAACTATGTTTGGTTTAAATCTGAAGGTCAATTTCAAAATCTATTAGATGAAATATTTATAGACAAAGCAAAAGTTAAAAATGATGTGTGGTTTTTAAAAATGAATGACAGAACTATTAAATCCAATAATAGAAATAATAAAATTTTAAAAGAGTATAAAGTAAGAGATGAAGATGGTCCTTTAAGATATTCATTCAGAGCTTCAAGGTATGATTATCTGAGAATAGCTAAAGCAATGCTAGATGATTGGCAAAATGATACTTGTGTTGGAAAGTATTTAAAAAATATTCATGAAAGAAGAATTCCAAAAAACGATAAGTGGAAAGAAGACAAAAGTCCAGGTTTAAATCCTAAATCATATGCTGGGCAGTTCTACGCAGACTATTCAGGAATGCGTGGAAGGAATATAATGGGAATGGTTGGTAAAGGTGGACAAAGTATTATGATTGATTTTGATAAAGGTAGAATAATCGTAATTAATACTATTCACATAGATTATAATTGGAAAAAAATAGCGCATTCTGTAATTAAAAAAGGTAAATGAAAATATTATCAATAATTTTATTTTCACTTTTGTTTTTAACAAACATCTCAAATGCCGAATCTAGATTTGGTGAATTAACTGAAATTAGAGATGAAAAAATGCGAGGTAAGGATGGTCAGTGGGTTAGGCCTCATCCAGGACCTTTTATTTGGAACCACATTGAAAGTGAAAAAGGAAAATTCTTTTGGGAAGATGTGGATCAATATGTTGTCTATGCACAAGAACATAATCAAACAATTTTAGCAACTATTTGGCCTCATGCAAATTGGGATCAAAAATCTTGCAAAAGAAAAAAAGCAAAAAGTCCTTTTGGTAAACGTTTTACAAAATATTTAAGTAAACCTTGCTCCATGGATGATTATAAAAATTTTCTTATAAAATTAGTGGATCGTTATGATGGAGATGGGGCAAATGATATGCCTGGATTAACTAAACCTTTAAAATATTGGGATATTATGAATGAACCAGAGTTTAAAATGTTCTTTAAAGGAAGCGAGGAAGAATTTGTAGAAATATTTAATTTTTCTTCAAAAGTAATTAAAGACAAACAACCAGATGCAGTGATTGTTATGGCTGGTGCAGCAGGAATGTTTCCAGAAAATAAAAAATATTGGAAATCTGTTCTGCCAAAAATTAAAGATCATTTTGATATTGCAAACATTCATCATATCAGTGGTCCAGATGGTCAGTGTGATAAAGAGCTTTGGGTAGATGAATTTGCAGCTTTATTAAAAAGTGTAGATGTAAAGAAACCTATTTGGTTAACAGAGGCGATGACCTGTGGCCCTCCAGTGAAAGCATGGGTAAATGCATTTTTAAATGGAGCTGAATTAATTATAGATGTTGGTGTGAATGCTCCAGGTGCAAAAATGAGTAAAAAAAATAGAAAAAAATTAAATGAATTTATTAGAGAGTATGATGGTTTTACATCAATTAAATCTCTTTCAAAAAATCAGGTAGAGTTTTCTTATAATGATGGTTCCTCAAAAACTTTAGAGTTTTAAAAAATATAGAGTAGTAATTAGACTCTTGTTTCAGGATTTGTTAATTTATGACTATGAAAAAACTTTTAGCTATCTTAATTGTTGGAGTTTTGTTTTGTAATTTTAGTTTTGCAATTGATTTGAGCGAATATTCTGCTGAGGAACAAAAACAGTATAAAGAAATTAAGAAATTAAAAGAAAAAGGTATTACCGGTAAAAATTATTTAAAAGAAGAATTTTGGATTAAAGATAAAAAAAATTTTTATCATAACATCGCAGCATTTCACACAGGTATTAAAGGTTTAAGAATTAAAAATAAAACAATGCCAATATTAGGAATTAAGGTCGGTCGTAATTGGAGCTGGAGAAAAGGTGAGGATCTGAAAGAACAAATAGCATTTTCTGTTATTGGTAAGGGTTCTATTGATAATGGTGAAATGGGAATGATTAAATCAAAAAAACATGCATGGAATGGAAAAGAATTTTATCAAGTTACAGGATCTTATGAAAATTGTAATCCACAATATTGGGATTTTAAGGAATGTATGCATCACGGCGGCTCTGTACACAACGAGTCGGTAGATTTAAATAATATTTCTAAGAAGAGAAATGGAACAATCAAAAAAGATGGAGATGAACTTTGGGTTCATATTGCAGCTAAACCAGTTCGAAATATCTTGTTTCCAGAAAACAGATCTAGAAAATTTCATATTTTACAATGCCATCCTAAAGGAAATACAATTACTTTTATGATTGGTTATCAAGGAGGTGAATTGTTTCTCGATGCTCAATTAACAAAGCCAGATAAAAAAAGATGGATTTTAAAAAAACCAAAGATAAATGAGCATAGAGGTTCTGACGAATGGACTAGTATTACATTACATTTTGTAAATTCTACTGATAGTGAAAAAGGTAAAATTAGTGTCTGGCTAGATAAAAATGAAAAACCAGTTGCCGAATATAAAGGTCAAACAACAACAAAAAAAAGATCAAAATGTAGAATACATGCGGGAATGTATTTAAATGCTGCGCTAACGGCTGTTGATAAGCACACAACAAAAGATCCTACTGTTTGGTTAGATGCTGTAGCAGTTGCAAAAACAAAAAAAAAACTTTTTGAATTAATTGAAAAAAAAGATAAATGAAAAAATTTTTTATTTTATTTGTATTTATATCATTTTGTTTTCCAGCTTTAAGCTCAGAGTGGAAAAATAAAAATAAGTGGAAAATATCTTGTGGTGTAGTTGATAAAGAATCCTTAATTGTAAACGGAAAAAGTAAAAAGTATTCAAAAAAGGAATTTAAATTAGTAGATGTAATTTTCAAACTTGACAAAGGAGAAGTTGGAAGTTGTCCTACAGATAAAAAACCTGCAGGAGGATATCCTTATTCTGGAAGACAAGAAATAACTCATAAACTTCCAATCGGACACACTATTTTTGAAACTGACATTACAATTGATGGCGCTCCATCAGCTAGATCAACTATATTTCAAATACACGATGGTAGAAACAAAGGTGCTCCTCCCTCGTGGATAGGTGTAGATGGTGGCTGGAAAATTATTCAAAAATTTCCCAAAGGTGAATGCTCTCAAGAAAATTGTAAAATGTTAGAATTCATTACTTTAGAAACTGGTAAAACTTATAGATTTAAGGCAGAGGTAGATTATCAAAAAAAAGCCAAATTTTTATCTGTTAAATATTATCTTGATGATAAATTTATTCTTCATCATTATGACGTCCCACTATTAACTAAGAAGACCGATGGACCTTATGGACCAACCAAACCTTATATTAAAATTGGTATTTATAGAATTGGAGATACTGGTACAACAACTTATGCTTATAAAAATTTAATAGTTAAAACTAAAAAAAAATCTTCATTTGAAAAAGTTGATAGTTCAAAAGGTGCAACTAAATTTTTTGTAATTGTATCAAGAAAATCTGATCCTTCGGTTCAATTTCGATTTGAAGATGAGCTTAAAGGAAAAGCTAGAACACAAGCTTTAAAAAAATGTTTTACTGCAGGACATGACGATTGTGAAGTTTCTTTGATTGGTGTCACGAAATAATTAAATGAAAAAAATTTTATTTATATTATCTATTTTAATTTTATCTTCATCCGCACAAGCAAAAGATCCTCCAAAAAAATTTTTAGATAAAGAATACATTTTTCAACCTGAACAATTTGTAAAATGGCCAGAAAAAACTGGAGTTTGGGGTAAAATTGAAACTCACGGAAGAATTGCACCTAACCCTTGGAACTTAAGTTATGAAAAAGAAATAGTTAGAGATGGAAAATATTCACTACGTTTTGAGATGAGAGATGGTGATTGTAATAACAGAGATTGTGATAGACCCAATAATGCAGGACGTAGTGAAGTTTCATTTAACGGAGATTATCCAAAAAATACAAAAGGTAATTTGGGTAAATTGTGGTATGCATGGTCTTTGTTTATTCCTGAGGGTACAAATCATATTAAACCTGCTTATACAATTTTGGGGCAATTTAAAATGCCAAACGCTTATACCGAGCAGTCGGATAGAATAAATAACTCAGGGTTTGATGAAGATTGTCCAGAAATACCTTTGCTTTTTCATTTAGATCCTGAGGGAATTGTAATGTTTAAAGATGGTGTTGAGAAATGCGGAGGCTATGATGACAAAGTAATTATTCCATCTGCAAATTTACATGATAAGTGGCATGATTTTTTGCTTAATGTTAATTGGACTGACAAAGAAGATGGTTTTATTGATCTATGGGTCAATGAAAAAAAAATTTACAATTATAAAGGTAAAACAATTGGAAAATTACTCAAAAGAAAAAAAGATGGAAAAAAAATGGGACCTAATTTTAGGTTTGGAATTTACAATGGAGAAAGATTTGAAGAAGTAAAAACGCAAGTTGCTTATTTTGATGCTTTTAGAAGTGGAAAAAAATGTAAGAAAACAGCTTTATTTCATGACTGTAAAAATTTACCTACTACAAATTTAAATATTGAGGGAAGATACAAATTAAGTTGGTACTGGGTTGATATTAATAAAGAAACAAAAAAAATAATAAAGGATGAGTTTATAGTTTCCGATAAGATTAATATTAAGAATGGCAAATTTTTTTTTGAAAAATTAGGCTCAAGTAAAATTATTTCAGATAAATATCGAAAAAATATTAAAGTTAAACAACATGAAGATAACTTAGAAATTGAAGGTGAATTAGATTTAGATAATGATGATCCCTCTAATATTACAATAATGTTGGAAAATAAATCTTCTCATTATGAGGGTTTAGGTATTCTTGAAAATTATGAAAAAAAAACTGAAAATGTTAAAGTAATTTTAACACCTATTAATTAACATGAAAAAAATCTTAATAATATTTTTTATTTTAATATGTTCAAAAGTCTCTTACGCAAAAAATATCAATACCTATGAAGATCTCGATTTAACTTCGAAACCTAAAAAAGTTTTATCTAAAAGTAAAACAAAAGCTTTATGGAATGCTTACAATAAAGCAAAAGAGTGTTTTGAACACCCAACTTATGGCGAAGGTTTTGGTTATAAATTAACTAAACAAAAAGAAGAATATTTTATTAAAAATAAATGGATATCACCTTTCTATAAATTATCTAATGAAGATAAGCACAAGCTTAATTTAAGTAGAGCTCCAAAACCACTTGAGAAAATAAAACTAGATGAAAGTTACGGTGAAGAAGTAGCAGAAGCTAATTTTGCAATGAATTATTTTCAAGAAGCAGCATATGCGGGAAGAGCTAGTAATAATGATGAAAACATCAATAAAATCAAAACGGTATTATTAGATTGGGCTCAAAAAGATGCTTTAAGAAAAGGTATTAATGTTTCGTGGGGAAAAAAACCTGTGGATTGGCAAATGATGGTACTAATAAATTCTATCTTAACAACCACAGCTGTTATCGCTGACAAGTTAGATGCTGAGGAAAGAAAAATTTTAGGACCTTGGTTAAATAATTTAGTAAAAAAAGTTGCTAAAAGTAGATGGAAGGATAGGCAAGATAATAAAGCTTATTTAACCTCTTATATTACTATGATTTGGGGATTGATGATCAATGACTTGAAAGCTGTTCAGCATTCAATTGATGTGGTAAAGCTTGCAGTCAACGATATGAGACCAGACGGTAGTTTTCCTATTGATACTCAAAGAAGTGGTATGGGTTTAAAATACAATGCTGATAGTTATGGATATCTTTTAATGATGGCATCTCTTTTAAAAGATACAACAGGACAAGATTTATTTAATTATAATGTAGACGATAGAAGTCTACATAACGGAGCAGATTTTGTAATCAAAGGCATAATGGATCCCTCTAAAACAAATAAAATCTATGCAATCTCGTGTCCAGGTGGGGGTGATCGATGGGGATCAATTGAAAAACCTTCAAAAAGTTTTATAAAATCTTCAACTTATTTGATGGTGTATGTAAGTAAATTTCCAGATTATAAAAATTCAGATGTGGTTATCAAAAAATACAAAGATACCTATGATAATAAATATTTACCAAAAATTAAATCTGAACCCTCTAGGGTATTCACGCTACATCCAATGTTAATTACAAAATAAAATGAAAAAAATTTTATTAGTTTTTTTAGGTATATTTTTGATTGGTTTTAATGCTAACTCTGGCGAAAAAGTTATTAATGAAAATGTTACATTTAAGCCTTTTAAATGTGAGCAAATACAATCAGAATTTATAAGAACTAAATCTGAAAACAGCTGTTTAATTATTCAGAAGCTAGAAAATCATTATCAGGTTAAATCACACGAACATTCAATTAATACCTGGAATTCTCCTCAATTATTAAAATATGTTGATAATAAAGATGGAAATAAAATTATTGCTCATACGTGGAATAATGTAGTTGAGTGGGGAAAACAATCAGACAAACAACCATTTTCACATCTTGTTAGTATAAGTTTAGAAAATTTAGATGATTTATTTAAGTCTGATAATTTAGAATTAAAATCTAATCATTTAACATTACCTTTGACCGCTAGAAGAATGAATGTTTTGGATATTGATAGTGATGGAAATGAAGAAATAATTTATCTAGGAAATCGTGAAGATGGGAGAAACAGAAATAGCAGCTGGAAAGATGTGAATTATATTTTTGATTTAAATTCAAATGAATTAAAAAGTTTTGGATCACCTCATTTTTCTCATGATTTGATGTATTTTGATTTTAATCAAGATGGATATTATGAAATTATTGATTACTTTTATGGTGACCAAAAACCTGGTGGTATTGAAGTTTGTAATATGAAAACCAATAAATGTCGAAAAGCTAAAAAAGCAAATAATTTTATAGACATTGGATTTAATCATATTCTTCCATCAAAAAAGGGAGCAATTATTTTTGGAAGTTGTCCAGGTTTGGGAAATACAACTTTTTGTTGGTCTAAAGTAACTAGTAAAAAAAACAAATTAAAATTTGAAAAACTTGATAGCTATCAATTTAAAGAAAAACCAACTGACAAAGCAAACTTCCTAATATGGACAGGAGATATAAATGATAAACCTGGTTATTGGGTAGAAGGATCAGATAAAAAAGTTTTTAAAATGGCTGATCGAGCATGGATTTCTACTGCTATAGATTTTAACAAAGACGGTAATACAGACAGTATTGGCGTTGCCAAAGATGTAGTTTGTAAACGTAAAGATAATTCAAAACCATTTGATCGTGGAAAAGATTGTAAGACAGAAGAGTTTTTATATATTTTTAAAAACAATAATGACAAGTCATTTGAAAAATATCAGGTAATGCCAGTTTCTCTCAATGGTTCATTTAGAATTGAAACTGCAGATATAAATAAAGATGGAACAGATGATATTTATGGATTTAAGGAGGATTGGTTTAATCCATGGATAGATTGTAAAAAACAAGTAAGTGCAATGTATTTTAATCAAGATAATAAATCTTTTGAACAAGCATCTAAATCATTTAATCAAGAAAATTTTGGCTTGTATGGTTGTGAACGAGCTTCTAGTTTTTTTAAAAAAAATAACAATTTTTATAGATTGTTTGTCACAATACCTTCTACAGACTCAAAATTTGCATATCTTGGAATTGAAAAATATTAATATTATGAAAAAAATTTTGTCAATATTATTAATATTATTATTAGTTCCCTCAATCTCGTATGCAAATAAATGGCATATAAAAATGAAGAAGCAAGAGAAGAAAGATTTTGCTCATTATGTACTTAAAGCACAGTCAGATAATAAGATGGTATTCGTCCTTAGAAATATCAAAAATCCTAACATCTATAAATTTTTTGATGAATTTGAAGATTATTTAGGAGTAAAAGAAAAAGGGATAGAATTTAATTTAAAATACTCATTTGAAGGGCACGAAAAAGATTGGACAAGATGGGGTATACCAGGCCATGCTCAGCGATTTCAAATCATGGAACCTTATAAAGAAACTACAAAAAAAAATAAAACTAAATGGTATAGACTTGGATATTTTGTGCCAGCAGATATAAGAACAGATAAACATACGATTGGTTTATTTGATTTTAAAAAACTTTATGGGAAAGGTGAAAAAACCCACGATGCATCATTTAATATAATTGATAATAGATTTTCATGGATCTTTAACTCATCAAACTATTTGGCTACTAAAAATGAAACAGGTTCTGAATATTTGTATTTTGATCACTATATTATTAATTTAGATCAAAATTTTGTAAGACTAAAAGGTAAGTGGGTAAATATTATAATTAATGCAAAATGGTCTGAACAAGGTTTTTTACATTTATGGATAGATGGAAAATTAATTTCAAGTTATTTTGGTGATACATTAGGAGGTGCTTCTAGTGTGAGATTTAAATTTGGTCCTTATAGACATCATATGGACAATGCCACGAAAGAAGGTATAGAAATTCCTGATACTGTCATTAGATATTCAAATGTAGGTAAATCTGACAATTGTGATGATTTATGGAGTGGTTGCTCAGAACTGATAAGCCAGTTATCAAATCAATCTCAAGTTAATGGTGCAAGTTCTGTTGTTTTGTGTACATCAACATCTTCACAATCTTCCTCTTGTAAAAATTTAGGCTATCCATCAAATCAAAGACCTTTTTGATTAACAGCAACCGCAGCTTTTTTTTGTATTTTTTGGTTTATCGTCAGCTTTTGCAGTTTCTAATTCTTTTTGTTCGTCTTCAATAGCTTTTTCTTTCTTTGAAATTTTATCTTCAAAGTAATCATATAGAGAAGCAAAACCTAATTTTGAGGCTCTTTTTTCCTCATAATTTCTTCTACCTTTAAGGTTTTCAATTATTTTGACTATTTCTTGGTTTTGCATCCTCTCTTTTTATTAAAAAAGGCAATTATTTCAAGCTGTAAAAATTGGCAAATTATAAACAAGTTTTTTTATGTTAGGATAATGTGATGAATATAAGTCAAAAAAAACTAGAAAAATCTAAGGGCAGATTAGAAATAAAAATAAAAGATCAAAACTTACAAAAACTTTATCAACAAGGATCTTTAAAAGCTTTAATGCCAGATTTTCATGAAAATTTAAAACAATTAATGCTTATTAATACTGCTGGTGGAATTACTAGTGGAGATGAATATGACTTCAAATTTGAAATTGATAGTTCAAACCTTTGTATTTCAACTCAGGCAGCAGAAAAAATTTACAGCGGGTTTGGTAATCCAGCTAACTTAGAAATTAATTTAAACTTGTTAAATAATTCAAGTTTATTTTGGTTACCTAAAGAATTAATTTTATTTAATAATTGTAACTTAAAAAGAAAAATTAATTTTAATTTATCAAAAGATTCAAATCTACTTCTTTGTGAAAATATTATTTTTGGACGAACTTCTATGAAGGAGAAGTTTGAAAAGGGATATTTTTCAGATTTTTGGAATATTAATATTGATAAAAAGTTAATTCATACAGAAGCTATAAATACAGGTTTATTTGAGAAAAAATATTTGAATAGTTTTTCGACATTAAATAAAAATTCTGCAGTTGCGACAATTATTATTGTAGGAAATAAGTTTTTGAATAATGTTAATAATCTATCTGAAACTTTAACCAACAATGAAAATACAACTTCAAATTATTCTCAATGGGATAATAAATTGATCCTAAGACTTTTATCTAAAGATAGTTATCATCTTAAATTTGCAATTGATAAAATTTTGTCTTATTTTTTTGAAGATTCAAAGATACCAAAAGTATGGAATATATAAATGAAACTTACTCCTAGAGAAAAAGATAAACTTTTAATAAGCCTTGCAGCGCTTGTCGCTAAAAATAGATTATCAAAAGGTATAAAATTGAATTATCCAGAGGCTATCGCTTTAATAACAGATTTTGTAGTAGAGGGAGCTAGAGAGGGAAAAAGTGTTGCAGAATTAATGGAAGCAGGAGCTCACGTTATTAAAAAAAAAGATTGTATGGACGGTATTCCAGATATGGTCAAGGAAGTTCAAGTAGAAGCTACTTTTCCAGATGGAACTAAATTAGTAACTGTGCACAAACCTATAAGGTAATAATTATTATGAAGCCAGGTGAAGTAATTACAAAAAAAGAGGAAATTAACCTAAATAAAGACTCCAAAATTACCAAAATTAAAATTTCTAATTCCGGAGATAGACCTGTGCAAGTTGGAAGCCATTATCATTTTTTTGAAACTAACGAGCATTTAGTTTTTGATCGAAAATTAGCATATGGAAAGAGATTAAATATACCTTCTGGAACTGCTGTAAGATTTGAGCCAGGTCAATCTAAAGATGTTGAGCTAATAGAAATAAATGGATTAAAAAAAATATATGGTTTCAATCAGAAAGTTATGGGCAATTTATAATGGCTAAAATTTCTAGAGCAGCTTATGCAGATATGTATGGGCCTACAACAGGAGATAAAGTAAGGCTCGCAGATACTGAACTATTTATTGAGGTTGAAAATGATCTAACCATTTATGGTGAAGAAGTAAAGTTTGGTGGTGGAAAAGTAATAAGAGATGGTATGGGCCAATCTCAAATCAGTAGAGAAAAAGGAGCAGCTGATACAGTTATTACCAATGCTTTAATAGTTGATGTAAATGGAATTTATAAAGCTGATGTAGGTTTAAAGGATGGAAAAATATTTGAAATTGGTAAAGCTGGTAATCCAGATACTCAATCTAAAGTAAATATAATTATTGGTCCAGGAACAGAAATAATTGCTGGTGAAGGAAAAATTTTAACAGCAGGGGGTTTTGATAGTCACATTCATTATATATGTCCCCAACAAATTGATGATGCATTGCACTCAGGCATTACAACTATGCTTGGAGGAGGAACTGGACCGGCTCATGGAACACTTGCAACAACGTGTACACCCGGACCATGGCACATACAGAGAATGATTCAATCTGCTGATGGTTTTTCTATGAATTTAGCTTTTGCAGGAAAAGGAAACTCTTCATTACCAGAGGGACTTGAGGAACAAATTCTAGCAGGAGCTTCAGCTTTAAAATTACATGAGGATTGGGGAACCACTCCTGGAGCAATTGATAATTGTTTAAATATTGCTGACAAAAATGATATTCAAGTAATGATTCACACAGACACTTTAAATGAAAGTGGGTTTGTAGAAAATACTATCAAAGCAATTAACAAAAGAACTATACATGCGTTTCATACAGAGGGTGCTGGTGGTGGACATGCACCAGATATAATTAAAGTTTGTGGAGAAGAGTATGTTATTCCTTCCTCAACAAACCCTACTAGACCATACACAATTAATACAATAGAGGAACATCTAGATATGCTGATGGTTTGTCATCATCTCGATAAATCTATTCCGGAGGATGTAGCATTTGCTGAAAGCAGGATAAGAAGAGAAACAATTGCAGCAGAAGATATTCTTCATGATATGGGTGCTTTTTCAATTATTGCATCAGATAGCCAGGCAATGGGAAGAGTCGGAGAAGTTATAATTAGAACTTGGCAAACTGCACATAAAATGAAAGTTCAAAGAGGAAGTTTACCAGAGGAAAAAGGAGATAATGATAATTTTAGAGTTAAAAGATATTTAGCAAAATACACAATTAATCCTGCAATCGCTCATGGAATTTCAAAACATATTGGTAGTATTGAAAAAAATAAACGTGCAGATTTAGTTTTATGGGACCCAGCATTTTTTGGTGCTAAGCCAGAAATGATACTAATAGGAGGAAGTATAGCTTGCGCTCAAATGGGAGACCCGAATGCATCAATTCCAACTCCACAACCAGTATACACTAGACCAATGTTTTCATCATTTGGGACGTCGTTAGAAAAATCCTCGGTAATTTTCACAAGTAAACTAGCTATTGAAAAAAATTCTTTAAAAGATGCAAGTATTAGAAAAGACTTATTACCTGTAGAAAACACAAGAGCCATTTCTAAAAAAGATATGATTTTAAACAATAAGTGTCCAAAGATTGAAGTTAATCCTGAAACTTATGAAGTAAAGGCTGATGGTGAAATAATTACTTGTGAACCAGCCAAAGAACTTCCTTTGGCACAAAGATATTTTATGTTTTAGCTTATGGATAATTGTTTTTTAATAGTTAATAAAATTGCCAAAAATAAAGCAAAAGATCACATATCTTTATCTTATGATGAGAGATTTTTAAGAAGAAAAAAACTTGTTTCAGATAATGGTTTTGAATTTTTAGTCAATTTACCAGAGACTAAATCACTTTCAGAAAATCAAGCGTTTAGACTTCAAAGTGGAAATTTAATTTTAATAAAAAACAAAAAAGAAAGTTTATTAGAAATAAAAGGAAAAAATTTAATGCAACTTATATGGCATATTGGAAATAGACATATGCCTTGCCAAATTGAAAAAGATAGAATTTTTATTCAGTATGATGAAGTAATAAAAAAAATGATATTAAAATTAGGAGGAAAGGTTAAGAAAGTTTTAAGACCTTTTAAACCAGAGGGAGGAGCATATGGAGTTGGTAGAACCCATAGCCATAGACACTAAAATAAAAGGTAAAAAAGATTTAAAAGAATCTTTACAAATTCTTCAAACTTGGTTTTCACCATCATTTCCTGTTGGAAGTTTTTCATATTCTCATGGTTTAGAGGCAATGATTAATGATAATTTTATTAAGTCAAAAGAAGATATTCTGGATTATTTAAAATGTATCTTAAAATATGGAACAGGTAAAAATGATATAATTTTAATGAAATATACCTATCAAGGAGAAGTATTAAATGAACTTGCTCTATCACTTTGTCCAAGCAAAGAAAGAAAAATTGAGTCTATTGAAATGGGTAATGCATTTAGAAAAGTTTTAGCTGATAGTTGGGATTTTAAAATTCAGGAAAATACTGCATATCCAATTGCAGTTGCTAAGGCTGCTAAACACTTTGGTATACCTTTAAACTTAACGATAGTATCTTATCTACAATCTTTTGTATCAAACTTAATAAATGTTTGTATTAAACATATACCAATTGGACAAAAAATTGGTCAAGACTGTATAATTCAGACTTATGATTTAATTAGAGAAATAGAAAAAGAAAGTGAAAATTTAAATTTAGAAGACTTAGGTGGAATTTGTTTTAATAGTGATATCTACAGTATTAAGCATGAAAATCTAAAAACACGAATTTATAAGACATGAAAAATATAAATGGACCATTAAAAGTTGGAATAGGTGGACCCGTTGGTGCAGGGAAGACAAGTTTAACAGCTGAATTGTGTAAATTTTTATCAAAGAAAATTTCTATGGCTGTAATATCAAACGATATTTATACAAAAGAAGATGCAGAATTTTTGATGAAAGTCCAAGCCTTACCTTTAGAGAGAATTAAAGGAGTTGAAACAGGAGGGTGTCCACATACTGCAATACGTGAAGATGCTTCAATTAACATGCTTGCTGTGGAAAATATGAAAAAAAAATTTCCTGATCTTGATTTGATTTTAATCGAGTCTGGTGGAGATAATTTAGCAGCAACCTTTAGTCCTGAATTAGTTGATCTATCTATTTATGTTATTGATGTTGGTATGGGTGGAGATATCCCAAGAAAAGGTGGTCCTGCTATCCAAAAGTCAGATTTGTTGATTATTAATAAGACAGATTTAGCTCCTCATGTAGAAGTCAATCTTGAAACTATGAAAGAAGATGTGAAAAAGGCTCGAAATGGTTTGCCTTATGTTTTTTGCCAAATGAAAAGCCAAATTGGTGTTGAAGATGTTGCAAAATTTTTATATTCATCAGGTGGTCTATAACAAATTTATATATAACAAAGTGTTTTTATGAAAAAAATATTCTTATTAATACTTGGATTATTACTTTGTACTAATTCTTTTGCTAAAACTAAATTTTCTGAAGTAAAAAAAGCTTTAAAAGAGGATGGATACGGAAAAGCTGTTCCAGAAAAATTTCATCACTTGAATTCACCTAAAGCCATTAATCCAGTATCTGTAAGTGATTTTTCAATAATTGGAGATAAGTCAATTAGATTTGAGTCAAATGACGGTGAATGTTGGAAAGAACCTAAATGGAATGATTGTACAAATGATCGAGAGAGAACAGAATTATATTATAAGAAAAAACCTTGGAAAAAAGAACGATGGTATAGATTTTATATTCATCTACCTGAAGATTATAATTCAATTGCACCTGCAAAAATGTCTTTAATACAATGGAAAAGGCATAAGCCCTCAAAAGTTTTAGTAATGTTTCAGCATGACCACTCTGGACTAACTTTTAATAGGAATGGAGATACCTTTAAAGACACGTATATTGTTTTAAAACCCAATAAAGATTTATTAGGTAGTTGGACTGAGATTATTTATAGTACCAATTGGCATCTTGATCCTGAAAAAGGTTTTATGAAAGTTTGGATAGATGGAAAATTAAAAGTAGATTTCAAAGGTAGATCTAACAACAAAAAGGGAAAAGAGTTAAGTTTGAGATATGGATTGTACTCTTCATCAATGTCTAGATACAAAGCAGTCTTTGAAACTGATACTATGCCACAAAGAATTGTTTTTTTTGATGGGGTTAAAGAAGAAAAAAGTTGTGAAAAGTTGCTCGATGAAACAAAGTGTCAAAGTTTAAAATCTCAAACTATTAATGAGTACGATGTATTTAGGTATGGCAAATATGATAAAAAATTGAGACCAAATTCAATTCTTAAAATGTCTTTATCACAATTTAACGCTCTCTACGGTCAGTAATTAAAATCACGCTCTAATTGTTGGCAAACAATAGAAATCAGCTGTATCTATTTTAGAAGAATACTGTCTTCGCATATTCCATTTTTTATGAACTCCAGCACTTGCAACGCTCAAAGTAGATCTTCCATATCGGTGATTAGTATTATCAATAGATCTCATTAAACTATTTATTTTTTCATCCTTTTCAGAAGTAAATAAATTTGTTTTATCACTTGCACTAGATAACCCTGTCAGCATGACACCTGCTTTTTGATAACGATATCCATTTTTAAAAATACTCTCTAATATTGAAACTGCTGTCTTAACTGTTTCAATACTATTGTTTGTTGCAATTGGAAAATCAACTGTCTTCGCATTTGAATAGTAACCAAAGTTTCTCTGGAAAGGACTTGTTCTAACAAATACAGTAATTGCTTTTGCAACTAAAGATTCTGATCTAATTTTTTCAGATGCGTTTAAACAATAATTTGCAACAGCTTCTTTTAATTCTTGGAACGTTTCAATTCTCTTTCCAAATGATCTTGAAACTACACAGCTCTTTCTTTTAGTTGTGGTTGTCTCTAAACCTATACAAGAAACTCCTCTAAGCTCCATCGCAGTTCTTGAACTTAGAACGTTTGATGATTTTTTGATCCAGGTATTAGATTTATTTTTTAATTGTTTAGCATTGTAAATTCCATGCTTTTGATAAAATTTAGTTAATTGTCTTCCAACACCCCAGACATCATTAATTTCAACTTTTTCTAAAATAGGATCTAAGTTTTCAATGCCAATTAAACTTGTGATCCCTGATTGTTTTTTCTTTGCAATGTGATTTGCAACTTTACTTAAAGTTTTTGTATTAGCTATTCCAATACTTGTTGGAATACCTGTCCATTGTAAAACTGTTTCTCTAATTTCTTTTCCAACTTTCTCTACTTCACTATCAGGAAAGTTTGATAAATCCAAAAAAGCTTCATCAATGGAGTAAACTTCTATTTCTGAATTAAATCTTTTAAGAGTTCGCATCACTCTTCTTGATAAATCTCCATATAAAGAATAGTTTGACGAGAAAACTTCAACTTTATTTTTAAGAATAATATCTTTTGCTTTAAAGTAGGGCTCACCCATTTTAATTCCTAAAGCTTTTGCTTCATTTGATCTTGAAATAATACAGCCATCATTATTGGATAAAACGACAATAGGCTTTCTTCTTATTTTTGGATTAAATAATCTTTCGCATGAAACATAAAAAGAATTACAATCAATTAATGCTATTTTTTTAGTACGTTGAATGGATGACATAAGTAACAACCCCCCAAATAAAAATATCTTGTTCTTCGTTAATTAAAATTCTGTCAGAAAATTCTTTAGATCCAGAAGTTAAAAATTTTTTATCTCGTTCTTGAACTAAAGTTTTAACCACAAGCTCATCATGAACATTTGCAATCACTGTTGAAAAGTTTTTTGGTTTTAAACTTTTATCAACCACCAATAAGTCACCATCATTAATTCCAACATTGACCATGGATTTACCTTGAACTCTGATGATGAAAGTTGCTGGAACATTTCTTATTAAATGCATGTTCAGATCAATATCTTCCTCGATGTAATCAGTAGCAGGGGAAGGGAAACCAGCGCCTGCTTTATGTAAATAATAAGGGATTGTTAGTTTCATGTTCTTGTTTTGTTCTACTTTATAGACCATTTACACAATACACTCAAGAGGTTGTATTTTGAGTCCGTAATTGAATCAAAAGTGAATCAAAACGTGAACATCGAAAACAACATTTGGTGGACATGTGGATAACTTTTACAATAAGTAGTCTTAAAGTGATTTAAAAAGAAAAATTATGATTTGTATTAAAGCCGATATTCCAGAAGAGTTAAACGAAATAGATGATGAATTAAAAGCAATTTATCACAGCAAAGATACTGTTTGTTTTCTCATATTAAAAACAAGAGAATTAAGAAATAAGTTTATAGAAGAAACCAAGGGAATGAACAAAAGTGAAAGAGAAAAAGTTTACGCAGAATATAATAAATAAATTATGAATATTTTAGACTTTGTGATGGTTGGTTCTGATGATCATGAAAAATCAGGTGATTTTTATGATGCTGTCTTTGAACCTTTGAAATTAAAAAGAGTTTTGAAAACACAAAAATATCTTGGTTACGCTCATTCAAGTGATCCAGAGAAAGTCCAATTTTATGTAACACATCCAGTAAATGGAAAAGATGCAACGTTTGGCAATGGAACCCAAATAACTTTATTAGCAGATAACAAAGAAGCTGTTGAAAAATTTTATGAAATTGCACTTTCTAAAGGAGCAACAGATGAGGGAGCTCCAGGAGTTAGAAAAGATGGAAATTATTATGGATATATTCGTGATTTAGATGGAAATAAGATTGCAGCTAAAAGTATTTTAAAATAAAAAAGGAGATATATGAAATTAAATTGTCATTGTAGAGCCGTTGAAGCGGAAATTAATGCTACAGTTAATGAATTAGCAAAAATCGTAAGATGTAATTGTTCAATATGTAAAAGAAAAAATGCAACAATGGGAATGGTTAAAAACGAAGATTTTAAAGTTACCAAAGGACAAGATAAATTAAAACTTTATCAGTACCATACTAAAGTTGCTAACCATTACTTTTGTACTGAATGTGGAATTTACACTCATCACAATCCAAGAAGTGCACCTGCTATGACTGGTTTCAATATGGGATGTGTAGATGAAGTTAAAGTAGAAGATTTAAAAGAAGTAGCAAACTTCGATGGTTTAAACCATCCGATGGATCAAGAAAAATAAAAGTCTAATGAAATTGTCTGAAGAGTGTTTTAAGAAAGTTAAAAAAGATTGTTTTAAATTTATTAAATCACAAGAAACTTCAACTGAAAAGTTTGGTAACAAACAGGGGATGATCAAAAACTATTTAATCCCAATATGTTTTTGGATTGCAAAAAAAGTAGATAACAAAAAACCTTACTTTGTTGGATTAGCTGGAGGTCAAGGAACAGGCAAAACAACTATTAGCTCCATAATAAAGATAATATTAGAAAAGTATTTTAAATTAAAAGTATTCAAGATTTCTATTGATGATTTTTACAAAACTAGAAAAGAAAGAATAGCTTTATCAAAAAAAGTACATCCAATGTTACTTACTAGGGGAGTTCCTGGAACTCATGATATTAATATGATGTTGGATTTCTTTAAAAAATCTAAAGCAAAAAAATTTAAAAATATGAAATTACCGAATTTTAATAAGGCAATTGATGACAGATTTCCTAAAAACAAATGGAACACAATTAACAAAAGACCAGATGTAATTATTTTTGAAGGATGGTGTGTCGGAGCAAGAGCGGAAACTAACAAGACATTAAAAAAATCTATAAATTCTATGGAAAAGGCCAATGATCATAAACTAGTTTGGAGAAAATATGTTAATCAGCAATTAAAAACTAAGTATAAAAAGTTATATTCTCAGCTAAATTGCATGATTTACTTAAAAGCAAAAAACTTTAGTTTATTACAAAAGTGGAGATTAAAGCAGGAACATAAACTATGGTTAAAAACAAAGAAAAAAGGTGGTCATAAGATAATGAGTAAAGGAGATGTTATTAATTTTATGCAAACTTATCAAAGGATTACTCAAAATATGTTTAAAAATATGCCCAAATACGCATCTATAATTTTAAATTTAAATAGTAACCATCAAATTAAAACTGCTGTATATAAATCGAAATGAAAAAAATATTTATCATAGTTATCGCATCAATATTATATTTTAGTAATGCTTTCGCAGTTACGCTTCTTGATGCATTAAATCAAACTTACAAAAACAATATTCAATTAAATGCTGAAAGAGAAAATATTAAAGCATCAGAGGAAGATGTGAATATTGCAAAGGCTGACTATAAACCCTCATTAACATTAAGTGGAACAAAAAGTATTGAGGATACGAATAAACTTACTAATCAAAGTGGAGGTGATGCAGGTATAAATGATGTGGACCCATTCACTACTTCAATTAAATTAGAACAAACAATATTAGATTTTGGAAGAGGCTTAACTCTTGAAAAAAATATTACTGCTTTAGATTTAGCAAAAGCTCAATTAGTTAAAAAAGAACAAGATATTTTACATAAAGCAATCGATGCTTTCACAAATTTAATTTTAGCTAGAGAAACTTTAGACATAAATGAAAAAAATTTAAATCTTTTAATTAGACAAGTTGAAAATGATCAAATTAGAAGAGACAGAGGTCAAATTACAAACACTGACTTAGCACAATCAGAGTCTTCACTTGCAGGTGCTCAAGCTCAATTTGCAAAATCTAAAAGTGATTTATTAATTAGCAAACTAAATTATGAGAATATAATTGGTAAAATCAGTGATCCTAACCAATTACAGAAAAATTCAACAGCAATAGTCAGTATTCCAAAATCTTTAAACGAGGCAATTAGTATTTCAAAACAAAATAATCCAGATATTCAAATAGCAAAATTTGATTTAACTAAAGCTGAAAAAGAATTAGCAATTTCAGAGTCAGACTTGAAACCATCTGCTTCTTTATCTTTAGAAAGATCTTATACTGATGATCTAAGTTCTACATATGATGAAAGAGAAAAAGATGTATTAAAGGCAACAGTTAATTGGCCTTTTTATTCAGGTGGAAAAAAAAGATCAACTATTAATAAAAATTCAAATTTAACTACTAGAAAAAGATTATTATTAGATGATGCTGTTAGAACAAATGACACAAATGTAGCAAGTGCTTGGTCTAGTCTAGAGTCTTCAGAAAGTTTTTTAAATTCAGTTAGGGTTCAAGTTAATGCAGCTGAAATAGCTAATGAAGGAATAGCCGCAGAATACGAAAGAGGGTCAAGAACAACTTTAGATGTTATTCAATCAAATGCTTTATTACTTTCTGCTCAAATTTCATTAGCAAGTTCTGAGAAAAATTATCTAATGGCTCAATACAATCTGCTCAAAGCCGTGGGTTTACTCAACAGCCAATATCTAAAACTTAAGTAATTATTTGATTTTTAGCAGCAAAAAATAAATATATTGCTAATGAGAACAAAATGTGTACATTTATTCCATGATTCGAGTGTTAAAAAATTTAAAAAAAGAGGCAAAAAATGACGAAAAATAACCTAAAAGTAGTTAAATCTACCAAAGATCAAGAAATGGATGTTAAAGAAAAAAACAAAGCGTTAGACGCTGCGATAGCTCAAATTACAGATAATTTTGGAAAAGGCTCTGTAATGAAGCTTGGTGAAAAGAGAGCAATGGATATCGAGTCTGTTTCAACAGGTTCTTTAAGTCTTGATTTAGCTTTAGGTATAGGTGGATTACCAAAAGGAAGAATTATTGAAGTTTACGGACCAGAGTCATCTGGAAAAACAACATTAGCATTACAAGTTGTTGCTGAAGCTCAAAAATCTGGTGGAATTTGTGCATTCGTTGATGCAGAACATGCATTAGATCCAGTTTATGCAAAAAAATTAGGTGTAAATACTGAAGAACTTTTAATTTCTCAGCCAGATACTGGTGAGCAAGCTTTAGAAATTGCTGATACACTAGTAAAATCAGGCTCTATTTCAGTAATTGTTATCGACTCTGTTGCAGCTTTAACTCCTAAAGCTGAAATTGAAGGTGAGATGGGAGATCATCATGTTGGTCTTCAATCAAGATTAATGAGTCAGGCTTTAAGAAAATTAACTGGTTCAATATCAAACACAAATACAATGATGATTTTCATCAACCAAATCAGAATGAAAATTGGAGTTATGTTTGGAAGTCCAGAGACAACATCAGGTGGTAATGCACTTAAGTTTTACTCATCTGTAAGAATGGATATTAGAAGAATTGGTGCCATCAAAGATAAAGACGAAATTATTGGTAACTCTACAAGAGTGAAGGTAGTTAAGAACAAAGTAGCACCACCATTTAAAGTTGTTGAATTTGACTTGATGTATGGAAGAGGAATTAGCAAGATGGGTGAACTAGTCGATCTTGGTTCTAAAGCAGATATAATTGAAAAATCAGGTGCATGGTATGCTTATAAAGGTGAGAAGATTGGTCAAGGTAGAGAGAATGCTAAGACTTATTTAGCTCAAAATCCTAAAGTTGCTGCAGAAATTGAAATGGCAATCAGAGAAAAAGCAGGTGTGATTTCTAAGAAAATAGAAGGAAATCCAATCGATCCTGAAAAATTGGAGAAAGAAAAGAAAGTAGTTGAAAAAGAAGAAGCTGAAAAAGCAGAAGTTACTCCTCCATCTAAAAAGAATTAATAGGTCATCTTTATTAATAAAAGGCGCTTAATTTAAGCGCCTTTTTTCCCTTCGATATCTAGACATAGAATAAAAAAGCTGTATTTTAAAAATATGGCAGACAAAACACTCAATGAAATAAGAAATACTTTCTTAAAGTATTTTGAAAAGAACGATCACAAGATTGTGGAATCTAGCAACCTGGTTCCAAATAATGATCCAACATTGATGTTTGCAAATTCTGGAATGGTCCAGTTTAAGAATGTTTTCACAGGGTTAGAAAAAAGAGATTATGTAAGAGCAACCACATCACAAAAATGTGTAAGGGCAGGTGGTAAGCATAACGATTTAGAGAATGTTGGTTACACACCAAGACACCATACATTTTTTGAAATGTTGGGAAACTTTTCTTTTGGTGATTACTTCAAAGAACAAGCAATTCATTATGCTTGGAACTTAATTACAAAAGATTTTGGAATAGATAAAAACAGGCTTTATGTAACTGTATTTCATGAAGATGATGAGGCCTTCAATTCTTGGAAGAAAATAGCGGGTTTTAGTGATGATAGGATTATAAGGATAGCAACTTCTGATAATTTTTGGTCAATGGGTGAGACAGGTCCATGTGGCCCTTGCTCAGAAATCTTTTTTGACCACGGAGATCATTTATCAGGAGGTTTACCTGGAACTAAAGATGAGGATGGAGATAGATTTATAGAAATTTGGAACTTGGTTTTTATGCAGTTTGAACAAGTTACTAAAGATAAAAGAATTAATCTTCCAAAACCGTCAGTTGATACTGGAATGGGATTAGAGAGAATTGCAGCTTTATTGCAAGGTTCACATGATAACTATGAAACAGATCATTTCAAAAAAATAATTGGCTCTGCATCAGAAATTACAAAAGTTAAATCAGATAAATCTAATCTAGCTAGTTTCAGAGTAATAGCTGATCACTTAAGAGCAAGTTCATTTTTAATTGCTGAGGGAGTTTTACCTTCAAATGAAGGAAGAGGATATGTTCTCAGAAGAATTATGAGAAGAGGGATGAGACACTCTCATTTACTTGGATCAAAGGAACCAGTTTTTTTAATTTGTTTGACACTCTTAAAAATGAAATGTCTGGAAACTATCCAGAATTAGTTAGAGCAGAGTCTTTAATTAAAGAAACTTTAAAAATGGAAGAAGAAAAATTCTTAGTACTATTAGATAGAGGAATAAAAATTTTAAATGATGAAATATCTAAAATAGATAAAGTATTGCCAGGTGAAGTAGCTTTTAAATTATATGATACCTATGGTTTCCCATTAGATCTTACTGAAGATATTTTAAGGAATAAATCAATGTCAATTGATACTGAAAAATTTAAATCTTTGATGAAAGAAAGTAGAGAACTTGCTAAGAAAAACTGGAAAGGTTCTGGTGATGCAGCAGTTGAAGATATTTGGTTTGGAATAAAAGATAAAATTGAGCCAACTGAATTTTTAGGATATGAAACTAATCAAGCTGAAGGTGTCGTTTTATCCCTTTTAAAAGACAATAAAGAAGTTGATCAATTAAAACAAAATGATGAAGGAATGATCATAGTAAATCAAACTCCCTTCTATGGTGAGTCTGGTGGTCAAGTTGGTGATACTGGTGAAATAGTTTCAAATGATTTTAAATTTGACGTAACTGATGTTCAAAAAAAATTAGGTGATTTATTTGTTCATTACGGAAAGGTAAAGAGTGGATCTATAAAATTACAAGAAAGTGTAGAGCTAAAAATTGATGTTGAAAGAAGAGATAATACTCGTGCGTATCATTCAGCAACCCATTTATTGCACGAGTCCTTACGAAGAGTTCTGGGTACTCATGTCACTCAAAAAGGATCTTTAGTAGAGCCAAGTAGATTAAGATTTGATTTCAGTCATATGAAGCCAATTTTGAATGAAGAAATCGATAAAATAGAAGACTTTGTAAACAAAATGGTCTCTAAAAAATCTGATGTAAAAACTAGATTAATGACACCTGATGAGGCAGTTGAAAATGGTGCTTTAGCATTATTTGGGGAAAAATACGGGGATGAAGTAAGAGTTCTCTCAATGGGAGATGAGGATGGTAGGTATTTTTCTACTGAATTATGTGGCGGAACACACGTTAAAAACACTGGTGATATTGGTAAATTTAAGATTATCAGCCAGTCCTCAATTGCTGCAGGGATTAGAAGAATTGAGGCATTAAGAGATAAACAATTGGAGGAATATTTAAAAAATAAAGAGAAATTGTCAAATTTATCTGCAGAAAAAGATCAAGAGACAATTAAAGTTTTAAGTCAGCAAATTATTAAATTGGGTGGAAAACCAAGTTTTGAAGAAGATGATCAAAAAACTTTAATTAAAAATTTAACTAAACAATTAGAAACTATTTCAGTAAATGCAATTTTAGAGGATAAATCTAAAAATATTATTAAAGATGAAGAAATTAATGGAGTTAAGTTAAGACTTCAAAAAATAGATGGATTACCTACAAAAGAATTAAGAAAACTTGTAGATAAAGGTAAAAAAGATTTAGGCGAAGGTATTGTTGTTGTATTTGCTAATAAAGATGACAAGGTTGGGTTAGCAGTTGGAGTAACAGATAATTTAACCAGCAAGTTTGATGCAGTAAAATTTGTTAAAGTTGGATCTGAAATAATTGGTGGTAAAGGCGGCGGAGGAAGAAAAGACTTCGCTCAAGCTGGTGGACAAGATCAATCTAAAATTGAAGAAGCTTTTGAAAAGCTTAAGGCTTTAATTTAATTTCTTTTTTAAATTACCATCAATTTCATTTAAAAACTGATTGGTAGTTAAATACTTGCTATCAGGACCAATAAGAATTGCCAAATCTTTTGTCATTGATCCACTTTCTACACATTCAATACAAACTTTTTCTAAAGTTTGTGCAAATTTAATTAGTGCATCATTATTATCTAACTTACCTCTGTGAGCTAATCCTCTTGTCCAAGCAAAAATTGATGCAATAGGGTTGGTTGAAGTTTCTTTTCCTTGTTGATGCATTCTATAGTGTCTAGTTACTGTTCCGTGCGCAGCCTCTGCCTCCATTATTTTTCCATCTGGTGTTAACAATGTACTTGTCATTAATCCTAAAGACCCATAACCTTGAGCCATAGTATCTGACTGAACATCACCATCGTAATTTTTACAAGCCCAAATATATTTACCACTCCACTTCATTGCACATGCAACCATATCATCAATTAGCCTGTGTTCATAAGTTAAATTATTTTTTTCAAATTCACTTTTATATTCTTTGTCAAAAATTTCTTGGAAAATATCTTTAAATCTTCCATCGTATTGCTTTAGAATTGTATTTTTCGTAGACATGTAAACAGGCCATTTTTTAATCAACCCATAACTGAAACAAGATCTTGCAAAGTCTTCAATAGACTTATCTAAATTGTACATTGATAAAGCCACACCAGGACCTGTAAAATTAAATACTTCATATTTAATTTCATCTTTTTCATCTTCTGATGTCCACTTCACTTCCATTTTTCCTTTTCCAGGAACTTTAAAATCTGTTGCTCTATATTGATCACCAAATGCATGTCTTCCAATAATCACTGGATCAGTCCAAGAGGGAACAAGTTTTGGAATATTTTTACAAATAATTGGTTCTCTAAATACTGTTCCACCAATTATATTTCTTATGGTTCCGTTTGGAGATCTCCACATTTTTTTTAAATCAAATTCTTCTACTCTTGCTTCATCAGGGGTAATTGTTGCACACTTAATTCCAACACCAATTTTTTTGATTGCGTTTGCAGATTCGATGGTAATTTGATCATCAGTATTATCTCTACTTTTCATGCCTAAATCGTAATATTCGATACTAAGATCTAAATATGGGAGGATTAATTTATTTTTGATGAACTCCCATATAATACGAGTCATTTCATCGCCATCCAGCTCAACAACTGGGTTTTTTACCTTGATTTTGCTCATTAAATAAAAAATTATCTTATTAATTGAATTTGATCGTTTTATATACATATTAATCCAAAATTAGCAAATAGAAGAATATGTTTAGTAAGATATTTCCAAAGATACACACTGAGGGATACAAGTTTATAGTAATAGCTGTATTCTTAACTATCATTTTTTTAATTATTAATAATTTTTTAGGATTAATTGGAATATTACTTACTGTCTGGGTTTATTATTTTTTTAGAGATCCAGAAAGAACAATTATAGGAGACGATAGTTATCTTGTAAGTCCTGCTGATGGAGAGGTAATTAAAGTTGAGGAGGTGGACGGTCCAAAAGAACTTGGACTAGAAAATAAAAAATTTAAAAAAATAAGCATTTTTATGAATGTCTTTGACTGTCATGTAAACAGAACACCGTGCTCAGGTATTGTTGAAGATATTTTATATAAACCAGGTAAATTTTTAAATGCATCTTTTGATAAAGCTAGCGAAGACAATGAGAGAAATTATTATAAAATTAAAGATAAGCATGGGAATGATATTGTTGTTGTCCAAATTGCAGGATTAGTTGCAAGAAGAATTGTTTGTGAAACAAATAAAAATGAAGAATTGAATCAGGGTGATAGAATTGGGATGATAAGATTTGGTAGTAGAGCAGACGTTTATTATGAAAACTATGAACCTCTAGTTAAAGTTGGACAAACAGCAATTTCAGGAGAAACATTGCTAGCTAAAAATTAATTATGGAAAAACCAAAAAATAATTTAAAAATTGTTTCAGATAAAAAAGCAAATGCAAGAGTGATTTTACCTAATATGTTAACTCTTATTGGGGTTTGTATAGGTTTATCATCCATTAGGTTTGCGTTGGATGGAAAATTTGAATTTGCAATTATAGCGATCATACTTGCTGCTATTATTGATGGATTAGACGGAAGAATTGCAAGGTTAATTAAAGGAACATCTAAAGTAGGAAAAGAATTAGACTCTTTAACAGATATGATAAGTTTTGGAGTAGCCCCAGCATTTATTATGTATTTCTGGAAACTAAATACATTAGGAAGATTTGGATGGTTGTTATGTTTAATATATGTAATTTGTGTTGCATTACGTTTAGCTCGTTTCAACGTGAATACAGGTCAGGCACCTTCTTGGAGAGATAATTTTTTTGAAGGGGTTCCATCTCCAGCAGGAGGTATTCTAGTTTTAACTCCATTAATTTTTAGTCTTACAAGCTTCGATTTTATAAATATAAATTATGATATTGTTGTTCCAATTTTTTTTATTGTAACATCTCTATTACTAATCAGCAAATTTCCAAGTTATTCATTTAAAAAAATTGTAATACAAAGAAAAACGACTATTTTTTTGTTATTTGGAATTGTGTTATTTTTTGGTTTAGTTTTAGTTTATCCTTTTAACGTAATATCTATAAGTGCAATAATTTATTTATTAATGCTCCCAATAAGTTTTATTCATTATCAAAAATTGAAAAAACAAAATGAAGGTCAAAATAGTTCAGATGAGGATGATGATCTTGAAGATATTCTTTAATGAAAAAAAATGTAATAATTTCTTTAGCTGATGCAAAATATTTTGATTTATTAAATGAGCTTGTCGACTCAATTCAAAGCTTTAAAGAAAGTCAAAACTTAGCAATTTGTATTTTAGATGCTGGATTAACGGAAGAACAAAGACAAAATTTATCTAATAAAGTAGATAAAATTAAATCTGCAGACTGGGATATTAAAGTACCAGAGTTTAAAGTAAGAGGAAAAGAATGGTTAAAGAGCCAAGTTTCTAGAGCATTTTTAACAAGATATTTTCCCAATTATGAAAAATATTTATGGATAGATGCTGATGCCTGGGTCAACTCATGGGATGCAATTGAACTTTATTTTAAAGGATGTGAGAACAATAAATTGTCAATAGCTACATCGGCTGATAGAGCTTATGGCCGTGTATTAAGAGCTGAATGGTTCTTAGGAAGTTTTGCAAGAATTAAATCTCAAAATTATAAACATGCTAAATCATCAGGTTTTTCTGAAAAGATTGCTAGAGAAGTTGCACTTAAACCACATCTTAATATTGGTGTTTTTGCCCTTCAAAAAAATGCTCCTCATTGGAATAAATGGCAGGAAAATTTAAAGAAAGCTTTATCATCTGGAAAAATTTGGGGATCAGAACAGATTGCAATGAACATAACAATCTATTGTGATAATTTACCTGTAGAAATTTTACCTGCATATTGTAATTGGACTCATATTAATGGTCTAAAATTTGATAAGACCAAAAATACTTTAGTAGAACCTTATTTGCCAAACCATCAAATAGGAATTGTACATTTTGCTGGAAAAAATAATGATGAAATAAGAAATAATAAAGATTTTATTTCAAAAATTGAAACAACCGATGGTGAATTTATTGAAAAAAAACTAAGGTTTAGCAAATAATTGAAAAAAAATAAAATCTCTAAGAACTGGGTTAATAAACAGCGTAGAGATATCTATGTTAGACAGTCCAAAGTGGATGGGTATCGTGCTAGATCAGCTTACAAATTAATTGAAATTGATGAAAAATTTAGAATTTTTAAAGGCGGATTATCAGTAATTGATATTGGTGCAGCTCCAGGAAGTTGGTCACAATATGCTCTCAAAACAGCTAAAAGTGGAAAATTGATATCTATAGATTTAAAAAAAATGGAACCAATAGGTAATAGTGTTCAAATCCAAGGAGATTTTACTGAAGAAAAAACTCAAGAAGAAATTAAAAAAAATACAAACGGCAAAGTTGATGTCGTAATGTCTGATATGGCTGTAGATACAACTGGTATTAAAAATATAGATTCAATACAAACTGGAGAACTGTGTAAAGAGGCAATGTTTTTTGCTAAAGATTTAATGAAAGAAAATGGATATTTTATTTCAAAAATTTTTATGGGAGGAACATTTAACGAAATCGTCGCAGAGGGAAAAAAATATTTTAAAGAAGTGAAGGTTTTTAAACCAAAATCTAGTAGAAAAGATTCAAAAGAAAGTTTTATAATTTGTAAAAAAATCCGATAGAGACTTTTAATTTAAAAGGAATCGTATATAAAAGATTATGGTTCCTATAAAAGAAGCACTTACCTTTGATGATGTTACATTAGCTCCAAAGTATTCAGAAATATTGCCTTCTGATGCAGACACTAGTGTATCTTTAACAAAGCATTTGAAACTTAAAATTCCACTTTTATCATCTGCAATGGATACTGTCACAGAGAGCAGAATGGCAATAGCTATAGCTAAAGCTGGTGGTATTGGCGTAATCCACAGAAACCTTGATATAAAAACACAATTATCAGAGATAAAAAAAGTAAAAAAACAAAAACTAATTGTGGGAGCAGCTGTAGGTGCAGCACCGAATGAATTTATTAGATCTAAAGAAATAATTAAAGAAGGTGTAGATTTAATCGTAGTAGACACAGCACATGGCCATACAAAGAAAGTTGCCGAAATAGTCAAATATATAAAAAAAATAAAAAATAACAAAATTGCTTTATGTGCGGGAAATATTGCTACACCTGAAGCTGCAAAATTCCTAATAAAATTAGGAGTAGATATAATTAAAATTGGTATAGGGCCAGGTTCTATTTGTACAACAAGACTGGTTGCTGGAATAGGAGTTCCTCAATTGAGCGCAATTTTAGCTGTAAGAAGTGGTTTAAAAAATAAAAATGTTAAAATAATTTCAGATGGTGGAATAAAATATTCGGGTGATTTAGCAAAAGCTTTTGCTGCAGGAGCTGATGCTGTAATGATTGGTTCGTTATTTGCTGGTACAAACGAAACTCCAGGGAAATTAATTAAAAAAAATGGACAGCTTTTCAAAAGTTTTAGAGGCATGGGTTCTGTTGGAGCTATGAACAAAGGGTCAGCTGATAGATACTTTCAAAAAAAACAAAAAGACTCCTCAAAATATGTGCCTGAGGGTGTTGAAGGTTTTGTAAAATATAAAGGAAATGTTGGGAGTATTATTTATAAATTGATTGGTGGATTGAAATCTTCAATGGGTTATCTTGGATCAAAAACAATCATTAAATTAAGAAATAAACCACAATTTGTGAAAATTACAAAAGCTGGATTTTATGAAAGTATGGTTCATAATGTAGATGTGGTAAAAAATGATGGTAAATATTAATGAGCAAATTTTTCAAATTAATAGGATTAATACTTTTAACAGCTTCTTTTAACAGCGCGTCTTTTAGTAAAGAAAATTTTTTTAATGAAGCTTTAGAATTGTTTAAAAAAGAAAAATATGAAGATGCGCGTTTTCTATTTGAGAGAAATATTGTTTTTAATCCAAAAGACGCAAACTCATATTTATATTTAGCAAAAATTTATAACCAAGAAGAAAATCAAAGAAAAGAAGAATATAATTTAGAAACGACACTTTTAATTGAGCCTGATAACGAAGAAGCTCTATTAATGTTAATGAAAATTGCTTTAGAAAAATCTAATTATGAAAAAGTCAAAGGTCTTTTAGATAAGTTTGTAAAAGTTTGTAAAAATTTATGTGATGAAAACAAAAATATTCAAGAGTCATTAAAAAATATAGAACCTGAAAATAATGAGTCTTGATCAAAATCTTAACAAAATATTAATAATAGATTTTGGTTCTCAATTTACTCAATTAATTGCAAGAAGAGTAAGAGAATTAGGTGTGTTTTCTGAAATAGTTAGTCACAAAAAAATAAAACTAAAAGACATAAATCACAGTATTAAAGGAATAGTATTATCTGGTGGTCCATTAAATGTTTATCAAATAAATAAATATTCATTTGATAAAAAAATTTTAAAACTTGATGTACCAATTCTTGGAATATGTTTTGGGCATCAAATTTTATCAAAACTTAATGGTGGAAGGGTAAAACAATCAAAACATAGAGAATTTGGTCTAGCTAATGTTTATAAAAAAAATAACAGTCTTTTAACAACTAATTTTTTTAGAAATAAAAAATCCAAACAAGTTTGGATGAGCCATGCTGATCAAGTTTCAAAACTGCCTAAGAATTTTAAAGTTGTTGCATCAAGCACTAATTCGAAATTTGCAATTGTTGAAAATAAAATAAAAAAATATTATGGAGTACAATTTCACCCAGAGGTAACTCATACGGAAAATGGAAGTAAAATAATAAGTAATTTTATTTTTTTAATTTGTAAAATTAAAAAAAATTGGTCCTCTAGAGATCAAAAAAATCAGCTTATTAAAGATGTTAGAAATCAAGTTGGAAATAACAAAGTTATTTGTGCATTATCAGGAGGTGTGGATAGTAGTGTAGTTGCTCAATTACTTAATAAAGCTATTGGTAAAAAACTTTATTGTATTTTTGTAAACACTGGCCTTTTAAGAAAAAATGAAGAGGTGCAAGTAGTTCAAACTTTTAAGAAGCGTTTAAAAATGAATTTAATTTATGTAAACGCTGAAAAGGAATTCTTAAAAAAATTGAAAAATATTGCTGATCCAGAGAAAAAAAGAAAAATAATTGGTAATTTATTTATCAAAATATTTGAGCGATACGCTAAGAAAATTAAAAATGTTAAATTTTTAGCTCAGGGCACTCTTTATCCAGATTTAATTGAGAGCAAATCTGTTACTGGAAGCCAAACTTCAAAAATTAAATCACATCATAATGTCGGTGGCTTACCAAAAAAAATGAATTTAAAATTAGTAGAACCTCTAAAATTCTTATTTAAGGATGAGGTAAGAAAATTAGGATTAGAGTTAAATTTAAGTAAAGAAATTATTTCAAGACATCCTTTTCCTGGTCCAGGCTTAGCAATTCGAATGCCAGGTATTATAACTAATGAAAAAATTAAAATTTTAAAAGAAGCTGATTATTATTTTATTCAAGCTTTAAAGGATCATGGTCTTTACCATAAGATTTGGCAAGCCTATGCAGCATTGCTGCCAGTTAAAACTGTGGGTGTTATGGGAGACAATCGAACCTATGAATATTTATGTTTATTAAGAGCAATTACATCTGAAGACGGAATGACTGCAGATTATTATGAATTTAAAAAGTCTTTTATGCAAGCTATATCAAATAAAATAGTTAACAGCATAAGGGGTATAAATAGAGTGGTGTATGATGTTACTTCAAAACCACCTAGCACTATTGAATTAGAGTAGTTTTTAATTATAAATTAATATTATGAAATATTTACACACAATGATTAGAGTTAAAGACGTGGATGAGTCTCTAAGATTTTTCTGCGAAGGGCTTGGTTTAAAAGAAACAAGAAGAATGGAAAACGAAAAGGGAAGATTTACATTAATTTTTCTTGCAGCACCAAATGATGAAAAAGCAGAAATAGAATTAACATATAATTGGGATGGTGATGAGCTTGGAGAAGGTTCAAGAAATTTTGGCCATCTTGCCTATAGAGTAGATAATATTTATGAAACCTGCCAAAGATTAATGGACATGGGTTATACTATTAATAGACCACCAAGAGATGGTCATATGGCTTTTGTTAGATCACCAGACAAAATTTCAATTGAAATACTTCAAGAAGGAAATTTAGAACCCAAAGAGCCTTGGGCCTCAATGGAGAATACTGGTACCTGGTAATATTTTTCTAATGTGGATTGCTAAGTTTAACAAACCATATAAGGAAAAAATTAAAAAATTAACTTTTAATTTTGCAGATATTAAGAAAGGTGAAACGATGCTAGTTTCATCCCCAAGTTCAATAGCAAAATATATTCATAAAATTCCTAAAGGTAAAAAAAAGACAGTTATTGAAATGAGAGAAGCTTTAGCTAAAAAAGCCAAAGCTAACAAAACGTGCCCAGTATCTACAGGGATTTTTTTAAGAATTGCTATAGAGGCATCATTAGAGGAACAAATTAAAAAAAAAACTAAAAAACCAAAACTTCCTTTTTGGAGAATTATTGACGAAAAATCTCCTATTGCAAAGAAACTATCTATATCTAAAAAGCTTTTGAAAGCTTATAAGAACCAAGAATTTATAAATGAGTAAAATTAAAAAATTTATTGCAAAAAAAAATAAGTCAAAAATAGTTAGTCTAACTGCCTATTCAAAAAATATTGCTTCTATATTAGATAATTATTGTGATTTAATTTTAGTAGGAGACTCACTTGGTTCGGTTTTATACAATTATAAATCTACAAGAGAAGTAAATTTGAGCACTATGATTGAACACTCTAAAAGTGTGAGAATGGGTATAAAAAAAAGTTTAATGATTGTTGATATGCCACATAACACCTATCGAACTCCTAAAGAAGCTTTAAAAAATGCAAAACTAATAATGAAAAAAACTAAATGTGATGGTGTAAAATTGGAAGGTGGAAAAAAAATTTACGAAACAATTAAAACTTTAGTTAAAAATAAAATTCCAGTTATGGGGCATTTAGGGCTACTTCCTCAGTCAGATAAAAGTTTTAAATTTAAAGGCAAAAAAAAGCTAGAGAGAGATCACATCTTAAGAGACTCGCAATTGTTAGAAAAAGCTGGAGTATTTTCTATTGTTTTAGAATGTGTTGAGACTTCCTTAGCAAAACTTGTAAGTCAAAATATTACAGTTCCAACAATAGGGATTGGGGCTTCTAAATATTGCGATGGTCAAATATTAGTTTTTGATGATTTAATTGGCTTAAATCCAATGAATTATAAGTTTGTAAAAAAATATGCTAATATTAGAAATTTCATTTCTAAAGCTGTTTCAAATTATTCAAAAGAAGTTAGAAAAATTAAATTTCCTAATAAAAAAAATTCTTTTTAATTAAAAGTATTTTTTAAATTCTTCATTAATATTTAATATTTCAAGATCAACCAATCCACCAATTACTAATTGCAGACCAACGATTAAGATAAATACTAATCCTATATAAGCTATCCAAATATGTCTTTGTATATAATTGGCCATATATGTCGCTAGAGCACCAGTTAAAACAACTGATAGCATAAGTCCAAATATCATAAATCCAAAATATCCTTTTGCTGCTGCAACTACACCAATGACATTATCAAAACTAATCATAATATCTGCAAATAAAACTTTTCCAATGCTACTAATATATGAAGGCTCTTTACCTTTTTTAGTGGTGGGTTTTACTTTTTTAATGTCTAGTAAATCTTTCCTTAAATCATTTACAATCCAAATTAATAATAAACCACCCAAAATTTTTATAAAATAAAATTCAAATAAAAAAGTTGCAAAAATTGCAAAAAAAATTTTAAAAACAAAGGCTCCAATTACTCCCCAAAGAATTATTTGTTTTCTATTTTTTGGAACAAAATTTGAAGCAATAGACCCGACTATTACTGCATTATCTGCTGTTAATATAATTGTTATAAAAATTATATTGGTTAAAATTATGAGCTCTTCAATCAAGATAACATTATAATAGTATAATCTGACAATTTTTCAATGAGGCCATAATGATAATTTTATTGATTTAACCTCTAAGAGATAATTAAATGTTAATTTTAAAAAGGAGGATAGATGAAATTATTCAAACTATTTATATCTATAATTACTTCAGTATTGTTATTTGCAAACGTTTCTTTAGCTGAAAAATGGGATATGGCACTAGCTTATGGTGCTGGAAACTTTCATTCTGCTAATGCAACAGAATTTGCAAAGAATGTAACTGAAAAAAGTGGTGGAAAACTTACAATCGTTACCCATCCAGGTGGTTCATTATTTAAAGGTGGTGAAATTTTCAGAGCTGTAAGAACAGGTCAAGCACCTATTGGTGAAAGATTTATGTCTGCTCTTGGAAAAGAAGATCCTTTATATGAAATTGACTCATTACCTTTCTTAGCAACTACTTATGATGATGCTATGAAATTATATGAAGCTTCAAAGCCATATATTGTTAAGAGTCTTGACGAAAAGGGATTGGTATTTCTTTATGCAGTGCCATGGCCTGCACAAGGACTTTATAGTAAAAAGCAAATTAAAAAAGTTGGTGATCTAAATGGGTTAAAATTTAGAGCATACAACTCAGCAACGATTAGAATTGCGGAGTTAACAGGGATGGCACCAACAAAAATTGAAGCAGCTGAAATTAGCCAAGCTTTTTCTACAGGTGCTGTTGAAAGTATGATTACTTCTCCTACAACTGGAAAAAATAGCAAGATTTGGGAAAATGGTGTTAAATATTTTTATGACATAGCAGCATGGTTTCCAAAAAATATGATCATAGCTAATAAAGCCGCTTGGAATAAGCTTGATAAAGCAACTCAAGATCTTGTAATGAACCAAGCAGCGATTGCTGAAGAAAAAGGTTGGGAATTATCTAAACAAGGTAATACTGGAGACAAGCAAGCTTTAGCAGATGCTGGAATGGAAGTAGGCGAAGTTAATTCAGCTTTGAAAAAACATTTTGAAAAAGTTGGAGCAACAATGTCTGAAGAGTGGAAAGCAAAAGCTGGAGACAGAGGTGCTGCAGTTTTATCTGCTTACAATTAAATAGTCTTAAAAAAAAGGCCAACTTGTAGTAAGTTGGCCTTTTTACTAAATGTTTCAATCAATAAATAATAATCTAAATAAACTTTATAAATTTTCAGGATATTTAGCTGCTTTCTTTTTAATACTTGTTGCAGTTTTTATTTTAATTGGAATTTCCTCAAGGATTTTTGGTTTTTACATAAGGGGTTTAGCTGAGTACTCAGGGTACTGCATGGCTGCAGCCTCTTTTTATGCTTTAGCTTTTACTTTTGTTGAGGGTGGACATATTCGAATTACTCTTTTCTTAGAAAAAGCCTCTTCATCTTATAAGAGATTTTTAGAAATATGGTGTCTGATTGTAGCAACAATTTTTTCAGGTTATTTGTCTTTTTACTTATGGAAAATGTTATTAATCTCTTATGATTTTCAAGAGAGAAGCGAAGGTGCAGATGAGATCTTAATTTGGATACCTCAAACTAGTGTTGCTATTGGATCTTTAATTTTTTTTATAGCTGTTTTGCATAAATTTATTTTAACAATTTTAATCAAGAATGACTGAAATATTTCTCATAATATTTTTTATAAGTGTACTTTTATTTTTTCTTGGATCTGGAATCTGGGTAGCAATAAGCATGATAGGTGTTTCAACAATTGGTATGATACTGTTTACTTCAAGACCAGTTGGAGATGCAATGGCAACTACAATATGGGGAACCTCATCATCATGGACATTAACAGCTTTACCATTGTTTGTTTGGATGGGTGAAATATTGTTTAGGACCAAGTTATCAGAAAATTTATTTGCTGGACTATCACCATGGATGCAAAAATTACCTGGTGGATTAATTCATGTAAATGTTGTTGGTTGTGCACTTTTTGCTGCAATTTCTGGCTCTTCTGCTGCAACCGTAGCAACAGTAGGTAAGATGTCTATCCCAGAACTAAGAAAAAGAAAATATCCAGAAAAAATTTTGTTAGGTAGTCTAGCTGGATCAGGAACCTTAGGACTTCTTATACCCCCCTCTATAATACTAATAATTTATGGAGTAACTGTTCAAGAGTCTATAGCAAAACTGTTTATAGCAGGCATTATTCCAGGAATAATGATTGCACTAATTTTTATGTCTTATGTGATTATCTGGTCTTTAATAAATAAAAAAAGCATGCCAAAGTATGTAGAAAATTTTTCCTTTTTTGAAAAAATAAAAAAATCTAAACAATTATTACCTGTAATTATTTTAATTTCAGCTGTGATTGGATCAATATACACAGGCGTTGCAACAGCAACTGAGGCTGCTTCTTTAGGTGTAGTAGGTGCTCTAATTTTATCTTACTTTCAAAAGAGTTTGACTATAGAAACATTTAAACAATCTTTGTTAGGAGCAACAAAAACATCATGCATGATTGCTTTTATTTTAGCTGGCTCTACATTTTTATCACTAGCTATGGGATTTACTGGTCTTCCAAGAAATTTGGCTATTTGGATACAAAATATGGAACTATCCCCGTATGTATTAATTTTAGTATTGATGATATTTTATATCATCCTTGGAATGTTTCTTGATGGAATTTCAGCAGTAGTACTTACAATGGCAATCATTGAACCAATGATTAGACAGGCTGGTTTTGACATGATTTGGTTTGGAATATTTTTAGTTATTGTAGTAGAAATGGCTCAAATTACACCTCCAGTAGGATTTAATTTATTTGTATTACAAGGAATGGCTAACAAAGACATGGGATTTATTGCAAGAAGTGCATTCCCATTATTTCTGTTAATGATTCTTGCAGTAATTCTTGTAGTTATCTTCCCAGAGATAGCTTTATGGATGCCACAACAAATGGTTCAAAATATTAATTAGTATTTTGATTTTTTTGTTCCATCAATGATTTGTTTTAATTCTTTATATTCTTCACAATTACAGTTTTCTAGTATTTTTAATCTTTCTTTAGCTAAATCTAATCTGTTTGTTGCAACATACAATTCACCTAAATACTCATTTATACCTATATGGTTTGGTTCAATCGCTAAACCTTGTAGGTAGTATTTTTCACCATTTTCATAATCACCAAGTTTTCGAGTAGTGAAGCCTAAATAATTTAAAGTATCAGCTTGATTAGGTTTTTTTGAATTCGATTTTAAGAGTAGTTTTTGAGCTTTAGCATATCTTTTTTTTGCCTTTTCAAGTTTTCCTTTTTTTTCATATTTTTTTGCCCACTTTATTGACTCAATTGCTTTTGCATAATCTGTTTTTACTTTTACTGGTTTAGGATCTGATCCTGCAGAAAATGAGTTTGTAGCAAATAATGTTACACATAAAACTATAAATATTTTTTTAATCATTTATAAATTTCTCCATTTTATTTAAAGGTTTTAATTGTAGTCCATTCTCTATCAGGTTTTCTCTTATTGATTTTGCTGTAGATAACGAACTTTCGTTATCCCCATGTATGCATACAGAGTCAATTTCACAAGGTATCTGCTTTCCACTGTGACAATTAAGTGACTGATTTTTAACCATATTTAGTACGTGCTTTTTGGCCTCTTCAGGGTCAGTAATAAGTGCGTGTGGTTTTTTTCTCGAAACCAGGTTGCCATCATCCTCATAATTTCTATCCGCAAAAATCTCACAAGCAATTCGCATATCTAGTTTTTTTGCCGCTTCTTCCATTTTAGATCCAGTAGGTACCAAATAAATTAAATCTTTATTAATTTCATTTATCGCTTTTGCTAATGTAGTTGCTAAATCAATATCTTCACAAGCCATATTATTTAAAGCACCGTGTGGTTTTATATGAGTAACGTTTTCCCCATGATCTTGGGCAATTTTTTGAAGAATTTCATATTGATCAATAATCAATTGCCTTACCTCATCAGGTAGAAGATTCATTCTTTGCCTTCCAAAATTTTCAGGGTCATTAAATGACGGATGCGCTCCAATACTAACACCATTTTTTTTTGAAATTTGAACTACTTGATTCATCGACTCATTATCACCTGCATGATAACCACATGCGACATTTGCAGAATTAACTATTTCTAGTAAATCTGGATCATACTTATTTGAATGATGTTTTGATTTTTCACCTAAATCGCAATTTATATTAATTTCCATAGTCTCTAATGTTAAGTATAACATGACATGATAAAAAATATATCAAATCTTGGTGACGCAGCTTTGTACTGTGATTTTGGTAATGAAGTAAATAAATCAATTAATTCACAAGTTATAAAATATTTTAAAACTATTAAAGAAAAAAAATTTGAAGGGATAAATAATTTAACACCTTCTTATAATAAATTAATTATCTCTTATGATCTAAAAAAAACAAATTTTAAAGAAGTAAAAAATTATGTTGAAAATATAAATGCTGAAGACTCAATAGATATAAATTCTAAAAAATTAGAAATACCAGTTTGTTGTCATGAAAATTTCTCAATGGATATTAAAAGATTGGAAGAAATATTAAAATTAAGTAGAGAAAAAATTTTAGAGAATTTTTTAAATAAGGAGTATTTTTGTTACATGATAGGGTTTATTGCTGGCATGCCTTTTCTTGGTGACTTAGATGAGAATATGCGAGCTCAACGTTTAGAAACCCCAAGAGTAAAAGTGCCCAAGGGATCTGTTGCCTTAACTGAACAATTTGCAAATATTTATACATTTGAAAGCCCAGGTGGATGGAATATTTTAGGAAACACGCCTTTGGATGTTTTTGATAGTTCAAAAGAAGATAAACCAAATCTAATTAACCCAGGAGATACAGTAATTTTCAAGGAAATTACTTTAGATCAGTATAAAAATTATAATGAGTAGTAATTATCTAGATATAATCAGACCTGGAATTAATACTACCTTTCAAGATAAAGGCAGGGATCATCTTTATCATATCGGTATTCCATTTAGTGGTGCTATGGATAATAGAAACTACCTCATAGCTAATAAACTTGTTAATAATAATTTAGATTCTTCAGTGATAGAGTTTGCATATCAAGGTCCTCACATAAAGTATTCAGGGGAAAAAATTAATTTTGCTGTTACTGGAGATGTAATTTTTTCAATTAAAAAAAAAGATACTGAAATTGAGGGAAATTCTTACGAAAGCTATCAAATTGAAAATGGAGATGAAATAAATATCATATCTACAAATAAATCAGTTTATGGATATTTAGCACTAGGTGGAGAGTTCGATTTAAAATTTCAATGGAATAGTTGTTCTATAAATACAAAAGCAAATATTGGATCTAATAATGGAAAAAAATTAGATGTAGGGCAAAGAATTAATTTAAAAAAAATAAATTCAAATAAGGATATTAAAAAAATTAGTTACATTAATACCAAAATAGAAAACATAAGGGTGATCAAAGGCACTAATTTTGATTACTTTTCTGAAGAAGGTAAAAAAATATTTTATGAAAAGGAATTCACAGTATCGAAACTTTCAGACAGAATGGGCATGAGACTAGAGGGACCTAAAATTGATAATATTGTGAATACTAACATAAAATCAGAGGGTTTGATTAAAGGTGTAATCCAAGTACCAGCAGATGGAAATCCAATTATAATGCTTTCAGATCATGGTACTATTGGCGGTTATCCAAAAATTGGAGTTGTAGCTAGTGTCGATTATGACCGATTAGTACAGATGTCTCCTGGTTCAAAAGTAAAATTTAAAGAGATTAATTTATCTGATGCAGAGACTTTATTTAAGTTATATGAAATGGAAACTCAAAATTTAATATCACAAATTTAATGAATTTTTTATCAAAAATACCAGGCCCTTTTTTAGTATTTTTAGGAGCTTGTGCATTAAGTTTTGGAGGTTTAATTGTTAAGTCATTTGATGGATCTACACTTTGGCAAATATTATTTTGGAGATCACTTTTCTTTTTTGGGGTAATTACAATTTTTTTAATCTTTACTTACAAAGGAAAAATTCTCAGTGCTCTTTATAAATCTGGAATTCCAGGTTTATTTGGAGGTATAATTTTATCCATAGGATTTGCTAGTTATGTATTTGCTATGTACGAAACAACAGTAGCTAATGCAAACTTTATAATACAAACTCAAGCTTTGTTTTTAGCAATTTTTGGTTACGTATTTTTAAAAGAAAAAATTTCAAAAATTACATTAACTTGCATTATTACAGCAGTGGTTGGTATCATTTTAATGTTAGGAAGTTCACTAACACCAGGTCAAATGACTGGAAACTTAGTTGCATTTATCATGCCGATATCATTTGCAATCTTAATTTTAATTGTCAGAAAATATCCAAAAGTCGACATGATACCTTTACAATTGGTTGCTGGAATTTTTGCAACACTAATAGGTTTGTTCATGTCACCGAGTATTTTGGTTTCAACAAATGATATTTTTTTAGGTTTTATTGCAGGATTTTTTCAAGTTGGACTTGGATTTATACTTATAACAATTGGAGCAAGATCAACTCCTTCAGCATTTGTTGGAATTATTATGCTAACAGAAGCTGTCCTTGGACCTCTGTGGGCATGGATGTTTGCAAACGAAAATCCGCCACTTACAGTGCTTTTTGGTGGAGCGGTAGTTATAACAGCGGTAGTTATACAGTTTTTGTCTCCATTACTTGTCAAAAAGGTAGCTAAATAAATTTCACATAAACATTTTAAATGTGCTATAAATTTATATACGGGAGAGACTACTTTTGTAGCGCCGAAGGAGCAACCACCCCGGAAACTCTCAGGCAAAAGGACCGTACATATTAACTCTGGAAAGAGAATTATTCTCGCCGAAGGAGCAAATCTCTCAGGCACCAAGACAGAGGGGGCACAGAAGAGTTAATATGGAAATAAAAAAAACATCGCTAAATAAACTTCATCAAAGTAACAACGCTAAGTTTGTTGAATTCGCAGGTTATGAAATGCCAATTCAGTATAGCAAAGGCATTATTGAAGAACATAAATTCACAAGATCTAATTCTGGAATATTTGATGTATCTCATATGGGTCAATTATTTATATATGGTGATGAAAGTTTGACAGAAGAATTAGAAAAAATTTTTCCATTAGATTTAAAAAATTTAAAACAAAACTGCTCTAAGTATAGTTTTTTAATGAATGAAGACGCTGGAATTTATGATGACTTAATTATCACTAAAATAGAGGAGGGGTATTTAATTATCTTAAATGCTGCATGCAAAGATAAAGATTTTGAGATTTTATCTAATTTACTAGGTTCAAAATTTAAAATGAACTTAGAAAACAATAGATCTTTAATAGCAATTCAAGGACCTAAATCTGTTGAAATTTTAAACTCAATTTTAAATGGGGTTGATCAACTAAGTTTTATGACAGGAAATTGGTTTGATTCTGATAATCAAAAATTATTTGTAACAAGATCAGGTTATACAGGGGAAGATGGGTTTGAAATTTCAATTTCTAACGATAAAGCGGAAAAATTCGTTGAAAATTTAATAGAAAAGGGAGCACAACTTATAGGACTTGGGGCAAGAGATACCTTGAGATTAGAAGCTGGATTATGTTTATATGGTCACGAATTAGATATTAATAAAACACCAGTTGAGGCAAACCTTAGATGGGCAATCTCAAAATCTAGATTATCTAATGGAGGTTTTATTGGATCAAAAAAAATTATGAACCAAATGCAAGATGGAGCAAGCCAAATAAGAGTAGGGATTAAGCCTGAAGGTAGGTTGATTGCAAGAGAAAAGACTAAAATATTTGATGATACTGATAAACAAATTGGTGAGATAACAAGTGGAACTTTTGGACCAAGTGTAAACGGTCCTATAGCGATGGGTTATGTTGATAAAGAGTTTTCAAAAGTTGATACCAAAATTTTGCTTGAGGTAAGAGGAAAAAAACATCCAGCAAATGTTTGTGCATTGCCATTTTATAAAAAAAATTATGTGAAAGGAGTAAATTAATGAGTGAAGTAAAATTTTCCAAAGAACATGAGTGGATTAAATTAGAGGGAGATGTGGCTACAATAGGAATTACAAAACATGCAACAGAAATGCTTGGCGACATCGTTTTTGCAGAACTTCCTGAAAAAGGATCTAATGTTGAAAAAGATGGTACTGCAGGAGTGGTAGAGTCTACAAAAGCTGCCAGTGATGTTTATACCCCAGTTAGTGGAGAAGTGGTAGATACTAACCAGTCTATAGTAGACGATCCAGCCAAAATTAATGAGGACCCCGAAGGTGATGCATGGTTTTTTAAATTGAAAATTAAAGACACATCTGAGCTAGATACTTTAATGAACAAAGAAGAATACGATAAATTTGCAAAGGAGACATCAAGCTAATGTTACATAATTCACAAAAAGATTTTATTAGAAGACACATAGGTCCATCTGAGAAGGACCAAGAAAAAATGCTTAAAGATCTTAACTTTAAGTCATTAGATGAATTTATTAATAGTACTATTCCAGAAAAAATTCAGTTTAAAGGTGAATTAAATATCGGTGAACCAAACTCAGAATATGAAGCTTTAAGAAAATTAAAAGCAATTTCAAAAAAAAACCAAATTTACTCAAATTTTATAGGCATGGGTTATTATGGGACCTACACACCATACGTAATTTTAAGAAATATATTAGAAAATCCTGGATGGTATACATCGTACACACCTTATCAGCCCGAAGTAGCACAAGGTAGATTAGAGATGCTATTAAACTTTCAACAAATGATTGTTGATTTTACAGGCATGGATATAGCAAACGCCTCTTTGCTTGACGAAGGAACAGCAGCTGCCGAAGCTATGGGTTTAAGTCATAGACTTAATAAAAGTGATAGTAATTTAGTTTTTGTTTCAGAAAATTGCCATCCACAAACAATTGATGTTATCCAAACTAGGGCAGAGCCAATGGGTCTTAAAGTCCTTGTTGGAGATGAGGATAAAGTTCTAGAACAGTTAAAAGAAGATATTGTTTGTGGAGTTTTACAGTATCCAGGAACTTTAGGTGATATTAAAGACCCTAGTGAAGCCATAAGTAAAATTCATAAAAAAAATGGAAAAGCAATTTTAGTTTGTGATCTTCTTGCCTTGTCTATGTTAAAAACACCAAGAGAACTTGGAGCTGATATTGCAGTCGGTAGTTCCCAAAGGTTTGGTATTCCAATGGGTTATGGAGGACCTCATGCAGCCTTTTTTGCAACAAAAGATGAATACAAACGATCTATGCCAGGTAGGATTGTTGGGGTTTCAGTGGATAGGCATGGAAACAAAGCTTATAGATTGTCATTACAAACTAGAGAGCAACACATTAGAAGAGACAAGGCTACAAGTAATATTTGTACTGCTCAAGCCTTACTAGCGATTGTTTCAGCTGCATATGCTATTTATCACGGTCCAGATGGAATTAAAAGTATATCCGAAAGAGTATCTCAACTAGCAAAAAATTTTGCTGATAAAATAAAACAATCTGGATATGAATTATACTCAGATTATTTTTTTGATACTGTAACTATTATTACCAAAGAAAAGACTGATCAAATATTTAAAAACGCTTTAGACCAAAAAGTTAATATAAGAAAAGTTAATTCAGAAATGTTGTCTGTTTCTTTTGACGAAAGAAAAAATGTTTACAGAGTAAATCAACTATTAAAAATTTTTAATGCAGCGGAATCTATTAAAAAAGAGGATCCTACTGTTACTTTACCAAATTTACCAAAAAATTTATTAAGAACTTCAAAATACTTAGAGCATCCTGTTTTTAATTCATATCACTCAGAGACAGAGATGCTTAGATATCTTAAAAAATTAGAGGATAAGGATATAGCTCTTAATAGAACAATGATCGCTCTGGGTTCGTGTACTATGAAATTAAATGCTACTGCAGAAATGATACCTATTTCTTGGAGAGAATTAGCAGAACCTCATCCATTTGTACCTGTTGAACAGATGGAGGGATATAGGGAGATGTTCACAGATCTTAAAAATTGGTTAAGATCTATCACTGGTTTTTCTGGTGTTTCACTTCAGCCAAATGCAGGAGCTCAAGGTGAGTATGCTGGATTAATGGTAATAAGAAAATATCATTTAGATAGAGGGGATGAAAATAGAAATATATGTTTAATACCAAGCTCAGCACATGGAACCAATCCTGCTAGCGCACAAATGGTAGGAATGAAAGTTGTCGTTGTTGATTGTGACAAAGAAGGAAATGTTGATTTTGATGATTTGAAGAAAAAAGCAGAAATGCATTCTGAAAATCTTGGAGCATTAATGGTCACTTATCCGTCTACTCACGGAGTATTTGAGGAAAAAATCAAAGATATATGCGAAGTAATTCATCAACATGGTGGTCAAGTTTATATGGATGGAGCAAACTTAAATGCACTTGTTGGTGTAGCAAAACCAGGAAATTTTGGTCCTGATGTTTGTCATATAAACTTGCATAAAACATTTTGTATACCGCATGGTGGAGGAGGACCTGGAATGGGACCTATCGCATGTAAAAGACATCTACAAGTTTATCTCCCTAATCATCCAGTTGTAAAAGATTGTGGACCAGCAAGTGGAATAGGTGCAGTTTCAGCAGCTCCATGGGGAAGCTCAAGTATTTTATCTATTTCTTGGATGTATATTAAGATGATGGGATCAGAGGGTGTAAAACTTGCAACACAAATTGCAATCCTAAATGCAAATTACATTGCAAACAAATTAAAAGACCATTATCCAATTCTTTACAAGGGTTCAAATGGTAATGTAGCACACGAATGTATTATTGATATTAGATCTATTAAAAGTGACACAGGTATTTCAGAGGAAGATATAGCTAAAAGATTAATAGATTATGGATTTCATGCACCCACAATGTCATGGCCAGTTGCTGGAACAATGATGATTGAACCAACTGAAAGTGAGAGTTTATCTGAATTAGATAGATTTTGTGACACTTTGATCAGCATTAAAAAAGAAATAGATATGGTCAAGTCAGGCAAGTTTGACAAAGTTGATAACCCTATAAAAAATGCACCTCATACTGATATAGAATTAGCTTCAGATGAATGGAAGCATAAATATTCAAGAGAGCAAGCCGCATATCCAGCAAAATTCTTAAAAGCAAATAAATTTTGGCCTCCGGTTGCAAGAGTTGACAATGTATACGGAGATAAAAATATTTTTTGCACTTGTCCAAGTATGGATGAGTTTAAAGAAGATGCAGCATAATAATTAATGAAAATTGCAGTTGTTGGGTCAGGTATTTCTGGACTAAGTGCTGCTTATTATTTATCAAAAAAACATCATGTAGATCTTTTTGAAAGAGAAGATCATTTTGGTGGGCATTCTCATACTATAGATTTGTTTTTTGATGAAAAAAAAGTTTCAGTTGATATTGGTTTTATTGTTTTTAATTTTCAAACCTATCCAAATTTAATTAATTTTTTTAAGGAAAATGATATTAAAATTGAAAAAAGCAACATGTCTTTTTCAGTTTCAGTAGATAATACGAAATTTGAATATTGTGGAAAAGGATTGAGTGGGATTTTCTGCAATAAATCAAATCTATTTAACATTGATTTCTTAAAAATGTTTTTTGATATAATTAAATTTTATAAAAAAAGTGATCAAGCAACCATATCCAATGACAAAATTACCTTAGGTGAATATTTAAAAATTAATAAATTATCCAAAACATTTGTTAATTATCATATAATACCAATGGTATCTGCAATTTGGTCTATGCCCCCTTATGAAGTAAGTAAAATGCCAATTAGTTTTTTTCTTAGATTTTTCCAAAATCATGGTTTGTTTAAATTGAAAAATAGACCACAGTGGTACACAGTAACCAATAGAAGCAGAACCTATGTTAGTAAAATAATTTCACAATTAAGTGGGGAACATTATAAAAATTATAAAGTCACAAAAATTAAAAGAAAAATGTCAGGACTAGATTTATATTACGGTGGAGAAAGTGAATTTTTTGATTATGACAAGGTTATTTTGGCAACACATGCTGATGAAGCCTTAGAGATAATTGAAAATCCAACTGAGGATGAGAGAAATATTCTTTCGAATTTTAGCTACAAAGAAAATATAGCTTACATACATACAGATCAGCGGGCCATGCCAAAAAATAAAAAAGCTTGGTCTTCTTGGAATTCATCAATAGATGACAAGAATTTAGAGAAAAATTCAATAACCTACTGGCTAAATTTATTGCAAAATTTAAAGTGTGATGAAAATATTTTCTTAACACTAAATCCTTACTTCAATATTGATGAGAAAAAAATATTGAGAAAAGTAAAATTTACACATCCTTATTATGATCAAAAGGCATTAGATACTCAATCAGAGCTTATTAAAATACAAAATCAAAAAGATTTACTTTTTTGTGGCAGTTATTTTGGTTACGGATTTCATGAAGATGGAATAAAATCATCTCTCGAAATGCTGAAAAACCTTAATGATTAGTTCTTGTATATATAATGGAAACGTAATCCATAAGAGATTTAAACCAAAAGAACATTTTTTTAAATATAAAGTATTTTCACTTTTCATTGATCTATCAGAGCTAAATGAGCTTAATGATAAATTAAAATTTTTTTCATTAAATAAATTTAATCTTATTAGTTTTTACGAAAAAGATCATGGTGACCGTGATGGGTCGTCTCTTTTTGAGTGGGTAAAAAAAAATCTAATTAATAAAGAAATCAGTACAGACAACATAAAAGTTAAACTTTTATGCTATCCAAGAATATTTGGTTATGTTTTTAATCCATTAAGTATTTTTTTTGTATACGATAATAATGATAATTTAATTTCTATATTATATGAGGTTAAGAATACATTTGGTGAGCAACACACATATGTTTTTAAAGTAGAGGGACAAAATAAATTAATTCAAAATAATTGCTCAAAAAAATTTCATGTTTCACCATTTATTGAAATGGATTGTAATTATTTTTTTAGGATATTAAATCCAGAGCAGAGGTTGTCAGTTGTAATTGATCAATATGATCAAGAAGGAAAAATTCTTTTTGCATCTCAAGATGGTGAAAGATCTGCTTTGACAAGCAAAAACTTAATGAATTCTTATCTTAAACACCCTTTAATGACATTTAAAATTATCTCCGCGATACATTTTGAAGCGTTTAAATTGTGGTTTAAAGGAATTAAATTTATTAAGAAAAAATTTAAAATTAAAAATAATATAACAGTAGAAAATTAATGTTTTTAAATAATACCGCAGATAAATTAGTTTTTAAATTTCTTAATAATATAAATCACGGTTATCTAGAGCTTACTACACATGACGGAAAAGTTTTAAAGTTTGGAAATCCAAATGAAAAATTGCATGCAAATATTTCAATCAAAAAACCAGATTTTAATTATAATTTAATTAGAGGTGGTAGTATTGGATTTGCTGAGAGCTACATGAGAGGCGAATTTAAAACTGATAACTTATCAAATTTAATTGAATTAAGTGCAAGAAATATAGAGGTCATGTATAAATTCTCAGGCCTTTTTGATTTTCCAATAATTAATTTTGTAAAAAATAAAATAATCAAAAATACAAAAAGTAGAAGTAAAGAAAATATTGCTAAACATTATGATTTAGGTAATGATTTTTTTTCTCTTTGGTTAGATGATACACTCACTTACTCTAGTGCTATTTTTGATGATAAGTCAAAAAATTTGTCTGATGCTCAAAACAACAAGTATCAAAAATTAATTGATCTAATTAAACCAAATAATGGTGACAAGGTTTTAGAAATAGGATGTGGTTGGGGTGGTTTTGCTGAGTACTTAGGTAAAAAATACGATGTTAAACTAGATTGTATTACAATATCAAAAAAACAATTTGAGTACGCTAAAGAAAGAATTTTTAATTGTGGTTTAAACGAAAAAGTAAATATTGAAATAAAGGATTACAGAGATCTTAAAGGTAAATATAATTCAATTGCTTCTATAGAAATGATTGAGGCAGTTGGCCAAAATTATCTAGAGGGGTATTTTAAAACTATTAAAACTAACTTATCTGATGGTGGTAAAGCAGCTATTCAAGCAATTACTATCGATGATAGGTTGTTTGATAGATATAAAAACAAACAAGATTTTATTCAAAAATATATTTTTCCAGGTGGTTTTTTACCAAATAAAAATAGTATTAATCGATATGTTTCTGATAACGGTTTAACTGTTAATTCATATATTTCTTATGCTGACCATTATGCAAATACATTGGCTATATGGAGAAATGAGTTTTTAAAAAAATGGGATTTAATAAAAAAACAAGGGTTCGATTTAACATTTAAAAGAATGTGGGAGTTTTATCTTTCTTATTGTGAAGCAGGATTTAAGTCAAAAAATATTGATCTGATACAATTTTCAATGCAAAACAAATAAAAATAATGGAGATATTTATGCGACATATAAAAATAATTAAGTCAATTTCATTGATAATTTCATTATTCTTAATTACAAGTTGTTCAAACAAAAGTGTCATGAAACCTGAAGACTTTAAAAATAAGGAACCAAGATTAATTATTGAGGAATATTTATCTGGAAATGTTAAGGCTTGGGGAGTTCTACAAAATAGATCAGGAAAAGTTACAAGACAGTTTTCTGCAGATTTAAATGGTACCTGGGATGGAAAGCAATTAATTCTTAAAGAAAAATTTAATTGGGACGATGGTGAAGTTCAAGACCGAGAATGGACAATAAACAAAATTGACGAGCATAATTATGAAGGAACAGCAGGGGATGTTGTGGGTAAAGCAATAGGATATTCTTATGGACCAGCTTTTAAATTTGAATATGTTTTATTAGTTCCAGTTAAAGGTAAAGAATTAAAAATATCTTTCGATGATTGGATTTTTAAACAAGATGATAGAGTAGCAATTAATAGAGCAACAATGACTAAATTTGGTTTTAAAGTTGCTGAACTAACAGTTGTATTTTTAAAAGATTAATTAAGCTAATAGAAAATTTTTAAAAAATTTTAAAAACCAGTTTACCCGTCCATAATACACAGTATAGCTTTTACTTAGTAATTTCCTAATTTCTTTTGGTGTGAAAATCTTATGTTTAAAAACAAGATTGTATTGATCAAATTCTTCATAGGTATTGGCTGTTATTTTATCTTCAAATTCTTTAAAAACAGGCGTGCCAGGATATGGAGTCCAAACACTGAACTGTGAAAATGCAGTATTAAGTTTTCTAGCATAATTAATAGTTTTCATTATTGAATTTTCATCATCAGCAGGGAAACCTATTATAAACATAGCTGATACTAAAATATTGTTTTTTTCTAATTCTCTTATTTTTTCAAGCTGATCATCTTTTTTTATAGTGAATCTGTTTGCATCTTTTAAAACTTCTTCATCGCCACTTTCAACACCAACTTTAACACCTTTAAGTCCAGCTTTTTTTAATATTTGTATTAGCTCACTATCTAGAATTCTTAAATGTGTCTCAATTATAAACTTAACATTGAGTTTTCTGCTTATTAATTTTTCACAAAAATCAATTGTGTGTTTTCTGTTAATTGAAAATACAGGGTCTCTAAATATAAAAGTTTTTACTTTAAATTTTTTGTTCCAATATTCAATTTCATCAACTATTTTTTGAGTATCTCTTTGTCTTGGTTTACGACCTTGTTGAAGTGGGTATACACAATACTTAAAGCAAGAATATGGACATCCTCTAGTACCTAAAATAGGCAATGATTTCTCTGTACCAAATAACAAGCTTGTCTTATTGTTTTTAATTACATTTCCCCAATCAGGATATGGCAAATCATCTAAATCAAAACTATGATCAAATTTTATGATTTTACTATCCTCCTTTAGTTCTAGATTTTCTTTTTTTAAGAAAAAGAACTCAGGCTCACCTGATATTACTGTACCACCTGCCTCAACATATTTTCTTGGATTATTGGTTGCAAATGGCCCTATAACATAAATTTTTTTTTTTAACTCTGAGATTTTTTTAATATAATTACACTCTGTTTCACAGCAAACTATCGATGAGACCACTATGAATAAGTCATAAGTAATTAAATTATCTGGTATTTTTTTAGAATATGTTACTTCGTGTCCATTTTTTTTTAGTACAGACATTGTGTAAATAGCAAACATAGCAGGCCAATCATGGACTACTTTTAATGTTTTTTTTAAAAATTTAGGCACTAAGCTATCTCCAAAATCATTTCCTGTTCCATATCCACCACTTGTATCCTTAGATATTCTGTGAGAAACATCTCTCTCTGGATCTAAAATTAATATTCTCATAAAATAGATATTTAATATAAAAAGTTGTATTTTGAAATTAATATCATCTATCTCTTTTCATATACTTATTGCCAAAATTTATTACTCCAAAATACATCCAGTTGGGTAAAATTTGTATAATCTTCATCATATAGGTAAAAATTTTAGGGAAATGAATTTCAAAATTATTTTTTTTAATTAAGCCTTGATAAATTTTTTCAGCTGCAAAACTTGATGATTTTAAAAATGGCATTGGAAAACTATTTTTATCTGTCATTGGTGTTTTAATAAATCCTGGGCTAATTAAACTTACATGCACATTTTTTCTTCTCATGTCAAAATATAAACTCTCAGTAAAGCTAGTTAATGCGGATTTTGAAGCACAATATCCTCCAGCTGCAGGTAATCCTCGATATCCAGCAACAGAAGACACAATTGCTATTTTACCATTTTTCTTCTCACAAAAATGATCATAAATAGAATTTACAGAATTCATAACACCAAAGAAGTTTACTTCCATAATTTCTCTAATTTTACTTAAATTAAATCTTTTCTCAGAATTTGGGTCGTGCATACCTGTACAAAAAACACAAATATCAATTACACCAAAACGATTAACAATTTTATTTACAACTTCTTTGCAATTATCTACATTTGTTACATCTAATGGAAATGAAGAAATATTTTCATTAATTTTATTAAGATCTAATAATAAATTTTCTCTTCTCGCAGAAGCGGCAACCTGCCAGCCGCTTTTAGCAAATTTTATTGCTAGATCCTTGCCAATACCAGTACTTGCTCCAGTTATCCAAATTACTTTTTTATAAATCATATTTTACTTTATAATATTAATATGAATCAAAATAAATTTTTATCTTTCTCAGCCTTTCTTGTTATTACGTTTTCAGCTTCTTTAATTGGTGGATTAGCAACAGTTAATTTTAAAGAACCTTGGTACTCATTGCTAAATAAACCATCATTTAATCCACCAGATTGGATATTCGGACCTGTTTGGACCACTTTGTATGCATTGATGACAATTTCAATATGGCTTTACTGGCATACAAAAAATAGAGATATGAATACTGTTTATATATATTTTATTCATTTAGTATTTAATACAACTTGGAGTGTAGTTTTCTTTGTTTTCCATAATATGGTTTTGTCTCTTTTAGTAATAATCATATTAATAGTATTGATAATCAATCTTATTTTAAGGTTTAAACGCGTCAAGATGTTGAGTGCCTACCTAATGATTCCATATTTACTTTGGTGTAGCTTTGCACTAATTCTGAATACAAGCTTGATTATGTTAAATTAGATATGGATGATGTTGTAGTAATTGGTGGTGGAATAATAGGGGCGGCAACTGCTTATTTTTTATCCAAAGAGGGTAGAAAAGTTAAGGTTATTGAAAGAGATCCTACTTATAAAACAGCTTCATTCCCATTATCTCTAGGTGGTTTTAGAAGACAATTTTTTCAAAAAGAAAATATTTTATTAGGAAAATTTGCAAGAGAATTTATTTTTCAAATACCAGAACTATTAAAAACAGAAAGAAATCCAAACCCAACAGCTAGTATGGTAACAAATGGATATCTTTTAATGTTTGGTCCTGAGCATGCTCAAGAACAATATAGAGCATTAGAAAATCATAAAGAATGTGATGCAGGAACAAAAAATATTAAAGGGTCAGAATTATCTAAAGTTTTCCCTTATGTGAATAGTGAAGGTATAGAGACAGCAACTTATACGGATAACCAAAGTGAAGGATGGATTGATCCATTTATGTTTCATAGCGCTCTTAAAAGCAAAGCAATAGAGCTTGGGGCAGAATTTATTAAGGGTGAAGTTAAAAGTATTTCTGAAATAAACGCTAAAACGATTGTTTCCGCAGCTGGTTGTTGGACAAAGGAATTGTTAGAAGATATTCCTGTTGTTCCTCAAAAGCACACTGTGTTTAGAGTAAAATGTCCAACATATATAAAAGAGATGCCACTGAGTGGAGACTTAACAACCGGTGTTTATTGGAGACCAGAAGGAGGGGAATATTTAGCAGGATCACCTATTTCTGTATTTGATGCAGATGATCTGGAACCAGCTTGGAATGATTTTGAGGAATTAGTTTGGCCAGCTCTTGCTAAGAGAATACCTGCCTTTGAAGAATTAAAGTTAACTGGTGGATGGGCAGGTTACTATGATTGTAATAGATTAGATAATAATGCAGTTGTTGGTAAACATCCAAAATATGACAATGTTTACATGGCTTCTGGATTTACAGGCCGGGGATTAATGCAGGCACCAGGTATCGGTAGAGCCTTAACTGAATTAATCACAACAGGATCGTACCAAACAATTGATATAAGTGATTTTGCAGTTGAGAGAGTTTTGGGTAAAACTGCTAGGCCAGAGCCCTACGTTTTATAATTTAAGTTCCACAAAAAGTTTGATATTTTTCATTGCTCGATGGAGCAGGCACTTGATATTCTTCAATATTATTCTGATCTTCATAAGGATTTTTTAAAATGGCTAATAACTTTTTCATTTTATCTAAACTTCCTTTTTCTGCTTCAGCTAAAGCTTCTTCTACTTTATGATTTCTAGGAATTACAATTGGATTATTTGATTTCATAAGTTTGTTTTGTTTTTCCTTATTTGAATTATTTAACTCAGATCTCTTTTTCCATTCATTTTTCCAATCGATAAAATCATTATTTTTGTAAATTTTATTAGAATTGATATCCATTAGATTACAAAAAGTATTTGTGTAATCTGCTTTATTTTGTTCCATCCAATTAAACAAATCATTAATTAATTTTTTATCAGTTTTATCCTCACCAAATAGACCAAGTTTATCTCTCATCATGTTTAACCATTTGTCTTCATAAATATTTTGGAAATTATCAATTATATCTGTTGCTAATTTGATTGCAGTAGCTTCATTTTTATCAATTAGAGGGATTAAACATTCTGCAAATCTTGCTAAATTCCATTTAGTAATTGGTGGTTGATTAGAAAAAGCATATCTTCCAAATTTATCGATTGAGCTAAATACAGTTTTTGGATCATAATGATCCATAAATGCGCAAGGGCCATAATCTATTGTTTCACCTGAAATAGCCATATTATCAGTATTCATAACCCCATGAATAAATCCAATTCTCATCCAATTGATTACTAGCTGGCACTGCTTTTCCATAACAAGATTTAATAAGTCTAATGCTTTTGAATTTGATGTTTTAATTTCTGGATAATGTCTGTTTATTGTGTAGTCGACTAAAGTATTTAAATTTTCAATGTTTTGAGTTGCAGCAATATATTGAAATGTTCCAACCCGAAGATGACTTGATGCAACTCTTGTTAATATAGCGCCCTGTAAAAGATTTTCTCTCACAACTTTTTCTCCTGTTTTGACTACAGCAAGACTTCTAGTAGTTGGAATATTTAATGAATGTATCGCTTCACTAATAATGTATTCTCTAAGCATAGGTCCAAGTGCAGCTCTCCCATCACCACCTCTAGAAAAAGAAGTTCTTCCTGAACCTTTAAACTGAATATCAAAACGATTGTCATTTTTAACTAAATGCTCGCCCAATAAAACTGCTCTACCATCTCCTAACATAGTAAAGTGTCCAAATTGATGACCTGCATATGCTTGCGCAATTGTATTAGTTTCTTCTGGTATCGAGTTTCCAGAAAATATTTCTGCTAATTTTTTTTTGTCTGTTTTTGAAAAATCTAAATTTAAAATAGACGCTAGTTCATCATTTAAAATTACTAATTCAGGGTCGTGAACCGGAGTTGGTTTAATATTTTCTTTAAAAGTATTTGATAACTTTGAATATGTATTATCAAAATGCCAACCAATGGTCATTTTAATTAACTAACTTCAGCTTGATTTTCTTTTGGTTTGACTTCTGTTTTAAATTGATTAGAGATTTTTTGTACTTCAACAGAAGATACTTTGTATTCAGCACACATTGTTTCTTCATCTTTACCGTGACCTGTAACCATATTAACCATATGCTCTGGGAAGTGGAACGTAGTAAACACAATTCCTTCTTTAACTTTATCTGTAACCTCAACTTTAAGCGCAACCTCACCTCTACCTGAATAAAGTCTTCCGATATCACCAGTATTCAGATCTCTATAAGCTGCATCTTTAGGATGAATTAATAAAACATCTTCATCAACAATATTTATGTTTTTTGTTCTTCTAGTCATTGTTGCAGCGTTGTAATGTTGTAAAACCCTACTTGTTGTTAAAATTAAAGGATAGTCTTTTTGATTAGCTTCTATTTCTGATGATTCTTTCCAATCAAAGTTTTTAAGTCTGCCTTTACCTAATTTAAAGGTTTCTGTATGTAAAATTTTTGTGTCAGTTCCATCTTCTTGAACTGGCCATTGTAATCCAAATTTTCCAAGTCTCTCTCTAGTAACTCCCTTAAAGAAAGGAACAATGTCAGCAATTTCTGCTAGAACTTGATCTGCATCATAAGTTGGCTGATCAAATCCTAATTTCTGCATCATCTCAGTTACAATTAACCCATCAGGTTTAGTGCCTGGTAGAGGAGGTACAGCTCGGTTGACCCTTTGAATTCTTCTCTCAGTATTTGTAAAAGTTCCATCCTTTTCTAAAAAAGTAGTACCTGGCAGAACAACGGTTGCTAATTTTGCAGTTTCACTCATAAATATTTCTTGAACAATTAAAAGTTCTAAAGAATTCATAGCTTCAATAACATGTGCGCTATTAGGATCTGTTTGAACAATATCTTCCCCTATAATCCATAAACCTTTTAATTCCTTGTTTATTGCAGCTTCAAACATTTGAGGAATTTTTAATCCTGGCTTAGTTGGATGTGTTACCCCATATTTTTCAGTATAGAAATCTTGATGTTTTTCATCAGCTACAGGAAAATATCCAGCACCTTGGTGTGGTTGACATCCCATATCTGCTGCACCTTGAACATTGTTTTGACCTCTTAAAGGATTAACTCCGACACCTTTTCGTCCAATATTTCCAGTAATCATTGCTAAATCTGCAATTAACATTACAGTTTTAGATCCTTGTTCGTGTTCAGTGACTCCTAAACCATGGAACTCCATTGAATTCCTTGCTGTAGCATATGCAATTGCTGCTTCTTTAACTAATTGTTTATCTACACCAGCTACTTTTGCTAAATGATCTACATCTTGTCTTTCAATTTCTTTTAAGAAATTATCAAAACCTTCAGTTCTATCTCTAATAAAATCTGCATTATAAAGTTTTGATTTTATAATAAAGTGCAACATCATATTTAGAACTGCAACGTTAGTTCCTGGTCTTAGTTTAATATGATAATCAGCAAGTTTCGCTAGCTCAGTTGTAACTGGATCAAGCACAATTAGTTTTTTACCTTTCATGACTTGTTGTTTTATTTTTGCACCTGTTACAGGATGAGCATTAGTTGGATTAGCTCCAATTACCAAAAACAAATCTGCATGATAAATATCTTCTGTAGAGTTAGTTGCTGCCCCAGTCCCAAAAGTTTGTTGCATTCCCCAAGCTGTTGGTGAATGACAAATTCTTGCACAACAATCTACACTGTTAGTTCCCACAGCCGCTCTAATCATTTTTTGAAAAACGTAATTTTCTTCATTTGTACATCTTGCAGAAGAAATTCCAGCAAATGCATCTGGACCATCATCTTTTGTAATTCTGTTCATTTCTTTTTTAATGAATTCATAAGCCTCATCCCATGAAGCTTCTTCAAAGTTTCCATTTCTTTTAATTAAAGGTGTTTTTAATCTGTCTGGATGATCATAAAAACTAAATGCATATCTTCCTTTAATACAAGTATGACCAGCATTTACCTCCGTTTGTTTTGGAGTATCTATTGCTACAACTTTATCATCTTTTATTGATGCTTCTAAATTACATCCAACACCACAGTATGAACAAGTCGTTCTAACTTTTTGATCTACAGCTGCAGATTTAGATTGAAAAACATCTGAAATTGCATCTGTTGGACATGTATGTGCACATGCACCACAAGAAACACATGAACTATCTCCAAACATCATATCATTGTCAGTTGTTATTCTAGACTCAAAACCTCTTCCACTCATTGTTAAAACAAACGAACCTTGTATTTCATCACAAGCTCTGACACATCTTCCACAATTAATACAGTTGTCTAAGTTCATTCTCATGTAATCGTGAGATGTATCTTTTGGTATACCTTTGTGTTGTTTAGGACTGTTGTATCTGTGATCTGCAACTCCTAAATCGTTTGCAACTGTTTGTAATTCACAATTATTATTTACCTCACAAGTATCACATTCCATTGGATGGTCAGTTAAAACTAATTCAACAATATTTTTTCTTAAACTTGTCAAAGCTTCATTTGAAGTAAAGATATGTTGGTTTTCAGCAACCGGAGTATGACAAGATGCAACCACTCTTGTTGGACCATCTTTTTCTAAAGCGACTTCTACAGAGCAAACTCTGCAAGCACCATAAGGAGCTAGGTTTGGATCATCACATAAAGTAGGTACTTTTTTTTCACCTACATAGCTTTTTACAAATTTTAAAATAGATGAGTGTTTAGGACCAATTTCGTATGGTTTTCCATCAATATAAGCAATTTTTCTTTTTTCTGAGCTCATTAATTATCTTTCATCATATCATTTTTCATTTCATCACCAAAGTATTTTAGGATGTTCTGGATTGGAGTTGGGATTGCTCCACAAAGAGCACATAGACATCCTTTTTGCATAGTAACCAACAATTCTTCTAATAATTTTAAAGGAATTTTAGCTGTTTTCTTCTTAGCTTGATCAAACATCTCTTTACCTCTGTAAGATCCAAGTCTCCCTGGGAAACATTTTCCACATGATTCTTCGGCTGAGAATTCAAACAAGTGATGAATGTATTCAGCCATTGGAAAATCTTTTGGAATACTAACTACACTTGCGTGACCTAACATAAAACCTTTTGCTGTGAATTCTTGAAAATCTAAATTTAAATTTTCTATTTCACTTAAAGGAACAACACCACCTAATGGACCTCCTATTTGAAAAGCTTTAACAGGCTCTTTATATCCACCACCAATTTCATTAAATATTTTTTTCATTGGTGTACCCATATCAATTTCATAAACACCCGGGTTGTTAAAGAAACTATCCAAACAAACTAATTTTGTTCCAGCTGATTTTTTATTTCCAACTGAAGAAAATTTTTCTGATCCATTTAATAAAATTCCAGTTGCAGCAGCCAACGTTTCAACATTATTAACCACAGTTGGTTTTTTATATAACCCCTCGGTAACAGGGAAGGGAGGTCTTACATCTACTTCAGCTCTTCTTCCTTCAATAGATGCAATCAAAGCTGTTTCTTCTCCACAAATATAAGCACCTTGACCAATACAAATTCCAAGATCAAAAGAAAAATCAGTTCCTAAAATATTTTCACCTAGTAAATTTAATTTTTTAAGTTCATTGATGCAGCCATTAATTGCTTCAATAGATTTTGGATATTCACCTCTAATGTATAAAACTCCTTCATTGCTTCCTATCACATAACCGCAAATCACCATTCCAAAAATAACTTTTAAAGGTTGGTCCTCTAATAAATATCTATCTGAGAAAGCACCTGAGTCTCCTTCATCTGCATTACAGATGACATATTTTTTATCTCCTTTTGCTTTGCTGCAAAAATCCCATTTCATTCCTGTAGGAAAACCAGCACCACCTCTTCCTGTTAAATTTGAATCTAATAATGATTTAACAATGTCTTTTTTATCTACTTTTAAAAATTTACTTAATTTATCTTTAAATTGATCTGTAGAGGAAAGTTTATCATCCATTAAAAAACTTGTTGTTGCATAACTCTTAGAGAAAAACTTATCTTGTATAATTTCTTCTCCCTTTAAAATCTGATCGATTTGTTCTATATCTTTTCCTGCATAATTTTCGCCATCATAATGAAAAGCATGGTTTTCATAACAATGACCTAAGCAAAACATTTCTCCAACTTTGTCATCACCTAGTTTTTCTTTTAGTTTATCTTTTAATTTGTCTTGAGTACCTGCACACATGCATGCACTACCATTACAAACGAACGCTTTTTTTTCTCTATGAGAAGGTCTTAAAAATTCATAAAAGGATTCTGCGCCATGGAGAGTTGAGACACCTAGGTTATGTTTTTTGGCAATTTCTTTAATATCTTGTGGATTATCGCTTAGGTTATTTTCAGAGATTTGCTTAAATAGATTATCTTTTAAGCCTATTCTGCCTGATAAATTACTTATATTTTTTGACACAAATACCCTTTTATTAATTTAGCTCACAATAACTTTTTTGTTATTTGTGTAAATATTAAAACTGTCTCTCTTTACGAAACCTATAAGGGTAATGTCAAACTTATTCGCTAAATCTATAGCTAGACTAGTTGGCGCACCAACACCAATCAGTATACCTATATCCGTCATCAAAACCTTTTGAACCAATTCAAAATTAAGTCTTCCTGAGCATGTAATAAATTGGTTTTTGGGATCTATTTGATTGTTGTTTAATGCACAACCAATAAGTTTATCTAGAGCATTGTGTCTGCCCACATCCTCTCTAACATTAATCAATTCTCCATTGCTCTTAAAAAGACCACTTGCATGAATTCCACCTGTTTTACTGAACTCTGATTGTCCCTCTCTCAATAAATCTGGTGATTTAACAATTACTTCTTTTTTGATTTTAGGTTCTGATGAATTTGTTTTATTTTTTTTAATTATCTCTAGAGCATCAAGAGAAGATTTTCCACATACACCGCATGACGAATTAGTTAAAAAATCTTTTTTTATTTTTGAAATATTAACATTTTCAGAATTATTTAAAGTTGCTAATATTTTATTTTGAATATTGTACTGACCAACTTTATCTCCATAACTCTCTATTGAATCAATATCATCAATATTTTTTATAATTTGTTCATTATATAAAAATCCTCTAACAAGATCCTCATCATCACCTGGAGTTCTCATTGTTATAGATAAACTTTGATTTATCCATTTATTAGACTCTTTATATTTTAATGAAATTTCCAATGGTTCTTCAATTGAAATTAAATCATCTATATTTTCAAACTTATTAGATGAGTATTTTAAAACTTTATATCTAGTATTCATTAAATTATTTTAATGGATAGTTTTTTTTTAATAAATATTTGTTAATTATAATTGCTAATAACAATATAATTATACAACCAAAAATTATTGGATTAATTAAATAATCATAAGAGGCACTTCCAATAATTACTATTATTGGATTTCCACCAGCAGGTGGGTGAACAATATTAAGTAAAATCATTAAAAAAACTCCAGCTCCAACAGCAATTGCAATACTTATATAAATGGGTAGTGGAATATAGTTTACAAAAATTACTCCTACTAAAGCTGTTACCAAATGTCCAAAAAAAACATTTTTCGGTTGTGCAAACGGGCTTTCAGGAAACCCAAATAGTAAAACCATTGATGAACCGAATGATGCTGCAATAAAATAACCCAGTGTGCTTTTATAAGTAAGTACAGTTAGTACTCCAATTGTGAATACAGAAAAAAAACCTGCGATAAATGCTTTTTGTAAAATTGGTTTAGTGATTTTAATCATTTATATTTTTAATGCTTTGGCAATAGTTCTTAAGGGTAAAAGCAAACATTCTTTCCTTGAAAGATTTTTTTTATCTAAAATTTCTTTAAAATCTTTCCAATGTTTTTCTATACTTACTTTTGCGTCCTCAAAAAGGTGTTCACCAACTTTTATAAATTTTTTAATATCATCAACTTTTTTTTCCTTAATTTTTCTTGATAATAGACTGACCGATGCCTGACAATAAACACATGATTTACACTGATAACCCATATCCTTTACAACATCTTCTTTGACAATTAAGCTTATCTCCATTTCATCACCACATAATGGATTTTTGTGTTTTGATTTATGAGTATAGTTTTCAACAACTTTATTGTTTTCAGTATGGGCTGCTATTTCTAAAATTCTTAAATCCATTTAATTTCTTTAATTCAACTTTGAATGTTTTATATTTTATAGATGGATCATAACAATATTTTAGGCACTGTGCTAGCAGGTGGTAAGTCACAAAGGTTTGGAGAAGATAAATCTCAAGTAATGTTAGCTGGTAAATTGTTAATTGACCACATGTTGACTGAAATAATTGATGAATTTAAGGAACTCCTTATAGTATCAAACAATAAAATTAGTTTTCATAACTCAGAAAAAATTTCAATAATCGAAGATTTTGAAAAAGGTCTTGGTCCGTTAGGAGGGGTTTTTTCGGCAATGAAATGGATAAAAGAAAATCAAAAAAACTACAAATGGGTAGCAACTTTTCCCGTTGATACGCCTTTTTTTAAGAGACAAATACTTAAAGACTTTATTCAAAATATTAATTTCAATGAAAGCGACTTATTTTTCATTAAGTCAAACAACACACGACATAATATATTTGGTTTATGGTCGATTAATTTACTAGATAAGTTAGAGAAGGATTTAAATAATGGAGAAAGAAAAGTAGAGTTGTGGGCTAATAATACTGGTGTAAAAATAATTAATATGGAGTTTTCAAATAATGATCCTTTCTTTAATATAAATACAAAAGAAGATTTAAAAAAAGCTGAAGAAATATTAAAAAATGATTAGTTACGAAAAATCAAAAAAAATTTTGAAAAAAGCAAAAATTAAAATTAAAGAGGAAACCATAAAGAGTATAAATTCTCTAAATAGAGTAGTTTCTACCAATATTTATTCTAATATAAATTATCCAGCAGGGAATAATGCTGCATTTGATGGTTACGTAATAAACTCAAAAGATACTAACGGATTAAAAAAAAAATTCACAAAAAAATTCAAAATTATTGGATCAATTGCAGCAGGAATGAAACCACTTAAAAAAAAGATAAAAAAATTTGATACTGCTGAAATAATGACCGGAGGAATTATACCAAAGGGTTTTGATACAATTATTCCTATAGAACAAATAATTTTTGCGCCTAATAAAAAATATATTTTAATAGATCAAAAAATAAAAAAATTTAATCACGTTAGGTTTGCAGGTTCAGATTATAAAAAAGGAGAGATTGTAATAAAAAAAAATACAATTGTTCAACCAAATCATATTTTAGCTTTTAAAAGCTTAGGTATTAAAAAAATTAAAGTAAAAAAAAAAATTAATATATTATTTTTTTCAACTGGAAACGAAATATCAAATAAAGACAATATCCCAATTTGGATGGTAAGAAATTCTAACACACACTATATTAAAAACTTAAATCAAAATTTTTTTTTTAATTTTAAAAGTGGAAGTATACTAAAAGATAATCATCAAAAAATTTTTAAACAAAAAATAAACAAATTAATTAAATCTAAAGATGATATTATTATTACGTCAGGTGCAGTTTCTGCAGGTAAGTTTGATTTTATACCTGATGTTGTTAAAAAATTTAAGTTATCAAGCTATTTTAAAAGTGCTGCAATAAGGCCTGGAAAACCAATAATGTTTGCAAAAATTAAAGGGAAAGAAAAGGCAATATTTGGACTCCCTGGAAATCCAATCTCCTCAGCCGCGTGTTTTAGATTTTTTGTAATTCCATATATTTTAAATGCTTTAGGATTATCAGAAGAAAAATCAATTAAAGCTATTTTGACGAATAGTTTTAATAAAAAAAAAAATTTCACAAGATTTGCAAAGAGTCAATTAAGCACAACTAAAAATGGAAAATTAAACGTTGAAATTTTAAAAGGTCAAGAGTCCTTTAGAATTAAATCATTTGTAAAATCAAATATTTGGATTTTGTTACCAGCGGGTAAATCAAAATTTAAAAAGGGAGATATCGTTGATTGTTTTTTCCCCAACCTTTCAAATCAAAATTTAGTTTAGAAACGTATTTTTGTTGTAGAAAATTCTATTTACAATTAGATTTCTGAATATGTTAAAGCTGAGAAATCCAAAAATTGCAATACCTGTTGTTCTTTTTGCTGGTCTGTTATGGTCTTTTGGTCCACTAGTTGTAAGATATATGGATAACCCTCAATTGGTGCCTTGGCAGTATATTTTTGGCAGAGGTTTAACAATTTTCATCCTATTAAATCTTTATTTATTTTTTGAGGAAGGAAAAAATTTCTACAAAAACTATTTGAAAATAGGTTTATCAGGAGTAATCGGTGGATCTGGATTGGGTGTCGCAATGATTACATTTATTTATTCAATTACAAATACTAGTGCTGCAGTCACTTTGCTTTGTTTAGCAGCAATGCCTTTTTTTACAGCATTATTAGCATTTTTATTTTTAAGAGAAAAAATTTCTCTGAATGTGTGGATATCAATAATAATTGCTACAGTTGGTATCATTATTATGGCACTTGGAAATACTGGTGAAAAATCATTAATTGGTTTTGTATTTGGTTTAACTTCTTCAATTGGTTTCTCTGTTTTTTCTGTAACTCTAAGATGGAGAAAAGAAACACCAAAATTTACAACTGTAGCTTTTGCAGGTTTTTTTTGTTTTGTGTTTGCAACAATTATGATTTTATCAAAAAACTTAGTTTTCTTTTCATCCAGCTACAATGGAGCTTTATTTTCTTTACATGGCACACTAGTTTGTTTTGGTTTAATTTTATATTCAATTGGATCTAAAGCGATACCAGCAGCAGAATTGACTCTCTTATCTTTAACTGAAGTTATAGGTGGAATTTTTTGGGTTTGGTTACCATTATTTGGTATTAATGAAATACCATCCACAAATACTATAATCGGCGGTTTTTTTCTTTTTGTATCTATATTTTATTACAGTTTAATAATGAGATGGAACAAAAGATATATAGCATTAAATTAATATGGAACGACCAGATTTTTTTGAACTTAAAAATGGTGAAAAAGTAAAATTACCATTTACAGATAAAGAATACAGTAATCGAGTAAACAAACTTAGATCAGTCATGAATCAAAATGGTCTAGATATGGTCATCTTAACCTCAATGCATAACGTTGCATATTACACTGGATTTATTTATTGTTCTTTTGGTAGACCTTACGGATGTGTGATCACTCAAAATAAAATCTCTACAATTTCAGCTAACATTGATGCAAGTCAACCATGGCGTAGATCTCATTGTGACAACGTTATTTATACTGATTGGAAAAGAGATAATTTTTTAAGAGCTATTGTTTCAATTATTGGAAGAGATGAACCTCCAAAAAATATTGGAATTGAAAATGATCATGTCACGTTAGATATGCGAGAAAAAATAGGGTCAATTTTTACTTTCTCTTTGTTTAGTGATGTTTCAAAAGATCTAATGGAACTAAGAATGATTAAATCAAACGAAGAAATTGAGATCATTAGAAGTGGTGCAAGAATTGCAGACATTGGTGGTGAGGAAACAGTTAAAAATATTAGAGAAGATAATACGGAGATCGAAGTAGCTATAGCTGCAAGAGATAGAATGGAAAGAGAGATTGTTAAAAGTTATCCAGGTGCAGAGTACATGGACACTTGGGTATGGTTTCAATCAGGTATCAATACAGATGGAGCTCACAACCCAAAGACTAATAGAAAATTAGTTAAAGGAGATATATTATCTTTAAATACTTTTCCAATGATCTCAGGATACTACACTGCACTAGAGCGAACTTTATTTTTAGATCATGCTGATGATGCTTCACTCAAAGCATGGGAGGCAAATGTTAAAGTTCACAAACGTGGATTGGAATTAATTAAACCAGGTGTTAAATGTTCAGATATTTGTCACGAGCTAAACGAACTTTTTGCTGAGCTTGGTTATCTTCAGTATCGAACTTTTGGTTACGGACATTCATTTGGCATGCTTTCACATTTTTATGGGAGGGAAGCTGGTTTAGAATTAAGAGAAGATATTGATACTGTTCTTGAGGAAAATATGGTCGTGTCTATGGAGCCAATGATTATGATACCAGAAGGTAATCCTGGTGCAGGTGGATATAGAGAACATGATATTTTGGTGATTGGTAAAGATGGAGCAGAAAATATTACAAAATTCCCTTTCGGCCCTGAGCATAATATTATAAAAAACTAATCTTTATGAGCGAGAATAAAACTATTGTTAATAGTTGGAACGAGTGGGATCCATTAAAACATGTAATTGTTGGTAGAGCGGATGGTACTTGTATACCAGCACCAGAGCCTGCTTTGGATGCAAAAGTTCCAGAAGACAGTGATATGCGAGGTCAATTTGGACCAAGAACCAAAGACACTGTCGATAAAGCAAATCAACTTTTAGATGACTTTTCAAACATGCTTGAAAAAAAAGGCATTAAAGTTGATCGACCAACACCAATAGATTTTAATCAAAAAACATCCACACCAGATTGGGAAGCTGAAACAATGTTTGGCTGCATGCCTCCAAGAGATGTTTTGTTAACAGTAGGAAACGAAATTTTAGAAGCTACAATGAGTTACCGATGTCGATGGTTTGAATATTTATGTTATCGACCACTTCTAAAAGATTATTATAATCAAGATCCTAATATGAGACACGAGTCTGCTCCAAAGCCAAGATTAACTGATGCAGATTACAGAAAAGATTATTTATCAGATAAAATAGGTGTTCAAAAAAGATTAGAGTGGACTGAAAAAAAATATTTTGTAACCACTGAAGAAGAACCGTTGTTTGATGCAGCGGACGTACTAAGATTTGGCAAAGATTTAGTTGTTCAACATGGTTTTACAACAAATTTAAAAGGAATTGATTGGCTAAAGAGACATTATAAAGATCATAGAGTTCACGCAGTTAATTTTCCAGGTGATCCTTATCCAATTCACATTGATGCAACTTTTACACCAATTAAAGAAGGTTTAATTATCAATAACCCACAAAGAAGACTTCCTAAGGAACAAAGAAAATTATTTGAAGATAATGGTTGGGAAATTGTAGACAGTGCACAACCAGCACATAACGAACCACCTCCATTATGTTATTCATCAACTTGGCTATCAATGAATGTTTTAGTTTTAGATCCTAAAACTGTGTGTGTGGAAAAAAGCGAAACTTATCAGGCTGAACAATTAGATAAATTAGGAATGGAAGTTATACCAGTAGAACTTAGAGATGCCTACGCTTTTGGTGGAGGTTTACATTGTTGTACTGCTGATGTTTACAGAGAAGGTGAACTCAAAGATTATTTTCCAAAACAATAATTAATTTGGATTTTGTTTTAAAAATTCAATGTATTTAATTACATCCTCATATTTCTCATCTGGAATATCTTTGTAGCTTGCATTGAATTTACTTTTCACACAAATAGCAACATGTGCATATGGGTTTCTTCCTTTAGGATGATTTGGGTGGTCAGGTAATTGACCCACCAAATAATCACCAGCTTCCTGTATCATTTTCCACAGTTTACTTGCGTTTTCTTTATTCATACTACTTCAAACCTTGATTTATCTCAATCTGGTATAGTTCTGGGTATAGTTATCCCACAAAATTTTACAAATTCCTATAAGGATTTTCTTAAGTTATATTTAGATAGCAATAGAAACATATCATTTAAAAATTCATTAGGTATATTTCTGTCAAAACATGTTTTGCAACTAAGATTATCTTTATTAATCAAGACATGAGCAAATGCTTTATTTACATTAGAAAAAGGGTTTCCAAAATCTAGTTTTTGACCTTCTGAGAATGAAATTCTAATTATATCGCTTAGTTCCTCAGACATTTTTTCTGCATCTTTAAAATTACCCTTTGCAACATTATTATAAATTTCTCTTAAAATTTTACCAAAACAATTTGCTGAGCTTAATAAAAATCCATCATATTTCCCATTAGGTTTTAAATGATCAAAATAATTTTCTTCTGCTCCTCTTAAAAATATTAAATCATTAAAATTAATTCTAGAATTCACAACATCATCTTCACCACTAGTATCCTTAAATAATTGAATTCTATCTTGAAAATTATCTTTTAATATTTTTAATGTTTCAGGTTCAATTTTACATTTTACTACTTGAGGTAATTGATAGATAGAAATTGGTAAATGTGTATTTTCAATGATAAGCTTAAAATGTGAAATAATTCCTTCTTGTTTGATGTTTTCGTCAACGGGAGCACACAAAGTTAATCCAAAAAAACCAGCAGATGATCCATTTTTATCTATATATCTTTCTATGATATCTGCACGTCTTAGAACATCTTCTGTTGTTTTTCCAAATGCTCCAAATAATATTTTGTTATCTTTTTTGATTAAAGAGTTATCATTTAATATATCTAACCAATTAAAAATTAATTTATCAGTTAAATTCCATCCATCTCCTGTAGTTCCGCATACCAAGAATTGTTTTACATGTGGGTCTAACCAATTGATGTGTTTTTGAATAAGCTTTTCATCTAGCTCTAAATTTTTTGTGTTTTGATATTGAGAAATAATTGGAACCCAGATTGGATCAAATGATTTAGATTTATTCATATAATTATTAATTACATGAAATTAAAAATAAATTTTCTCTATTATTACTAATTTATAGTTGAATATTAGTAAATTTTATAAGATATTTTATAAATATTAATAAAATTTATTAAAAATATGGATGAAGTTGATAAAAAGATTGTAAAAATACTTAAAAATAACAGCAAAACTACACTTCAAAATATTAGTGAGAAAATAAATTTAAGTATTGCTCCTACCGCAAGAAGAATAAACCAATTAGAAGAAAATAATATAATTAAAAATTATTCAATAAATATTGATGAAACTTCACTTGGTTACAAATTTCCTGCATTTATATTTATAAGCTTAGAAAAACAACAATCAAAAAATTTTGATAAATTTGAGAAAAAAATTTTAAATTTTCCTGAAGTTGTTGAATGTTGGTTAATGACAGGTGCTAAGGATTACTTAATTAGAATTGCGGTTAAAGACGTTGAGGAATTTGAAGATTTTTTAACAAAAAAACTTACTGTAATAGATGGTGTTTCTTCAGTTGAAACCTCCATACCTTTACGTAGAGTTAAATCAGAATATTCACGAGTAGAATAAAGATATTATATTAAGTTGATTTATCTCAACTTGGTATAGTTTGGGGTATAGTTTTTTGCTTAAATTGATGAGTCTTTATGCGAATTATTTTCAATCAAATTTTAATTATCCGCATAACTAGTGTGAAGTCGTGTGAGGTAGTGTGAGGTAGGTTGTCCCACTAGCACCCCAAATAATCGCCAGCTTCCTGAATAATTTTCCAGAGTTTCTGCGAGTTTTCTGGCGTCATACTACTTCAAACTTTGTTTTATCTCAAAAAGTTCTAGTTATGGTTCTAGTTATCCTACAAAATCCTATAACCACAATACTTAAAAGTTTTTTCATCTCTTTAATTTATTAAATTAATTTAATAAATTTTCTTTCCAAAAAGCTAAATACTCTGGCATAAAAGTTTTTCCATGGTTACCCCCTTCAGTAACACCTTTTCCAATACATTTTTCTTTTTTAAGACCCTTAAACATGGTTTTAAAAGCTTTTCTTGGATTTTTACGTGATAACTCATTAAATTCATCCAAACTTTTTATTTTTGTATTTTTTAAAATTAAATCAAAAAACTCTTTATTGGGATTCCCATCATCCTCTGTGTAAAAATTAGGACACTTCCAAAAATATTGAGTTCTTTTTTCAATTTCTGGCTCATAATTTCCGGTAAATAAATGATACCATCCCTCTCTTAAATCTATTTCAATATCAGCACCTTTAGCTTGCATTTTTTCCATTAGGTCTACACATGGACCTGGTAAGGTATAATCCTCAGCTAAACCATGTACATACCAAATTTTAGTTTCTTTAACTGGAGTTGGATTTCTAAACATTCCAGAAATTCCACATTCTGCAGATCTTGGTTGAGACGCAGCAAAATAAAGATCTTTGCTAACCAATATATCTCTCAATCTTTTTTCTGCAGCCATTATTGAAAGATTTCCTCCCCTTGAATAACCAGAGACACCTACTTTTTTAATATTTATTTTCGGATCCTTACTGAGATAATCTAATGCCATAAACACATCTATATAAGTAGACCATAAAGATGCTTTTGATTGATCTGTATAAGTATGTTTTGCACCTCTCGCAGAAAAATTATCTAAATACATTGTCGCTATCCCCATATCTAACAGAGGTTTTTGTTGATCTCTCATAAACTCTAGCCAATTTGCAGTAAATTCATCAGCACCACCACTACTATGAACGATTAATAATAAAGGAAATGGACCTTCTCCCTCTGGATAAGTAATAAGAGCATCAACTATTATTGGACTCTCTTTATACCAGCCCTCCAAAATTCCTTTATAATCAGAAGTTTGATATGAATTAATCTTGATTAATTCTCCATTGCCTAGTTGTTTGGATAATTTTTTAAGTGGTGTTTTTTTTGGTTTAATTGTTTCTGCGTTAAGAACCGTACTTGAGATAAAAATTAATAATGTAATAACAAAGATTTTTTTCATAATATAATATTATCAAATTCTGAAACATGTGTCTATTTGCTTGAAAATCAGCTATTTGATTTATCTAAAAAAGTTCTAGTTCTAGTTCTAGTTTACTTGTTAAATTTACGAGTCTTTAAGCAATTTTTTTTCAATCGAATTTTAATTTGTCGCATAACTAGTGTGAAGTCGTGTGAGGTAGTGTGAGGTAGGTTGTCCCACTAGCACCCCAAATAATCGCCAGCTTCCTGAATAATTTTCCAGAGTTTACTTGCGTTTTCTTTATTCATACTATCCAGATCATTGTTTTATCTCTTTTGTTTCGAGTTTGACATCGAGTTTTTTATTTATATTTGATTACTTTTATTACTCACAATTTTTTTCAAGTCTTTTTTCATTAAATCAAATACATAACCCCAATCATTAAGTTTATTTTGGCGATATAAATTCATAGTTGGATACCAAGGGCTATCAGAACGATTTAGCATCCACCTCCATTCAGGAATATGTTTTAATGCAACCCAAACTGGTCGTCCAAGAGCACCTGCTAAATGTGCTATTGCAGTGTCAGAAGTGATAATTAAATCACAATGCATCATTATTGCTGCTGTATCAATGAATGCATGCTTTTCATTATCAAAATTATTGCCCAAACTATTCAAATCAAAATCAATATTTAAAATTTGGTTTTCTTCGTCTCCCTTGTAAAGACTGATTAGTTCAAGATTAGGAATTTTAGAGATATCTTTAAATAATGATAATGGAAAAGATCTACCTTTATCGACTTTTGTTTTACTACCTTGCCAACAAATACCAATTTTAAATTTTTTAGAATTTAATTTTTTACCCCATTCATCTATTTTATTAATATCTGCTTTTAGATATGGTACTGAAGATGGAATTGAATTTAGATCGGTTTTTAAAAGATATGGAAGGCTCATTAAAGGTGATTCAAAGTCAATTTTATTTGTTTCTGGAAAATTATCTATAATTTGTATTTTATCATTTGGGGCATTAAAAAGATGATGTAAGTTTGATTTAACTTTGAATATTACATGTGCACCCATATTTTGAAGTATGCTTAAGTATCTAAAAAACTGAATAGTATCACCAAAACCTTGTTCTCCATAAACTAAAATTTTTTTATTTTTGATAGATTTTTCTCCATCCCAAAAAAATTTTTTATTTGGTGGTCGTGTAATTTTTTTTTTTTCATGATATCTCCATTCATATAATTTAAATCCTTTTTTTAGATCTCCCCTTAAGTTATATAAAAGAGACAAACAATAATTAGCTTCTGCATAGTTAGGTTTTAATTCAATAGCTTTTTTATAACTTTCTTCGGACTCATCTAATTTGCCTAATTCTTGGAGAGTGATTCCTAAGTTAGTATAACACTCAATATATTCAGGGTTTAGCTTTATTGCTTTATTATAACTTTTTTCGGACTCATCTAATTTACTAAGTTCATTTAAGGTTACACCTAAATTATTGTGATATTCTGCTTGTTCAGGGTTTAACTCTATCGCTTTTTTGTAACTTTCCTCGGACTGAATCAATTTATTAAGTTCTCTAAGGGTTAAACCTAAGTTATTGAAAGCTTCTGAATAGTCAGGTTTTAATTCGATTGCTTTTTTATAGCTTCTTACAGCATCATCTAATTTACCAATTTCTTTTTGAGTTATACCAAGGTTATTATGAGTTTGAGGGTAGTTAGGTTCCAATTCAATTGCTTTTTTATAATTTATTATAGCTTCATCAAATTTACCTAGTGCTTGAAGAGTTATAGCTAAATTGTTATATGCTTGGGTAAAGTTAATTTTATATCTAATTGCCTCTTTATAGCTTTTATAGGCATAATCTAATTTACCTAAAGCTCTGTAAGAATTACCCATGTTATTGTGGACTTCATTATCATTTGGTAACAAATCTAAAGCTTTTTGATTTGCCTTAATTGCTTCATGATGTTTGCCAGTTATACCTAACAATCCACCAAGCACTTTCCAAGAAAATTGATTGGTAGGAAATCTTTGGGTAATTGATAAAGCTAATTTTATTGCGTTATCAAATCTTCTTTCTTGATACTCTCGAATTAGATTTTTAATCTCGGTTTCAGGTGGATTTATATCCTTTTTATTCATATAAATATTTTATCTAAAAAATAAACTTTTTCTAATATCTATAATTTCTCTGATCTGTTTGTCTTTAATAGCATTCCAAGAAACAAATAAAGTACACAATTGATACAAGGCAAATATCTCATTTTTTTGATTTTGAGACAAATCACTATCTGCCTCTACATAGTTTTCAAAATAAGAAATATTATTTCTTGCACAGTTTAAATAATATTTACAAGCATCTGTTACTGTAGCTGTTGACCACCAGGTTGAATCTCTAAAAAGATTAGATATTTCTTGATAGAAAGAACTTTTTTCAGAAATAGCTAAATACTTTTGAACATTTTCTGAAAATTGATCTAATTCAAATTGAATTAAAGCTAATATCTTTTTTTCGCTACTTCTTTTCACAAGTAGCTCAATGACATTTTTATATGACATTGATTGGATTTTATTCCAATTTTCAAAAAAATCATTTGGTGCTTTGTTGAGATCACTCATATTTTTTAAAATTTTTAAATTTACTATTGAAATTACACTAAATTAACTATGCCAATATTAACAGTTTTAATTTTAAATTTTTAGTCTAGTGGAAATTAAATGAAAAAATTATTTATATTTTTATTTATATTTTTAAATATTGTTAATTATTCCAAGTCAGACGATTTCTTTGAAGATATAACTTATCAAATATTAGAAAATCAACCTAGATTAAGTTATGGCGTGTCTGTTTCGGACGTAAACAATGATGGTAGCTTTGAATTTATAGTTACTGGATTTGGATTTAATAATTTAGCCTTAGCTCATAAAAAAGGTATTTTGTTTAATTCAATTGACCAAAGTATATTTGTAGACAAAAATCGTAAAACAATAGGAGTAGCATCTTGTGATATTGATCAGGATGGTTATGAGGAAATATATTTTTTAAACACAGACACTTATAGTGGAAACAAAAGATATTCTGACAGATTATTAGATTTTGATGGAAATAAATTTTTCGATTTATTTGAATTAGAAATAAACCAGAAAAATTTAAATCTTACAGCAGGTAGATCAGTTGTATGTGTAGACAGAAATGGAAATGGAGCTTATGGAATATATGTTGCAAATTATGGAGGACCAACAAGATTTTATGAAAAAGATGGAAATGAAATAATAGACAAAGCTTCTAAGCTAGGTATTGATAAAATTACTGGAGGAAGAGCAGTTATTTCAGGTAATATTTTATCTGGAAAATCAGATATTTTTGCTGCCAATGAGAGAGGAGAGAATTTTTTATATTATAATAATAGTGGAAATTTTGTTGAACTTGCAAAAGATTATGCTGTTGATGATATATTTCAAAATGGGCGTGGTACAGCGCTAAGCGATATTTATTATAGAGGTAGATTAGATATATTAACTTCAAATTGGGAAGGGCCTCATCGAGCATTTGTTTTAAAAAATGATAAGTTTGTAGACATAGCTGATAAACCATTTAGCGCCCCATCGAGAATTAGAACAGTAATCTCTGCTGATTTTGATAATGATGGTTATGACGAAGTATTCATGAATAATATTGGTGAGCCAAATAAATTATTTAAGATTTTAGATAATGGTGAGTTTAAAGAAATAAATATTCAAAATGCTTTAGAAACTAACGGATTAGGAACAGGAGCTGCAGTAGCAGATATAGATGGTGATGGAATACTTGAACTTTTAATATCTCATGGTGAGTCAGGCTATCAACCTTTAACTTTATACAAGGCAAATTCAAAAAATAATGATTATTTAAGAATAAAACCAATTAATATTTATGGAGCTCCGGCAAGGGGTGCCACAGTTACACTTATTTCAAATTTAAGAAGTCATTCCAAAACAATAGATGCAGGCTCGGGTTACTTGTGTCAAATGGAGCCAGTGGCACATTACGGAATTCGAAAAAATGAGAGAAATATTAAAATTTTAGTCACCTGGACAAATGGTAAAGAAGATATTTTTGAAATTAAAAATTTAAATAAAACATTGGAAATTAAACAAAATAATTAATCTTTTTATGAAAAAATTTTTGTTAATAATATGCACTGCATTTTTAGTTTTGTCTTATAACTCAAGTTTAGAAGCACAAGAAAGAAATTATTATCAAGAATTAGTGAATGAGTGGAGTAAAATATTTCCAGATAGAAATAGAAACGCTGCTGGTCCAAAATTTTTTAAACATATATTAAATAAAGATATTACGTATCAAGAATTTGTAGAGTTTAATAAACTTTATTGTGCTGTATCAGGTTCTTTAATTGATCCTAACGCTGTACCTGAAAAAGTATATTTAAAAGAAGTCAACACAAATAAAAAAATTTGCGGGGATTACTACAGATGCTGTATTCCATGTTCTTGTGATGTAATGAAATATTCAAAAGTTGAAAAAATGAAACATAAATTTAAAGATATCGAAAAAGAGTTTTATGTTTTAACAATTAAAAACCCATGTGGTAAAAAAAATTTTCCAAAACAAGTAAATCGAGACTACTTTTGTGATGGTGAAAGTTTATCAAAAGATCAAGTTATAGAACTAAATAATAGGCTGGTTATTGGCTTATTTCATAAAGCTAAATCTTGCGACAAATCTGAAATTGTCAAAATTGATAATCATCAGGTTACAGGTTTGTTTTGTGAATTTAGAAACAATAAGCCTGATGAAGAGTTACAAAGTGGGATGGGAGATATTTTTATAAAATTGGCAAGATAATTTTAGAAAAATGAGTAAAGAAAAAAATATTAAAACGAATGAAATTTTTAAACAAGATAGATTTCTAAGTATTCTTGTCCATTTGTTGACTGGATTTGGAATTGTTGCTGGTTTCTTTGCTTTAATTGCAGTCATGAATAACAACCAAAAAGAGGCTTTTCTTTGGCTTGGGTGTGCATTTTTAATAGACAGTGTTGATGGGTCTTTAGCAAGAAAATTTAATGTAAAAAAAAATCTACCACATATTGATGGTAAAATGCTGGATAGTATAATTGATTTTTTTAACTATGTTATAATACCATCAATAATGATTTATTGGTTTAGGTATGTACCAGACCAGTTTATTTTATTAATTCCTGTAATTTTGATTTTTATTTCTATTTATTCTTATGTGAATTTGAATATTTTAACAAATGATAATTACTATAATGGTTTTCCAGCTATTTGGAATGTAATTGTACTTTACTTTTATATCTTTGGCACTAGCCAAAATTTTAATTTAATATTTTTAATTTTATTAATATTACTAAAATTTTCTCCTTTAAAATGCATTCATCCTTTAAGAGTTAAAAAATTCAAAAGTTTATCAATTCTTTTTGGAATCTTTTGGTTCATTACTTCAATTTTGCTAATTTTAATAAAAGATTTGAATATTAACCCAGTATATGAGGTTTTCTTAATGTTTTTATGGGTTGTTTCAAATATTTATTTTATATCTGTAAGTATATTTAAAACATTCAGAAATTAATTCATTTATTAAGGGAGCCAGGAATTATAAAATTTATTTTTTTTATCTATTGGAATTTCAATAATTTTATTTTGTCTAGATGAAGCATAGACAGCAGTAACAAATTCTAAAGAATTCCTAGCGTCTAATAAAGTTACTTCATCACTAGGAGATCCATCTAGTTTATTAGCAATTTCTTCAAACATACCTGCATACCATGATTTTGGTTCTTTTACTTTTGATAGTACTTCATTTATTTGAGCGTGAGTTATAGGAGCTCTTGGTAAAAAGTCCCATTTATCATCAGCTGGACTATATGGTTTATCTGGTGATGCACCAGACTCAGCTGTTAACCCTTCAAAACAAAATCGAAGTCTACTAGTATCATTTGCAGCTCCAAGTGTGATTGAGCTTGTAACCAATGTGCCGTTTTCCATTTCAATAGAAAGAGCAGCACAATCCTCAACCTCAATATTATTTACTCTAGTTGTTAATTTTGCAAAAACATTTGAAACTGGTCCCAAGATCATACTCACTAAATCATGAATATGGATTGAATGACTTAATATTGCACCACCTTGTTCACCTTCCCAAGTTCCTCTCCAAGATTTTGAATAATAATCTTTACCTCTATTCCAATGAGTTTCTAAAGAAGCAACCAAAGGGTTTCCTGCTAAACCAGATTTGATCAATGCTTTTAATTTTGAAAATCCTAGACCATATCGATATTGAAATACTGGGAAAATAATCTTACCTGTTTCTTTGCTGATTTGTTCTAATTCGTCTACTTCTTTAAGACTTGAAACTAACGGTTTTTCACAAATCACATGCTTTCCAGCTTCCATAGCTTTTTTACAAGCAGAAAAATGTAAATGGGGTGGGAGACAAATATCAATAATATCAATTTCTTTAACTTTTAATACATCATCAAAATTTAGAGAAACTTTTGTCTCAGTATTTGATTGTAACATTTTATCAATAGCCTCCCTGGTTAAACCACATAATGTGTGAACATTAAATCTCTCTGATACTTTTTGAAAATCTTCAAAATGTTTTGCCCCTATATTGGTTCCAATTATTGCTACTTGATACTTTTTCATTTTTTTTCAGCTTGTTCTTGAGCTTTAATAGCAAGTTCCATTGAAATGTAAGTAATTTCTTGAGGACACGCAGTTTCTGTTCTGTTTAAAACATCAGAAATTAAATTACTAAAGTAGGGTAGTTTAACATTAGAACAATTAATATGCTTCACCTCATCATTATTTGCTAAAAATAAATGATTACCTTTTTCTGATTTTGCTAAGTCTGTATATTTTCTTATTTCAATAAAACCTTTGTCTCCAAGGATTAACAATCTTCCATCTCCCCAGGTTGGAAGGGCATCTGGAGTAAACCAATCCAGACGAATATAGCCATGCCCACCATTACCAGTAAGGTTCACTTCACCAAAATCTTGAAAACCAGGCATATCTTTCTTTGTCGTATTTTCCACTAATGCATGGTTAATTTTTGCTTGATTTGAGTTTGTAAAAACTAAAAATTGATGAATTTGGTGAGAACCAATATCGGTAATAATTCCTCCATAACTTTGACGATTATAAAACCAATCAGGTCTTTCATAATTACCCTGTCTATGGGGACCAGTTCCAATCGTTTGTTTTACTTTACCAATTTTTCCCTCATTGACTAATTCTTCCGCTTTAGCAACTGCAGCAACATGAAATCTTTCAGAAAAATTTACAGACCATATCTTTCCAGTTTCTTTCACAGTGTTTTTCAAATTATTTAACTGATCTAAGGTAGTACAGCCTGGTTTATCTACCATAACATCTTTCCCAGCTTTTAAAGCGTCTATTGAATGACCAGCTCTATCTACAGGGATTGAAGATATTAAAATCATATCAATAGATGAGTCATTTAATATTTCCTCTTTATTTTCTTTTCTTTTAATATTCGGATACTTTTTATTAAATTCTTGAAGAGTTAAAGGTTCCCCATCTGTCCAGAAATAATTACAGCTACAACCTTCTTTGATCATTTCATCTAGCATATCGAAAATATGACCATGATCTATTCCGATTACTCCAAGGTTAAGTTTTTTTTTCATAAACTAATAAGAACCTTTTTGTTTTGCACCTTTATAAAAAATTTCTTGCAAGTAATCATTTTCTTTTTTTCGAAGTAAAATACTTTCTTCACTCATTAAAGTATTAGTTCTATTTATAATTTCATGATAATGATGTTTATCCTCTCCTCTTGCAATTTGGACACTATTTTTACCTAAGGTTTGTTTTACGTTTGTGCCTATATAACTTTGGATAACAAATCCTATTCTTCTATCATTACTCTTGTTTATTCCTGACCCGTGCACTACTCTTGGGTGATGCAAAGACATTTGACCAGCTTTTAGTTCTATAGATTTAACTTCGTCTTCAGGTACATTCTCTACTGTTTGTCCCCTGGTAAGTAAATTTCCTTCATTAAATTTTTCATTGTGATCTTTAATATTTATGTGTGATTTAGGCCACATTTTCATACATCCGTTGTTTTCGTTCGAATCTGTTAATGCTACCCATGCTGTGACCCAATTGTGTGGTTCTAATCCAATGTACTTTGCATCTTGATGATAGCTCACAAAACCTTGTTCGTTAGGGTTTTTAATGAATAAAGTAGTGCTGCAAACTAAGATGTTTTTTCCAATAATACTTTCTACTGCATCTAAAATTTTTGAATTATGAACGATCGAATCAAGTTTTGGTGAAATTAAATGAACATTATATCTTCCCGACTTATCTATTTCATTTGGTGATTTTTTTTCAATTAACTCAATTTCCTTTCTTGCCTCTAATGCTTCATTACTAGACAAAACTTCAATAGGGGATATGTAACCTTGATCTTCATACTGTTTAAGTTGATTTGATGATAGATAAGTCATATTATTTTGAAAAGATTATATGAGCTCAACTATTTCTTCAATAATTTATGGCCGAAGTAATTAAATTAGGAATTACTGCTAACAACAATCAACCCATAAAGGAAGTAAATTCAATTGAGGTTTTAGCAAATAAAGGAATAGTAGGTGATCGACATTTTCATGATTTTAATGATCCATACAATCAATTATCTTTAATAGAGTCTGAGAATATTGATGAATATAATATTAAATTTGGGCTCGATATACCTTACATCAATTTTAGAAGGAATGTTGTTACAAAAGGCATTCAATTAAATGATTTAATTGGAAAAAAATTAAAGGTAGGAAATGTTGAATTGGAGGGGGTAGAATTATGTCGTCCGTGTCGACATTTGACTGAAATGCTCGATCAAAAAAATATCCTTAAAGAATTTATGAGAAAAGGAGGCCTAAGATGCCAAATTCTCTCATCTTCCAAAATTAATGTCGGTGATAAAATAGAAATTATTAATATTTAAGGTTTTACAGTTTCATTAACTGGATTTTCATCAAGTGTTGCGGGTGTATCTGGGTCTAGTTCTAGTCCAGCAGGTGTGATTGTTGCTGGTACAGGTGTAAAAGTTGAGTCTGGGTTTTCAACAGTTTCTCTAACTTTCATCCTATATAAACCAAATCCACCAATTATCGCATGAGCAATAATTAAAAAAATAAATAAACCATTTAAACCAAACCATTCCATAAATATAGAACACAAAATAGGACCACTAATTGCACCCACACCAAAGATAAACTGCAAACCACCTCCAGCTGCTACGAATTTTGATTTAGGAACAAAGTCATTTGTGTGGGCAAGGTTAAGTGAAAACAAAGGAAGACATAAACTTGAATACAATCCTACAGCAATAAAAAATATAATTTTTCTAAAAGCAAATTCATCCATGTAATAAATATTTTGAATAGGATCATTTGAAGTTAGAATTGAAATAAAAGCTAAAAAAGAACTTCCAAATGTTGTAATTACGATGACTTTTCTTCTATCGAATGTATCTGAAAAATAACCTATTGGTCCTTGCCCAATCACTCCTGCAATTGTTGCAATAAATAAAAGTATTGATGTTTCAACCAAAGATAATTTCGCAAGTGTTGCGTAAACAGATATTAAAGAAAAGAATGCTGCGTGAATGATACCAGTAAAGAATGAGCTCAATGAACCAAGTGGTGAAATCTTATACAATTCTTTTATACTTATTGTTTCTATCTTTTTAAATTTAGGCGCAGGTCTTTTAGTTAATAAAATAGGAACAAGCGCAAGAGAAAGTAAAATAGAAACTAAAATAAATGGTTCGTAGTCTTCTGGTTTGCTAACATTAAGTAGTAACATACCTATAGCTAATCCAAAATAGATTACCATCATATAAGCAGACAATAGTTGTCCTCTATTTTTATTGGTTGCCCTGTCATTTAACCAGCTTTCAGTAACTACATAACAACTAACTAAACTTATACCTGTTACAAATCTACTAATTGTCCACATAAATGGATTTACATAAACAACAGCAATTAAAGCACTTAAAGATGCAAGTGAAGCGAATGCAGCAAAAACTCTTATATGACCAACTTTTTGAACAAAGTTAGGTGTTGTTCTTGAGCCTACAAAGTAACCAACATAATATCCGGACATAAAGATACCAGTTGTGAAAACACTAAAATCTTCAAGTACTGATCGAATACCCATAACTTGCATTTGCAAACCATGAGCAATCATCATTACCCCTATCCCTATAAATAGAGCCCAAGACTTTTTTACTTCTTTTTGCATATATAGTTTTTTTTAAGTTTAATATTTTCTGGCTACGTAGTTTTGGTTTGTGTTTTTTTTATGGCCAGTAAAGAATGAATTGCTATCGTAATAATGATAACGATACCTCCATAGATAGTCTCGTTAGAGGGCTGTTCTTTAATAACCATCCAAACCCATATCGGTCCAAGGATAGTTTCTAATAGGAAAAATAGATTAACTTCAGCTGCAGTTATAAATCTTGGTGCTATGGTGACTAAAACAAATGGTATGGCTACACACATTACACACATTAAAGGTATATAAAAAAGATCATTTTCCACTAAAGCAAAGTCTTTAACAAAGAAAAAGGCAAATATAGCAACGCACGATTTTCCAATTACAGCAGCAGGTACTAAATCAATAGTTTTAGCATATCTAGCAATGTTAGCATTACAAGCTAATCCAAAAGAAGTGATTAAACCAAACATATCTCCATAAAAATTGCCAAGACTTAAAGAGTCGTAAAAAATATAAACACATGCAATAAAAGTAATTATTATTGCGACCCAAGTTTTATTATCTGGTTTTTCTTTTAAGAAAATAGCTCCTAAGATTGCTGATAGCATTGGCGCAAGAGCTACCATTAATAAAGTATTTGCTACATTAGTGTTTTGGATTGAGATAATAAAAGTAATATTACAAATAGAAAAACTAATTACATAAAAAATACCTGGGTAACCAATTTTAAACAAAGCTTTTAAGAAATTATTTTTATAAAATAAAAGAAGACCAACTAAAACCACCACAAATGGTATTGCTCCTCGGTAAAAAAGCATCCCCCAAGTATCAATATTTGATAATCTAATTAGTAAAGAGTCAGGAGTTATAAACATAACTCCTATAAAAGCCATCAATGAACCTTTTTGCTGATTAGTTAAATTGTTCACGCTTTAAGTTCTTTCCAAAAAATTTTAGCTAAATTTTTTCCAGATAGATCATAAAGTGTTTTAAGACCAGTTGGAGAAGTAACATTTATATCTCCATTGAGCTTTTGATCTATAAAATCAATCCCTGCAAAAAAAATATTTTCTTTTTTTAAATCTTTTGCAATTAGTTTTGAAATTTTAATTTCTTTACTTGTTAATTTTATATTAATGGGTTTTGCTCCTTTACTCATATTACTTAAAATTGAACCTTTCTTGGGAACTCTTGAAATTGCACCACATACTTTCCCATTAATAATAAAAACCCTTTTATCTCCCTTACTTATTTTAGGAAGAAATTTTTGGCACATGATATGATCATGTTTTTTTATAAATTTATTAACTAATTTTGCATTAAATTTAGTTAGTAAATGAATATCATTTCCACTGAAACTATGGATGGGTTTTAAAATAACTTTTTTGTTTCTTTTGAAAAATTTTTTAATTTCATCCATATTTTGAGTAAAAATAGTAGCTGGCATGTATTTTTGATATTTAGATGAATACAATTTTTCAGAAATATTTCTTACAGAGGTAGGGTTGTTAATTATTTTAACTTTGCTCTTAATTGTATCCAAAATGTATGTTGTTGAAATATACTCAAGATTAAAAGGCGGATCTTGGCGAATAAGAATAAATTTACATTTACTTAATTCTAGATTTTGTTTTTTTATAATTTTATAAAATTTTTTATTACTATAGTTAAACTTAATAAAAAAACCTTTAGCTGTAACTTTCGAATTAACAACCGATAAGTCTTTTGGATCGTAATAGAATATTTTATATTTTTTGTTCTGAATTTCGTTTGCTAAAAAAACACTTGTATCCGTTAAAGGATTTAGTTTAGAAGGATGGTTTCCTTGAACAGCAACAATTTTATTTATCATATAATTCGTCTAAATTTTCGTTTTTTGAAAATTTACTAATCATATGATCTGCGTTTGTAGTCTTATTATCAATTACTTTTTGTAGATGGTTTAGGAATACAGTTTCGTTATTGCCTTTTTTACTTAAAACATCTCTATTCTCTAAACCTTTTCTTGAAAGGTCCAAAAGTGAAGATGACCAAAAAAGAAGATCTTTACCCATTAATTGAGTATTAAATCCATTTTTCGGAGCCTCTAGATAGGCGTTAATTATTTTATCGATCTCCCATGTTGAAATTAGCTCATAAACTTCATCTAAATTTCCATAAAGCATACCTATATTGAAAGCTGGTCCTGCGCATAAACAATCCCAACCACAGGTATCCATTGATCTTAATTCAATATATTTCTTAACTCTGTTTTCAGTAAATATTGTACTTAAATGCGTTGTTAAGTCTGCTTCAGTTGGAAGTCTATTTTCAATTTCTTGGATTTTTCCTTCCATAAAATCCTTAAAAATATATTTCTTACCTGAAATATACTGATCTTTATTTTGTATAAATAATATAGGAAAATTAATTACAAAATCTGCATATGTTTCAAAATTCATATTTTCAAAAAATAATTTAGGCAATCCACCTCTAGAAGTGCTTTGCCATACTTTAGATCTATAAGATAAATAGTTACTATTTTTTTTCTCAACAATTGAGGAATTAGCAAATAAAGCAATTGAAATGGGTACAATTGAGTTTGCTACCCTAAACTTTTTAATAAAATCTTCTTCTGAGCTATAATCTATATTTAATTGAGTGCCACATGTTCGATACATCATATCTAAACTAAGTTCACCACCTAGAGGCATGTCCTTAGTCATCAATTCATATCTTTGTTTAGGATTTTTTGGGATTTCATTTAATTTAGATATAGGATCAAATCCCGCACTAACAATTTTTATATCTAGTTTTTTTGTAACTTGTTTTAATTCAAATAAATAGTCTTGTGACTCCGCACAAGCTTCGTGCATATGATTTAATTTGTCTCCTGATAATTCTATTTGATTGCCTGGTTCAAGAGTTATATTTTTTCCACCTTTATTAAGAGCAATGATATTTTCTTTTTCAAAAACTGGATTCCAGCCAAATTCAAGCAGGGCTGTAAACATTTCTTTTATTTTTGAATAATCAATTCTTTTATTGTCCGAATTATTAAATAAAAACTTTTCATGCTCGATCCCAATTTTAAAATTTTTGGGTTCCTTAATACCTGATTTAAAATAATTTATAACTTTTTCTTTTGAATCAATCATGCGCTGTAAGTAGTGATTTATACCTAAATTTAAAGATAATAATAAGGCTCTTTTGCGAATATTTTTTTAACTAATGGCTTAAAATCATCCAAAGTCATACTTTTGTAATCAGGATCAAAAGAGCATTGGTCATATTTTTCACAAAAATCTATCGTGTCTTGATAATACTTGTGGTCTTTAAATTTATCTCTTGCATTTCTGTCACCACCTAAATGATGAGCGCTGTAGTAAGTTTGAAAAAGACCATGGTGAAGAACAATCCAATAAGTTCTTTCTGAAACATAAGGTCTTAGTATAGATGCAGCATATTGAGAATGATTCATAGGTGCCAAATCATCTCCAATATCATGAAGTAAAGTTGCAACAATCATTTCATCACTTTCTTTATTTTTAAAAGCTCTTGTTGCAGCTTGTAAGGAGTGTTCTAGTCTAGTGATTTTGTAACCTTCTAAAGTAGTAGTTTGTTTAGATAAATAATTTAAAACTCTATCAGCTGTTTGTCTTTCAAAGTTTTTCTCAAATTTTTCAAGAAGTTCATAATCTTCCTTAGTTCCATTTTTCATTTCTGTAAAATTTACTGTTTTCATAACTTAATTGTTTGATCCAGTACTTAATAAAGATAATTGAGTTATTTTATTATCTCCTAATTCATCTACTAATTTAACAGGATATTCACCTGTAAAATAATGGTCTGTTAATTGTGGATACGTTTCGTTTCTTTTTTCAAAACCAATAGCTTTATACAATCCTTCTATTGATAAAAATCTTAAAGATTTAGCTCCAATATATTCACAAATTTCATCATTAGATTTATTTGCTGCTAACAATTCTTTTTTTGTAGGTGTATCTACACCGTAGAAATCTGGATATCTTATTTCAGGGCATGCAATTTTAACATGAACTTCTTTTGCACCAGCTTCATAAAGCATTTTAACAATTTTGTACGACGTTGTTCCTCGAACAAGAGAGTCATCTATAAGAATTATTTTTTTATTTTTAATTGTTGTTTGATTAGCATTTAATTTTAATTTAACACCCAAGCTTCTAATTTTCTGGCTTGGTTCAATGAAAGTTCTTCCAACATAATGATTTCTAATTAACCCATGTTCAAAATTCATTTTTAATTCTTGAGCAAAACCCATAGCAGCAGCATTTCCAGAATCTGGAACTGGAACCACTATATCGGCATCAGTATCATTTTCTTTTGCAAGCTCTCTGCCGATGTTTTTTCTATGCTCGTATGCTGTTTTTCCACCTATTAAACTGTCTGGTCTTGAAAAATAAATATACTCAAAAACACAAGGCCTAACTTTTTTAGCAGGGAAGGGCTTAATACTTTTCAGTTCATTGTTTTCAATTAAAATTATCTCACCATTTTCAACTTCTCTAACAAATTTAGCACCAATAATGTCAAAGGCACAAGTTTCAGATGCTAAGACATAACTATTGCCAAGCTTACCAATTACCAATGGTCTTATTCC
>CABYSJ010000004.1 GCA_902521615.1 uncultured Pelagibacteraceae bacterium | reverse complement strand
ATGACATAAAAGATTTTGAACACCTTGTTTTAAAGTCATTGTTGAACTAGGACAGCCTGAACAACTTCCTTGTAATTGTACCATAACAATTCCGTCCTTGAACTCTTTAAATTTTATATCTCCACCGTCTCTAGCAACAGCGGGTCTTATTTTTTCCTCTAGAATTTTTACAATTTTTGTTTCAATTTCACTTAAATCTAAATCCACTTGTTTTATATTTTCGTCAATTACAAACTCTTTACCACCTGCGTAAAAATCATTTATTAGAGAAATTACGATATGTTTTATTTCGTCCCACTTAATGTTTTCATTCTTATTTACTGAAATAAAATCTTGACCTAAAAAAATACCCTCAACACCATTTATTGACAAAATATTTCTCACCAATTCATTTTTAACATCTTCTTTATTTGTAATTTCATAAGGACCGCTATTTGAGACTTTTTTCCCAGGAAGAAATTTTAAAGAATTTGGATTTGGTGTTACTTCTGTTTGCACAAACATGAATTATATATAGTGAATATTTTGAAAATTAAAACTTGATAATAAATTTTTATTAAAAACCCACTATTTCCTTAATTCTTTCAATCTTTTTAGAGGCAATCATATTTGCTTTTTCAACTCCATCTAGAAGAATTTCATCAAGAAATTTTCTATCTTCTAAAAGTTTTTTTATCTCATTAGAAATAGGTTCAATTTTATTAACAAGTTCTTCAGCCAATTGTTCTTTAAATTCTGAAAAATTTTTACCTGAAAAATTTTTTACTGAATTTTCTAATGTAGAGTTTGTCAAGCTTGAATATATTCCTAAAAGATTCTTTGCCTCTAATCTTTTATCAAGCTCCTTAATATCTTGTGGCATAGGCAAAGGATCTGTTTTTGCTTTTTTGATTTTGTTAATTATTTGATCTTTATCGTCTGTTAAATTTATTCGACTTAAATCTGATAATTCTGATTTACTCATTTTTTTTGAGCCATCTTTTAAACTCATTATTCTTGAAAACTCTTTTTGAATTAGAGGTTCTGGAACTTGAAGAAAATTTTCTACATCAAAATCATTATTAAATTTTTGAGCTATATCTCTACATAATTCCAAATGTTGTTTTTGATCATCACCCACAGGGACATGAGTGGCATCGTATAAAAGAATATCAGCTGCCATTAGAACTGGATAAGAATATAAACCAATACTGGCTTTCTCTTTGTCTTTCCCGGCTTTCTCTTTGAATTGGGTCATTCTATTTAACCAACCCATTCTAGCAATGCAGCTTAAAATCCATGCTCCTTCTGCATGAGCAGCTACTCTAGATTGATTAAAAATTATGCTTTTTTTTGGATCAATTCCACTTGCTATAAAAGTTGCAACAGTTTCCCGGATATTATTTTTTAATTCATTTGGATCTTGCTTTACTGTAATGGCATGTAGATCAACTACACAAAAAATACATTTGTTATCTTCATCGTTATTTAAGTCTACAAAGTTTTTTATGGCACCTAAGTAATTTCCAAGATGAAGATTACCTGTAGGCTGAACACCAGAGAATATTTTTTTACCCATAAAATTAATACTTTAATTTAATATCATTCATTTGAAAAGCTTTGATGAAATAACACACAATTAAATAAAACAACAATCCCAATATAACAGATAAAACTAAATAAAAAGATTTAATTGATTGATTAAATGCTAATTCATTTTGAAAAAAACTTAACATAAAATTAAAAAATAGACCCATCATAATTGATGCAAAAATTATTTTAATAAATTTAATAAAAAATATTTGGTTAAAATAAAATAATTGTCGATTTTTCAAAAATATAAATAACAATATTGAATTAAACCAAGATGAAATAGATGTGGCTATTGGAATTATTATAAAACCAATTTCACTAAAATAATAAACACTAATAAAAATATTAAGTAATACTGATATTAAAGAAATATAAAATGGAGTTTTGGTATCATGGTTTGCAAAGAAAAAACTTGAAAATACTTTTATCAATGCAAAAGCAGGCAGGCCTAAAGCAAAATAATATAAAGCTAAGCTTGAATTACTCACCGAATTTTCATTGAATGACCCATAACCAAATAAAGCTGAAATAATTTGCTCTGATCCTATGATTAGAGCGATAGTTGCTGGAAGACTTAAGAATAAACTTAATTCAAGAGCTTTATTTTGTATAAACAAAATCTTATTTTTTTTTCTAGATTGAATATTTTTTGAAAGCTGTGGAAGTATTACAACACCAATCGCAATCCCAGCTATAGCTAGATTAATTTGATAAATTCTATCAGCATAATATAAGTAAGAAACTGCGCTTGCTTGAAATGATGCAATTATTGTGCCAATTAAAATATTAATTTGAGTAACTCCAGAAGAAAAAATACTCGGTAAAAGTTTTTTAAAAAAGAACTTAACTTTATCGCTTACTTTTAATTTGTAATTAAATTTGAGTGAATAATATTTTGATACATATTTATATAAAAATATTAATTGTAAAAAACCAGCGAAAGAAACACCGTAAGACAAATAATAAACTAATTGATCACCTAAAGATTTAGAAAAAATCAATACTAAAATTAAAACAATATTTAAAATTATTGGGGCTGCAGCTGCAGCAGCAAACTTGTTATGTGAATTTAGAATTGCAGAAAAAAAAGAAGCTAAGCAAATAAAAAATAAAAAAGGAAAAGTAATTCTTGTTAAATTTATAGCTACCTCCATTTTTTCTAAATCACCCACAAATCCTGGAGCAATAATTGAAACAAATGCAGGCATAAAAATTTCAATTATTATTGTTAAAAATAACAACCCTAAAAAAAGAATATTAAAAATATCATTAGCAAATTTATTTGATTGTTTCTTTCCCTTAGTGATTTCTGATGAATAACTTGGAACGAATGCTGCATTAAAGGTGCCTTCGGCAAATAATCTTCTAAATGTATTTGGAATTCTAAATGCTACAAAAAAAGCATCCGCCAGCATCCCTGTTCCTAGAAAAATTGCTATTAAAATATCTCTTAAATAACCCAGCAATCTACTAATGATGGTATAAAAACCAAATGTGCCTGTTGACTTAAGTAAGTTCATAAATCATATTAGTCTTAATTTTACCCCAATTGTACACTTATTGTTATCAGAAATGAAAAAAACAAAAATTGATCATTACACGGATAAAGAAGCTTTAGATTTTCATAAAGACAAAAAACCAGGCAAGATTGAGATTATTTCTTCAAAAAATATGACAACTAAGCGTGACCTTGCTTTAGCATATTCTCCAGGAGTTGCTGCTCCTGTAAAAAAAATAAGCGAAAACCCAGAAGCAGCTTATGATTACACAAGTAAAGGAAACCTTGTTGCTGTAATAAGTAATGGTTCAGCAATATTAGGGATGGGAAATTTAGGTGCTCTTGCATCAAAGCCTGTGATGGAAGGAAAGGCTGTATTATTTAAAAGATTTGCAGATATTGACTCGATTGATTTAGAGATTGATTGTAAAGATTCAGACGAAATAATTAATTCAATTAAAAATTTTGCACCTAGCTTTGGTGGAATAAACTTAGAAGATATAGCTGCACCAGATTGTTTTATAATAGAACAGAAATTAAAAGAGATCTTGGATATTCCAGTTTTTCATGATGATCAACATGGAACAGCAATTATTACAACTGCAGCATTAATTAATGCCTTGGATATTTGTGGTAAATCAATAAAAAAAATTAAAGTTGTCGTTAATGGTGCTGGAGCTTCAGCGCAAGCTTGTACTGAGTTATTTAAAAACTCAGGGGTAAAATCTGAAAATATAATAATGCTAGATAGAAAGGGTGTTATTTATGATGGAAGAACTGAGGGAATTGATCAATGGAAATCTAGATATGCGCTTAGAACTAAACATAGAACTTTAGAAGATGCTGTTAAAGGTGCAGATGTTTTTTTAGGATTATCTGCAAAAGGTGTTCTAAAAAAAGAGATGGTTAAATCTATGGCAAAAAATCCAATTATATTTGCTTGTGCTAATCCTGATCCAGAAATTACTCCAGAGGAAATTAATGAGGTTAGAAATGATGCAATTGTTGCAACAGGTAGATCGGATTATCCTAATCAAGTAAATAATTTAATTGGGTTTCCTTACATTTTTCGAGGAGCTTTAGATGTTAGATCCAAAACAATAAATGAAGAAATGAAAGTTGCTGCAGCTAATGCAATAGCTAAGCTTGCAAGAGAAGATGTTCCTGATGAAGTTGTTGCAGCTATGGGTGGAGAAAGACCTCATTATGGAAAAGATTATATTATTCCATCAACATTTGATCCGAGATTAATTAGTGTAATACCAGCAGCTGTAGCTAAAGCAGCGATAGAAAGTGGGGTGGCTAGAAAAAATATAGATGATTTTGAAATTTATAAAGATCAACTTAAACAAAGATTAGACCCGACAGTAACCATCATGCAAGGTATAAATTCATTTATTAAGAAAAATCAGAAAAGAATTGTTTTCGCGGATGGTGAAGATGAAAATACTTTAAAAGCCGCTATAGCATTTAAAAATTCAAAATTAGGTATTCCAATCCTGGTTGGTAAAGAAAGTAAAATTAAAGAACAAATTAAAAATATTGGTTATAGTGAAAATTTTGACATTGAAATTGTTAATTCTAAAGATGAGGAAAAGAGAAAAAGATACGTCAAACATTTATTTGAGAAATTACAAAGAGAGCAAGGATTATTAGAACGAGATTGTGACCGAATGATCAGAAATGATAGAGTTGTTTGGGCTACTAGTATGGTTGCCTGTGGTGATGCTGATGGTGCTGTAACAGGTAATACAAGACGATTTGGTGCTTCATTTGAAAAAATTAAGCAAGTTGTTGATGTAAGAAAAGGTGAAATTATGTTTGGCTTAAACATGATTGTTCATAAAGGGAGAACTATTTTTGTTGGTGATACAAGTGTCCACGAATATCCAACTTCTGAACAAATGGCTGAAATCGCTATATCTACAGCAAGAGTAGTTAGGCTTTTTGGATTTGAACCTAAAGTTGCTTTTGTATCTCACTCTACATTTGGACAACCTCTTACTAGTAGAACAAAACATATTCGAAACGCAGTTGAAATATTAAAAGAAAAAAAAGTAGACTTTGAATTTGATGGAGATATGCAGCCTGATGTTGCTCTAAATCCAGAATATAAAGATCTTTACCCCTTTGCAAAAATTGTTGGTAAGGCAAATATTTTGATAATGCCTGGACAACATAGTGCAGCAATTTCTTATAAATTAATGAAAACTATAGGTGACACAAAAGTAATTGGACCATTATTAATTGGACTCGGGCTTCCAGTAGAAATTGCACCTTTAAGATCGTCAACTTCAGAAATACTTAACCTGGCATCAATTGCTGCTTATTCTTCACAAGTAATTGATTACAAAAAATAATTATTCTCTCTGAATTCTTAAATCTTCAACAAGAATGATGCTGGCAATTACATCTTCCACATCAAGAATTTCTTTAGCCTCACTTATTACCAAATCTTTTTCTTCAGAAGTTAAAGCAATTCCATAAACATAAATTTTCTTCTTATAAGTATCTATTTGGTAATTTGTAGCTTTAATATTCTTATTTACAATTAATGCTGTTCTTAATTGTGATGTAATAAGTAGATCTTTTGCTGATTGTTTAAAATTAAACTCTTCTTTTATTTTAATATCATTTCTAACTGATCTGGCACCCTTAGTTTCCCATGCTAATTTTGTAATCATTAATTTTTCTTCTGGACTATCTACTTTTCCAGTCACAAAAATTCTACCGTCTAAAACTTTAGTCTTTACAGATAAAAGATATTTTTTGTCTATAGCTACGATTTTAGCACTAATGCTTTTTTGCATAATAGAATCATCTATTTGAGTACCGACTGTTCTAGGATCAAGAGCAACAGAAACACCAGTTCCAAAAATACCTTTTGAACCAACTCCAACACATCCGGTTAAAATAAAACTTATAAAAATATAAATTAATAATTTATTTTTCATTTTTTAATTCTAAGCAATAATTGTAAATTTCTTTTTTTGGCACGTTAGTACTTTGAGTTAAAATATCTGTAATTTCTTTAGTAGATAATTTATTAATCATTTTTTTAATTATATTCATATCTGATTCAGTTAATTTTTTAGATATATTTTTAATTTTTTTTTTTTCAGAAATAACAACTGTAATCTCGCCTTTTGGTTCTATTTCAAATAATTCTAATTCATCTACATTTTTTCTGATAAATTCTTCGTATATTTTTGTTATTTCCCTGCAAAAAACTATCTTTCTTCCAGTAAAATTCTTTTTTATTTCAGGTACGATTTTATTAATTTTTTTGGGAGAAATAAAAAAGACTAATGAATTTTCAAATTCTGAAAATTTTTTTAATTCATTGGATAATTGCTGTTTTTTGTTTGGGAAAAAGCCACAAAATAAAAATTTATCTGAAAATCCACTAATTGAAACGGCTGTAGCAATGGCAGATGGTCCTGGAATTGGAAAAATTCTTATCTCTTTATCAATGCACTCATTAACCAATATTGAACCTGGATCGGAGATACTTGGCGTACCAGCATCAGATATTAGTGAAATTATCTTTCCAGATTTAAGATACTCAATAATTTTTACTACATTTTTTTTTTCATTAAATTTATGATTTGAAATTAATTTTGATTTAATTTGATATTTATCTAAAAGATTTTTTGAAACTCGAGTATCTTCGCATAAAATGTAATCAGATTGCTGTAAAACCTCAATTGCTCTTAAAGTTATATCTTTTAGATTTCCCAAAGGGGTTGATACCAAATAAAGACCATTTTCGTATTCTTTTAATTTAAATTGTGGTTTTATGATCATAATTTAGCTTAAAAAATATTATATTAGCATCAAAATGATTAAATTAATTAAAATTATTTATTTTATTTTTTTAAGTTTTTACTTTCTGTTTTTTTCAACCGTTAATGCTCAAGAAAAAATCAAAATAGGATTATTAGTACCTATGACTGGAGAAAATAAAGAAATTGGAGAATCAATCATTAACGCAGTTGGATTAGCTGTCAAAGATATAAATAATGATCTATTAGAAATCTATCCAAAAGATACGGCAACTAAAGCTAACCAAACCTTAAAATCAGCATTTGAATTAAGTGAAATGGGTATTAAGGTTGTTATAGGTCCTGTATTTTATGAAAGTTTAAATTATTTAGATGAAATGAGTGAATTAACTTTTTTATCATTAACAAATAAAACTTTAGACCTTCCAAAAAATGTAATCTCTGGTGGAATTAATTCTACGTCACAATTTAACACAATAAAAAAGTTTTTAGAAAATAATCAAATACAAAGAACTATTTTTTTAACGCCAATCCAAGATTATGAATTTGAAGTTAAAAGAGGAATGAAAAATTCAAAAATTAAAATTTATAAAGATTATGAATATAATACAGAGCCTACGAAATTAACAAAACAAATAGAAGAAATTACAAACTACAGAATAAGAAAGCAAAATTTAGAAGATGAAATAAAAAGGATAAAAAATTCAAATGACCCAAATAAAGGAAAAAAAATAAAAAGACTAGAAAAAAGATATACTTTAGGCGGTTTAAATTTTGATGCTGTTGTAATTGCAGATTTTGATGAAAGTCTAAAAAGTGTATCTACATCACTTTTATATACTGATGTACTTCCTGAAAATAAATATTTTATAACTTTAAATCAATGGTTTGACGAAAGTCTATTAAACGAAACTGATATCCAGCCGTTATATTACCCATCAATAAATAAAGGGAATTTTGATAACTACAAAATAAAATACTTTAACGCATTTAATGAAGACCCTACACACTTATCACTATTGAGTTATGATCTTGTTGGCTTAGTTTATTACTTGTCAATAAACTCTCAAACAAAAAACCTAAATAGAATTTTTAAAAGAAAAAACTCTTTCAAAGGAAAAATAGGAATTTTTGATATCAAAAATAATAAAATAAATCATAGACTTAATTTTTATAAAATTGAGGATCAAAAACTTATAGAAATTTTTTAATTTTTTTAAAAGCTTGATATCTATGGTCCATCTTATATTTTTGAGACGGTTTCATTTCTCCAAAAGTTTTTCTTTTTTTTAAAGGAATAAAAATTGGATCATAGCCAAATCCATATTTTCCTCTCGGTTTATCCGATATATGGCCTTCAACTTTTCCTAAAACACAAACAATTTTTTTATTTAAATAGGAAATAGAAAGTGCACAAATAAACCTCGCTTTAATTTTTTTATTTTTCCAATTTTTATCTTTTTTATTTAGCTCTCTGTAAACTCTTCTTATAGCTTTATTAAAGTCTCCATGCCTTCCTCCCCACCTAGCAGAATAAATTCCTGGACTTTTATTCAAAAAATCAATTTCTAAACCTGAATCATCTGCCAAGCATAACAATCCTGTTTTTTTTGAAAAATATTTAGATTTAATTAATGAGTTTTCTTTAAATGTTTTGCCATTTTCAAATGGACTTCTAAGTTTAAATTCAGATGTAGAGTGTATTTTGATCTTTTTGGGCAATAAACTCTTGATTTCTCTTAATTTGCCCCTGTTGTTGGTCCCAATGAGTAATTTATTTATTTTTTGTTTAAACATCTAGAAATTACTAAAATCCTTACCATATAAGAGGTTATGGAAAAAGAGGAAAACCAAAATAGCGCTTCTGCGGATCAAAACCAGGATACATTAAAAGAAAATGAGAAATCTCAAGAAAATTTAGTCGAAGAAAATAAGCAAGAAACAGACCAAGAGCCTAAAGAAGAAATAAAAGAACCAACTCCAGAGGAAAAAATTGCTGAACTTGAAGATAAAGTGGCGAGAACTTTTGCTGAAATGGAAAATCAAAGAAGAAGATTTGAAAAAGAAAAAGAGGATGCTTTTGAATATGGTGGTTATAGTTTTGCTAAAGAAGCATTAAATTTGATTGATAACCTGGATCGATCAAAACATGTACTTGAAAGTGACGATAAGTTAAAAGAAACTGAAGCATTAAAGAAAACATTAGAACATTTAGATATTATTAAAAAGGATTTAATCTCAATATTCGAGAAAAATAATATTAAACCTATTGATAGCCTTAACAAAAAACTAGATCCAAACTTTCATCAAGCAATGATGGAAATAGAAGACGATACTAAAGAACCTGGAACAATAATTCAGGAAATTCAAAAAGGCTTTACTATAAAAGACAGATTACTTAGACCCTCATTAGTAGGGGTGTCAAAAAAAGTTACGATTAAAGAAGAAAAAACTGAGGAAAATCAAGAAAATCAAGAAAATAAATAATTATGAGATCAACTTGTAGTTTCACATTTAAACCCTATATGTCGGAGGAGAGATATTAATATTATGAGCAAGATAATTGGAATAGATTTAGGAACAACAAATTCATGTGTTGCCATTATGGAAGGGACACAAGCTAAAGTTTTAGAAAATGCTGAGGGAGCAAGGACCACTCCATCAGTTGTAGCATTTACAGATGAAAATGAAAAATTAATTGGACAACCAGCAAAAAGACAAGCCGTTACAAATCCAGAAAATACTATCTTTGCCGTAAAAAGATTGATTGGAAGAAATTTTGACGACCCAACAGTAAAAAAAGATGTAGAAGCTGCACCTTTTAAAATAGTTAATTCTGAAAAAGGTGATGCTTGGATTGAAGCTAAAGGTGAGAAATATTCACCTTCTCAAATATCTGCTTTCATTTTACAAAAAATGAAAGAAACAGCAGAAAAATATTTAGGTCAAGCTGTAACAAAGGCTGTGATTACAGTACCCGCATACTTTAATGATGCACAAAGACAAGCAACAAAAGATGCAGGAAAAATTGCTGGATTAGAAGTTTTAAGAATTATTAATGAACCAACAGCTGCGTCACTAGCTTATGGTTTAGATAAAAAACAGAATAAGAAAATTGCTGTATATGATTTGGGTGGAGGAACATTTGATGTATCTATCTTAGAATTGGGTGATGGTGTCTTTGAAGTTAAATCAACTAATGGTGATACTTTTTTAGGTGGTGAAGATTTTGATAATGCTGTTGTTGATTACTTAATTTCTGAATTTAAAAAAGATAATGGAATTGATCTAAAGTCAGATAAACTTGCTTTACAAAGATTAAAAGAAGCAGCTGAAAAAGCAAAAATAGAATTATCATCTGCAGAACAAACTGATATAAACTTACCTTTTATTACAGCAGATAAGACAGGTCCAAAACATATTAATTTAAAAATGACTAGAGCAAAACTTGAGGCTTTAGTTGAGGACTTAATTGCTAGAACAATGCCTCCATGCAAGACGGCTCTAAAAGACGCGGGAATTAGTTCAAGTGAAGTTGACGAAGTAGTTATGGTTGGTGGTATGACTAGAATGCCCAAAGTAATTGAAGAGGTAAAAAACTTTTTTGGGAAAGATCCTAACAAAAGCGTAAACCCAGATGAAGTAGTTGCAATGGGTGCTGCTATTCAAGCAGGTGTTTTACAAGGTGATGTTAAAGATGTGCTTCTTTTAGATGTCACACCATTATCACTAGGTATTGAAACACTTGGAGGAGTTTCTACAAAACTAATTGATAAAAACACAACAATACCAACTAAAAAAAGTCAGGTGTTTTCAACTGCAGAAGACAATCAACCAGCAGTATCTATTAGAGTTCTACAAGGTGAAAGAGAAATGGCTGCTGACAATAAAGCTTTAGGTAACTTTGAATTAGTGGGTATCGCGCCAGCACCAAGAGGTGTTCCTCAAATTGAAGTTACTTTTGATATTGATGCAAATGGTATTGTGAATGTTTCTGCTAAAGACAAAGGAACTGGTAAAGAACAAAAGATTCAAATCCAAGCTTCAGGTGGATTAAGTGATGAAGAAATTGAAAAAATGGTTAAAGACGCAGAGGCTAATAAGGAAGCCGATAAAAAGAAAAGAGAATCTGTTGATGTTAGAAACCAAGCAGATACTCTAATTCACTCTACTGAAAAGAATTTAAAAGAGCATGGAGCAAAAATTTCTGATGCAGAAAAAAAAGCAATTGAAGACGCATCAACTGCTGTAAAAGAAGCTTTAAAAAGTGAAGACATTGAAGATATTAAGAAAAAAACTGAAGCTTTAGTTCAAGCTTCAATGAAACTTGGAGAAGCAATCTATAAATCACAACAAAGTGCAAAACCAGAATCTGGAAAAGATGATGGTGGAGATGATGCGGGTAAAAAAGACGAGAATGTTGTTGATGCTGATTTCGAAGAAGTAAAAGACGAGAATAAAGAAAAAAGCGCTTAAACCGACATTATATTGTCTGGGGTAATTTGATGGCTAAAAGAGACTATTACGATGTCCTAGGCGTTAATAAAAGCGCTAGTCCTGAAGAATTAAAATCTGCATACAGAAGGTTAGCTGTTAAATATCATCCTGATAAAAATCCAGGAGATTCCAAAGCAGAAGAAAAATTTAAAGAAGCCAGTGAGGCTTACGGAATACTTTCAGATAAAGAAAAAAAGCAAAACTACGATAATTTTGGTCACGCTGCATTTGAAAACGGCGGTGGTAGACCAGGTGGTGGCTTTGGTGGTTTCAGTGGAGCGGATTTCTCAGATATTTTTGAGGATTTCTTTGGTGATTTTGGAGGAGGTAGAAGATCAAGAAGTAGAAAATCTAATAATAGAGGTTCTGACTTGAGGTATGATTTATCAATTTCTCTTGAAGAAGCTTACCATGGAAAAAAACAAGATATAAAATTTTCTACATCCGAACAGTGCGGGACTTGTAAAGGTAATGGATCTAAACAAGGTTATTCACCTGATAGATGTTCATATTGTGGTGGGAATGGCAGAATAAGATCTAATCAAGGTTTCTTTACTGTTCAACAAACCTGTCCTCAATGTAATGGAAATGGTGAGGAAATTACTAATCCTTGTAATGATTGTAATGGTCAGGGTAAAAAACAAGCATCTAAAAGAATATCTGTAACAATTCCAAAAGGTGTAGATGATGGAACAAGAATAAGGCTCGCAGGAAAAGGTGAAGCTGGAACTAGAGGTGGAGCAACAGGAGATCTTTATCTGTTTATCAATGTAAATTCACATAACTTATTTAAAAGATCAGACGAAAATTTATTTTTTGAATTCCCTCTTTCTTTAGCTGATGCAGCTTTAGGAACAACCATTGAAATACCTACTATTGACGGGGGAAAAGCAAAAATAAAAATTCCTGATGGAACTCAAAATGGAAAACAATTCAGATTAAAAGGTAAAGGAATGCCATTTATGAGACGGGGTGATTTCGGCGATTTGTATGTTCAGGTAAAAACAGAAGTACCGGTTTATTTAAATAAAAAACAAAAAGAATTATTAGAGCAATTTAGAGACATTGAAAACGATAAGTCAAATCCAAGTATTAAAAAATTTTTTCAAAAAGCAAAAGATTTCTGGAAAAATTAACCTCAAATTATAAGGTTCCGGCCAAAGCTGGATTACCACTTATATCTTTAATTACATAAGGTTTTGCACCTCCTTTTTGGTTCAATAAACTTTTACAATTATAACCAAGTCGCTTTAATTTGAGACCTTTACAAGATTTTTTTATCCAAATTTCGTCGAAATATAACTTAAATGCCATTTTTGAGGTTGTGTAAATTCCAAACTTAAAATCCCAACGATTTTTACCAAAATACTTTTCTACATCACCATGGGTTTTCCAAATTGTTTGTCCTTTCTGATCAACTTTAAGATCACCATTAATCCAAATTTTGAAATAACCTTTTTCCGGATTAGAGTTAAAGTTAATATTATGGATAATATCTATCCATTTTCCCTTAAGACTTAGTAACTCATCCCAATCCAATAATTTAAACTCCTGATAGGCTTTTATACAAAAATTAGCGCCCGTAGAACCATCTCCAGAGCCAGCTGAGCAATTTTTATTTGGCTTGTCCAATACAAAATATCCTTTTTTAGACCCATTTTTCATAGTTAATCCAACAAAATTTTTTAAATCAGTTTCTAACATAGGTTCATAAACTTCTATATCGTTATGCCATTGCTGTATAGTAAGTCTTCCTCCCCATTTAAAATCTTTGGGTATCAAGAGTGACATTGACATCCATACATTATCGTCCTTTTTTTTTCCAATCTTTCTTCCACTTATCTCAACTCTTTTTTTTGACTCAGCATTCGCTCTTTTACAATCTGCTTTTGAGCCAATACAACCAGTTCCTAAAGTGAGTTTCAAAGCGGTATCACCATATCTAGGATTCTCTTTGGTAACTTCTAAAAAATTATAATCAAGATTGTTTTCTTTTTTAAAATTTTTATAAAATTGCTCTCTAATAATTTTAAAACCACCTTTAACATTGACTGTAGTATCGTCTTTTTTGATTTTTAAATTTTTGTGAAATATCGCTTCTTCAGCAAAAACAAAACTGCAAAAGCTAAATAAAAAAATAATTTTTATAATATAATTCATTTTAATTAATGTAAGTAATGTATATTATAATAAAAAAATACTAATGAAAAAAATAAATTTAGCTATTTCTGGTTGCATGGGTAGGATGGGCCAGCAATTAATTAGATCTGCAAAAAAAAATAAAAACTTTAAACTAGTTACACTTACAGAAAATAGATTAATAAATAAAACGTTTAACAGAGTTAAACCCGAGTTAAATTCTGTCAAAGCTTTTAAAAAAACTGATGTAATTATTGATTTCACAGTACCAAGTTGTACTCTTGAAATTATCAAGATAGCATCAAAACTGAGGAAAAAAGTGGTAGTTGGAACCACTGGATTTACTAGAAGCCAAGAAAATCAAATTAAAAAATATTCAAAAAAAATACCTATTCTAAAAGCAGGTAACATGAGTTTAGGTGTAAATTTATTAATGTATTTAACTGAGATTGCATCAAAATCCCTAAATGATGAATATTTGAGTAAAATATTTGAAGTACATCACAAACATAAAAAAGACTATCCATCTGGTACTGCGTTGATGCTTGGTAAAGGAATTGCCGATGGAAAAAATAAAAATTTATATAACCTAGTTGGTAAAAAATTCTTGAATAAAAAATCTTTTCCTTACGGAAAAAAAATTAATTTTAACTCAATCAGAAGAGGTGAAATTATAGGAGAACATGAGGTAAAATTCTCAAGTGGAAAAGAAATAATTACATTAAACCATGAAGCTTTTGATAGGGCACTTTACTCAGATGGAGCCTTAACTGCTTCTAAATGGTTGATGAAAAAAAAACCAGGATTATATTCTATGAGAGACTTGCTTAACTTTTCATAATGAATGAGAAACAAAAAGCAAAAATCATAATTGAAACTCTTAATAAAATTTACCCTAAGGCACCTGTTCCTTTAAAAAGTAAAAATACTTTCACTCTATTAATTTCTGTACTACTTTCTGCGCAATGTACAGATGTGAACGTTAACAATGTAACTAAGGCTATATACCCAAAATACTATAAACCAGAGCACTTTGTAAAATTAGGGAGAAAGAAAATTGAGAAATTGATAAGAAAAATTGGTATTTTTAGAATTAAAGCAAAAAACATTTACTTTATGTCAAAGCAAGTGTTAGAAAAACACAAAGGTAAAGTACCTAAAACTTTTGAAGAACTCGAAAAGTTACCTGGTGTAGGCCATAAAACAGCTAGTGTTGTGATGTCTCAAGGCTTCGGATATCCAGCTTTTGCCGTTGATACTCATATTCACAGACTTGCACAAAGATGGGGTTTAACAAATGGAAAAAATGTAGTTCAAACCGAAAAAGATTTGAAAAGAATATTTCCTAAAAAAACTTGGTCTAAGCTTCATTTGCAAATAATTTTTTATGGAAGGGAATATTGTAAAGCAAGAGATTGTTATGGTTTAACTTGTAAAATCTGCACTACTTGCTTCCCAAATAGAAAAAAACCTGTTATTACAAAAAAAGCTTAGTATGAAAATTTTAGGAATAGGAAATGCTATTGTGGATGTTATCTGTAAAGTAAATGACAGCTTTATTGTTCAAAATGATCTTACAAAAAGTACAATGAAATTGTTTTTTGATGAAAAAGAGTTCAAAAGTTTGTTAACAAATCTTAAAATCGAAAAAACTGTTTCTGGCGGCTCTGTAGCAAACTCTATAGTAGGATTATCTCAACTTGGCAATAATGTTGGTTTTATAGGTAAAGTGTCTGATGATGAATTTGGTAGTAAGTATGAGGAAGGTTTAAAAAAAGAAAATGTAAAGTACTTTTATTCAAAAAAAAAAGAAAAATTACCAACTGGAACATGTTTAATTTTAGTAACTCCAGACTCAGAGAGAACAATGTGTACTTTCTTAGGAACTGCAGGAAAAATTAATGAAGATGATGTTAGTTCTGATGCAATTAAAAAAAGTGAGATAATATTTTTAGAAGGCTACTTGTGGGATGAAGGAGAACCTAAGAAAGCTTTTGATAAAGCTATAAATAATGCAAACAAAGTTGCTATGTCGCTCTCAGATCTATTTTGCGTAGATAGACATAAAGCCCATTTTTTAAACCTAGTAAAAAACAAACTTGATATAACTTTTGCTAACGAACAAGAAATTACATCATTAATTGAAGCAAAAAATTTTAATGAAGTTATAAGCTTCTCAAAACACCTCGGTAAATTAATGATTGTGACCAGAGGAGAAAAAGGTGCGGTTGCAGTTAAGGGTGATGAAGTTGTTGAATGTGATATACAAAAAAACCTTAAAATTATTGATCTTACAGGCGCAGGTGATCTTTTTGCTGCTGGTTTTTTACATGGGTATATTAACAAATTATCTACAAGAGAGTGTCTCGAAAAAGGTACCGAAATGTCATCTAAAGTAATACAGCAAATTGGGGCAAGACTTTAACTTAAATTTTCTTTCTTTTGAAACTTCCCTTACCTTTTTTAGGCTTAACTATTTTTGGTTTATACTTTTTTGTAAATAAATCTTTAGCCATAGGGTTCTTCTTATTTGATTTGATAGCCATTTTTTTCACTAATTATAAAATTTTTATCATTAAATGTGTCTAAAATTTTTTTTCTTAATCGATAAATATGAGTTTCAACAGTATGGGTTTCTATATCAGACTGATAACTCCAAACTTTTTCTTGTAGCTCGTTAATACTAACTGGTTTTTCTGATTTAGATAAATAAGTAATTGTATTTATTTCTTTTTCAGTCAACTTAATCTTAATATTATTTGCTAACATCTCTCTAGAATTAAGATTAATTATATAATTATTTACTGTAACTTCTGACTGGCTGTTGAATTGTATTTTTAAAAACTCAATATTTATTTTTTCAACTAATTTAAAAATATTTATTGGTGTATTATCTAAGACAAATTGGTTTCCAATATTTAAGTTTTTTTTATTAGATATAATTAAATAATTATTAAAATTTTCTAATTTTTTATTTAAAGATTTTTCATTCTCTACAAAAGTTATAGTAAAATTTAAATCCAAACTAAGTTCTTCAAAAATATGATATAATTCGGTAAACTTATATATTATTAAAATCTGATTAGTCACAATAATAGAATATGACAATTTTTATAAAAAATAAACATACTCTTCAAATAGATGAATTTAAATTTAAGTGTAGTATTGGTAGAAAAGGTTCAACAAAAAGTAAAAGGGAAGGAGATAAAAAAACACCAAAAGGTAAATTTAAAATTGAAAACCTTTATTATAGAAAAGATAGAATGAATAAACCAGAGACGTCTCTTAAATGCGTTGAAATTAAAAATAATATGGGATGGTGTGACGATGTTAATTTTCCAACAAAATATAACAAGCTTATAAAAATTAGTAAAAAAATTAGACATGAAAAATTAAAAAGAAAAGACAATAAATATGATCTTTTTATCCCAATTAAGTACAATTATAAAAAACCAGTTCTGGGGTTGGGTAGTTGTATATTTATACATCTAACAAGTAATTACAAACCTACCGCTGGATGTATTGCACTGAAAAAAAAGGATTTTTTAATTTTAGCAAAAATTATAAAGAGAAGTTCAAAAATTAAAATTTATTAAGATCTTTCACCAAAAATACTAGATCCTATCCTCAAATAAGTAGCTGAATTTTCTGCAGCTATTAAATAATCTGATGACATACCCATACTTAAGTCGGGAAATCCATAATTTTTGTTTAATTTTGACATTTGTTTAAAATAAATCAGAGGATCTAAATTTAATGGAGGAATACACATTAAACCAACCAATTCTAAATTAATCATTTTACAAAAAGAAACCAATTTATCCAAATGGTCTTCATTAATTCCAGACTTTTGCGCTTCTTGCCCAATATTAACTTGAATAAAAATTTTGATTTTTTTATTTATTTTTAAAGATTCATCTGAAATTTTTTGTGCAAGTTTTACTGAGTCAACTGAATGTATATAGTCAAATAATTTAACTGCAAACTTGACTTTGTTAGTTTGTAATTTACCAATTAAATGTAATTTAATATTTGAATTGTTTGCTTTAATATCTGACCATTTTTCTACAGCCTCTTGAACTTTATTTTCACCATAATCAGCATGACCATGCTCAATCAAGGGTAAAATTTTATCCATTTTAAAAGTCTTTGATACTGCTATAATTTTCGTTTGATTAATAATATTTAAGTTATCAAGATTAGCTTGAATTTTATTTTCTATACTTAATAAATTTTGAATAGTTTTATGCATTATTTTAAAAACAACAAATATTACTTTATAAATAAATTTGATACAAATATTATCGATAAGCAAGATAAGAGTACAATTATAATTTATAGAAATTATTCTGAAAAAAAAATAGATAAATTACTTATTCTAAAAATTAAGAATTATTGTAAGAAAAAAAAAATAAAATTTTACTTATCTAACAATATTAAGTTAGCAATTAATTTAAGCTTAGATGGTGCTTATATACCTTCATTTAATAAAGATTTTAATCATTTATCTTTTTCATATAAGAAAAGCTTTAAAATCATTGGATCTGCACATAACCTTAAACAGATTAGAAACAAAGAAATTCAAAAAGTAGAAAAAATTTTTTTATCCTCCTTATTCAAAAAAAACAAGAACCATTTGGGAATTAATAAATTTAAATTACTTTCTAAATTAACAATGAAAAAGGTAGTTGTTCTGGGTGGAATTTCTGAAAAAAATATTCACAAACTTAACCTGCTAGACAATTTAGAATTTGCTGGAATATCTTATTTTGAATAAAAAAAAGGCCCCTTAAAAGGGGCCCTTTTAGAATATTAAAGCTACTTTTAATTAGAATGCAAATGCTGCACCAATAAAGTAGTACTCCATGTCTGCAAATGTAGATGTTGTGTTATTTACATTTTCAGCTTCTTCAAGTTTAGCTGTTAGTGTCATACCACCAGATGTGTATGAAGCAACAATTGCAGAATACTCAGCGTCAACTGTAGTTCCACCTTTGTTAATTTCTTCAACACCATAACTTAAAGAAAGTTCATCAGACACAGTGTAAGAGATGTTATAAGCATCAACTTCCATGTCAGTTCCTGAAGAACCTACATCGTAATCACTGTTTGAAACTCCGAAAGTGATTGGACCATAAGCGTAAGTTACTTTATACGCTGTTTGTTCACCTGATGTATTTGCTGTTCCAGTATTTTCATCTGTTGAAGCATAAGCAGCTGTTAAACCCTCAACACCAGTGTAAGTTATAGCATAACCTACTTCAGCTTCAGTAGTTCCTGAAACTTGTGGGTTGTAAGATGCAACTATGCTAACACCTTCCATTACTTCTGGTAAAGTATAAAGCATTGAGTTGTTACCAGCACTTGCTGCAGATAATGCAGTACCAGTTACGTTTTCCGCAATTCCAGTACCATCATATCCATCCCAGATATCTCCTGCAACTGTAGCATCTACAGTTTGAGAAGCTGAAGATCCACCGTGACCAGAGAATTTCAATGATCCCATACCTTCAGAACTTATTGTTAATGAGTGGTCATCAAATACAGTTTCACCGTTATCTAATTGGTAAGATAAAGAAACAGTCATACCGTTATCAAGTTCTCCACTACCACTTACTGTAAACTGGTTACCCATAGTAAATGAAGTACCTAAGTCGACTCTCTCACCACTGTATCCACCAATACCAAGTGACGCCGCACCTGAAATTGTTAACTCACCAGCATTAGCTGATGCAGAAACAAGTGATGCTGCTAGAGCAGTCATACCTATTTTTTTAATGTTCATATTAATTACTCCTTTTGTTGAATGTTATTATTAATAATAAACAGTCGCTTTATACTAAGTTAAAGCTTGAAATTTCTATAATTATTGCCATTTCCATTACAAATTTATATTGTGTTGCAATTTTACAACATAAAAATACCCTATTTATCTATATTTTTTGATCATTTTGGCTATATAGTTACATCAGTATATAAAAATTTATCTATCAATGTTTATTTCACAGAAATTATTGTTATTTATAAAAATGTCATCATGAATATATCAAAATTTTCAAAAGTACTAATATTTGCACTAATTCTGCCTTTCCTACTAAATTCATGTAAAAGTCAAGATGGTAAATTTAAATTACCTGGAGGAGATGCAAGAAAAACTCCTGCAGATCCAAAAAAAAGAATTGAACAAAATTTAAGCGAAGGAAAAGGATTTAGATTAAAAAATCTTGGTGGAAAAAAAGGGGGTGTTTTTGATTTTGCTAGCTCAAATGAATTATGGCGTGCATCACTAGATGTATTAGATTTCATGCCATTATCCTCAGTGAACTATAGTGGAGGCATCATAATTACTGATTGGTATGGGAATAATCAAAATCCTAACGAGAGTATTAAAATCTCTGTGCGATTTTTAACAAACGAAATAAGATCTGACGCTCTTGATATAAAAGTTTTTACGAGAAAGTGTACAAGTTCATTAAATTGTGAAGTTTTCGAAGGCAATAAAATTGTTGCTCAAGAATTAAGAAAACAAATCCTGAAAGGAGCAGCAAAATATAGTTCAGAACAAGAGGAAAAAACAAAAGAAAAAAATAAAAAATATACCTATCCGAGTACAGATGGAAATGTCTTTTGAAGTGGAAAGATATAACTTTAAAAATATAGAAAATAAGTGGCAAAAAAAATGGGAAGAAAATCAAACTTTTGCTGTACACGTAGATAAAAACAAAAAAAAATTTTATTGTCTTGAAATGTTTCCTTACCCATCAGGGAAAATTCATATGGGTCATGTCAGAAATTATACTATTGGTGATGTACTAGCCAGATATAAATTACTTCAGGGATTCAATGTTCTTCATCCAATGGGGTGGGACTCTTTTGGAATGCCAGCTGAAAATGCAGCAAAACAAAATAAATTAGACCCAAAAGAATGGACAGAGTCAAACATAAAGAAAATGAAATCACAGTTAAAAAAATTGGGTCTATCCATTGATTGGAATAGAGAAATTTCTACTTGTTCAGAGGATTATTATAAACATCAACAAAAATTTTTTTTAGAATTATTTGAAAAAAAACTAGTTTATAGAAAAGAAAATTATGTCAATTGGGATCCAGTTGATGAAACTGTTTTAGCAAACGAACAAGTTATCGACGGTAGAGGATGGAGGTCTGGTGCAATGGTTGAAAGAAAAAAATTAAGTCAATGGTTTTTCAATATATCGAAATTTTCGCAAGATTTATTAGATGGTTTAAATAAACTTGATAATTGGCCAAATAAAGTAAAAATAATGCAAAAAAACTGGATTGGTAAATCTTTTGGCTCTGAGATAGATTTTGAAGTAGAGGGTGATTTATCAGTTAATAAAATTAAATGTTTTACTACTAGACCTGATACTCTGTTTGGGCTTTCCTTTATAGCTTTATCAGTTGATCACGAGATTTCAAAATTCTACAAAAATGATACTAATTTTTTAAAATTCAAGGATGAGTGTTCAAAAACAGGCACAACAGAAGAGGCAATAGCTGTAGGAGAAAAAATAGGTTTTAAAACAAATTTATTTGCAACTAATCCTTTTAATCGAGAACAAAAAGTACCTGTCTATTTTGCTAATTTTGTTTTGATGGATTATGGTTTTGGTGCTGTATTTGGATGTCCAGCACACGATCAGAGAGATTTTGATTTTGCAAAAAAATATAATTTAGAAATTAAAACGGTTGTTAAACCAGAAAATGAAGACGATGATTATATTGTAAGAAATGAAGCATATTCTGATAAAGGAGTAATAATCAATTCAGAATTTTTAAATGGTTTAAAAGCTCCAGAGGAATCGGTAATTGAAACTATAAAAATATTAGAAAAAAGAAAATTAGGAAAAAAAAAAATTAATTTTAGATTAAAAGACTGGGGTGTATCAAGACAAAGGTATTGGGGCTGCCCAATACCTATAGCATATGATAAAAATAAAAACATTCATGTTATTCCAGATGATATGCTTCCTGTTAAACTTCCACAAAATATAAATTTAAATGTAAAAGGAAATCCTCTAGATAGTGAAAAAAGTTGGAAAAAGATAAATATTGATGGCAAAGACCTTGTTAGAGAAACTGATACGTTAGATACATTTGTTTGTTCTTCTTGGTATTTTTTAAGATTTTGTTCGCCACATGAGAATGATTATGGATTTAACGAGGATGATGTAAAATACTGGATGCCAGTTGACCAATACATCGGTGGAGTTGAGCATGCTATTTTACATTTGCTTTATTCTAGATTTTTTATGAGAGCTATCTCACAAAATAATGAAAGGTTTGATTTAACTGAACCATTCAATGGTTTATTCACTCAAGGAATGGTTTGTCATGAAACATACAAAGATAAAGATAATAATTGGGTTAGTCCGGACGAAATAGAAATTGTAGATGGAATAAAATATTTAAAAGGAGATAGATCAAATAAAATTACGGTTGGCCCAACTGAGTCGATGTCAAAATCAAAAAAAAATACTGTTGATCCAGAAACTATTATTGAAAATTATGGTGCAGATGCAGCTAGACTTTTTATTTTATCAGATAGTCCTCCTGAGAAAGATGTACAATGGACAGATGAAGGCATTGTCTCGTCTTTCAAATTCATACAAAAATTATGGAAACTTAATATTAAAATCTTTTCAGAAATAAACCAAAATCATGAAGAAGATGCAGATGACGAGATAGTAAAATATACAAATAACTTTTTAAAAAAAATAACAAATAATCTAGAAAACTTTAGCTATAATAAAATAGTAGCTAATTTACATGAAATATATTCATTTTTATTTAAACAATTAAATCACAAATATAAAAAAAATACTTTGATAGAAAATTATAAAAAAATTCTTATTGCTATGCAGCCTATAATTCCACACTTTTCAAACGAATGTTTGGATATGTTACAGATAAAAAAAATTGAGTGGCCAAATTATGATGAGGAAATTATCAAAGAGGATACAATCAATTTAGTAATTCAAATTAATGGAAAAAAAAGAGGCTTACTACAAATTAATATGGATACTCCTGAAGAAGAATTGACTGAAATTATAAAAAAAAATGAAAAAATAATGAAATATATTGAAGACAAAAAAATACAAAAAAAGATATATATTAAAAACAAACTTATAAATATAATCATTTAATCAAATGAAAAGAATTATTCTGCTGGTTATACTAACGTTAGTGTATAGTTGTGGTTATACATCTGTTTTGAAAAACAAAAATCAACAAGACTTGATTATTACAATTAAAAATATGGAAGGTGATTTTCAAACAAATAACTTTATGAAGAGTCAATTAAAATTAGCATCAAATTCAAACTCTACTAATAATTTTGATCTTAGTATTAAGTCTTCATATGCAAAAGATACAATTACTAGAAATACAGCAGGTATAGCAACTGATTTTAAAATAAATATAAATTTAGAATTTACTATTATATCTAAAAATAATCTGAAGGTAAATTATGCCGACAGCATAAATGTTAAAAATAATTCAGAAAATTTTGAAGAAACAGAGTATGAGAGAGAAATTAAAAAAAATTTTGCTGCTGCTACAAAAGATAAATTAATTTTATATTTACTGTCATTAGATGATAATTAAATCTTTCGAATTAAAAAAAATAAAAGCTAACAATCATAATATGATTTTGTTTTATGGTAAAAATGAGGGTCTTAAAAGTGAAGCAATTGATACAATATTTGGAAAAAAAGAGAATATTATAAATTATGAAGAAAAAGAAATTCTAGAAAATCCAGATATTTTATTTAACAAAATATTCTCAAAATCTCTTTTTGAAGATGAAAAAGTTATAATAATTAAAAGAGCTACTGATAAAATAATTAAAATAATTGAAAATATTGAGAATAAAAATTTTGAAGATTTCAAAATATTAATTGACTCAGATAATTTAGAAAAAAAATCAAAATTAAGATCTTATTTCGAAAAAAATAATAATTTAATTTGCACAGCTTTCTATCCTGATAATGAGCAGACTTTGTCTAAATTAGCCTACAACTTTTTAAAAGAAAGAAATATAATATTATCACAATCAAATATTAATGCTGTTGTTAATAAGTGTAATGGTGATAGGAAAAATCTTTTTAGTGAATTAAAAAAAATAGATTATTACACAAAAAATGGGAAAAAAATATCTCCAGAAATTCTAGCTAAATTAACCAATCTATCAGAAAATCACAGCATCTCTGAGTTAATTGATAATTGTTTAGCAAAAAATAAAAATAAAATTTTAAAAATTTTAAACGAAAATAATTTTAACAATGAAGATTGTGTTTTAATTTTACGAACATTCTTAAATAAATCTAAAAAAATATTAATACTTTCAGACAATTTTGAGAGTAATAAAAACCTCGACTTAACAATATCAACAGCAAAACCACCTATATTCTGGAAAGATAAAGAAATCACAAAACAGCAATTGCTCAAATGGTCTCCCAAAAACCTTAGAGAATTAACGTATAAATTGAGCGAATTGGAGTTAATTATTAAAAGAAACTTGGGTAATGCTGTTAGTATAGTTACTGATTTTATTTTAGATCAGACAACAAAAAAAACTAGTAATTAGCTTTTATAATATCAATAATTTTGTTTAATTGATCTAAGTCTTTATATTCAAAACTTATTGTGCCCTTATTTCTTTTAGTATTTTGTATGTCAACATTTAAACCTATTTTGTTAGAAATAGATAATTCAAGAGCAGTGATATTTGTGTCTTTAGAAATTCGAGATTTTTGTTTTTTATTTTTGAATATTTTTACAAAATTTTCTGCTTGTCTAACTGAAAGTTTTTTTTCAATGATTTTTGATGCTACAAAACTTGCATTTTCAAGACCTACTAAAACTTTAGCATGACCTGCTGTTAATTTTTGAGTTTCAATTAATTTGATCACATCATCTGGTAAAGTAAGGAGACGCAAAGAATTAGTTATGTGGCTCCTGCTCTTTCCAATGAACTTTGACACTTTTTCTTGATCATAAGAAAATTCATCTATCAATCGTTTATATCCTTGAGCTTCTTCAAGAGGATTTAGGTCGTGTCTTTGAACATTTTCTACAATAGCAAATTCTAAAGATTTTAAATCATCTGCTTCCGTTATGACAACAGGGACATTGTGAAGACCAGCTCTTTGTGCTGCTAGCCATCTTCTCTCACCTGCAATTATTTCAAACTTTGTTCTATCATTTTTTGAATTTCTAACAATTATAGGCTGTATCATTCCTCTTTCTTTAATCGAATTGGTTAGATCTTCTAAACTAGTTTCATCAAATATCTTTCTTGGTTGATACTTATTTGGGACCAGATCGCTAATCGATATCTGATTTTTTTGAGGTTCAATTTTCGTCTCACCAATCAGCGATGAAAGTCCTCTTCCTAATCCTTTTTTAATCTTATCCATTAAGCAGCACTCCCAATTGTTGATTCTTGATTCATAAACTCGTCAGTAAAATTAAAGTAAGATTTGCTTCCAGGACATGTCTTATCATAAATCAATACTGGCATACCATGGGAGGGTGCTTCTGATAGTCTGACGTTCCTTGGTATGACAGTTGAGTAAACTTTTTCACTAAAATAATCCCTAGCTTCTTTCTCTACTTGAGATGAAAGCTTATTTCTTTTGTCATACATAGTTAAAAGTATACCCCTGATTTTCAAAACTGGATTTAAGCTTACTTTTATCCTTTCGATCGTTTTCATTAACTGCGTTAAACCCTCTAAAGCAAAAAATTCAGTCTGAAGTGGTACCAATAGAGAGTTTGAACTTACAAGTGCCATGACTGTCAACAAGCTTAACGAAGGTGGGCAATCGATCAAGACATAATCATATAATCTTCTAGAATCGTTTAAATATGGGGTTAATTTAGTCTTAAGTATAAAAGCCCTATTACTGTCATCAGCCGTCTCTACTTCTAAACCTGATAAATCAACATTAGAAGTTATAATATCTAGATTTTCGAACTGCGTTTTTTTAATCACATCACTAATTTCTCTAGTTCCATTCAATACTCCATAAATTGTATCACTTGAGTTATCCATATTAGATAATCCTAGACCTGTGGTAGCGTTACCTTGTGGATCTAAGTCAATTACTAAAATTTTTTTATCTATTTGAGATAAACCTGCCGCAAGATTTATCACAGTAGTAGTTTTTCCAACCCCACCCTTTTGATTTATTACTGAAATAATTTGCATTTAATTTATTTTTTTAATTTTTTTAATATTTATTAAAAATGAGTCTTCACTTGTTAAACTTTTCTTTTCTATATACTCCAACTTCCAATTTTTTTTGGAATCTTCAAAAATTTTTTTTCCATTCTTTCCCATAAAAAAAATTAAATTTTTATATTTTGAAAAATTTTCATATACTAAATCTAAAACTACTGGCATTGGCTTAAATGCTCTGGACATTATTGTTCCTGTTTCTAAATTTTTTATTTCAAAAATATTTTTTTGGAAAACCTTTGTGTTTAAACTCAATTTTTTTGAAACTTCCTTTAAAAAATGGCTTTTATGATAACTTTTTTCATAAAGGTGCACATTCATATTATTTTTCATATTTTTTAGTATAATTGCCACGATTATACCTGGCATACCGCCTCCTGAGCCTATATCTGTGGTTGTATTGCTATTTAAATCAACAAAATCAATTATTTGTGCAGAATCTATAATATGGCGGTCAATTATAGCCTTTTTTGATGCTGTATTTTGGCTAATTATGTTGATTTTTTTATTTTTTTCAAGAATCATAGATATATAGTTTTCAAAGTCCAAAAATGTTTCACGTGAAACATTTAAGTAATTAATTCTAGAATAAAAATTTAAAATTTCCTGATCCATTAAGCTATATGCTTAATAGACTTTCTTTTGACATGTGACAACAAAATATATACAGCGGCAGGAGTTATTCCGTCAATTCTTAGAGCTTGACCCATTGTTTTAGGCTTAATTTCTTTAAATTTTGCTTTTACCTCATTAGACAAACCTGATAGCCCATCATAATTGATTTTATCAGGAATAATTAGGTTTTCGTCCCTCTTAAATGCTAAAATATCAGCTTTTTGCTTCTTTAAATAGCCCCTATAATGAGCATTTATTTCTACCTGTTCATCGATTTCTTTGCTAAAAAAGGGTATATCAGACCATATTTCTCTAATTTTATTCATATTTACCCCTTTTTGGGTTAAAACTTCGCTTGATGATCGCAATATTCCGTCTTTTGCTATTTTTATTCCAAATTTCTGAGCTTTAGATGGTGAAATCTTGGAATCTCTCATTTTTGAATTTATTTGGCTAATTTTTTCAAATTTACTCAAATATATTGCTTTTCTTTCATTACTTATTAAACCAATTTCTATTCCCTTTGCAGTTAATCTTTGATCAGCATTATCGGATCTCAAACTTAATCGATATTCGGCTCTTGATGTAAACATACGGTATGGCTCTGCTACTCCTTTTGTTACCAAATCATCGATCATTACTCCAATGTAGGCATCAGATCTATCAAGTATGAATGGTTCAAATTTTTTAACAGACAAGGCAGCATTTATACCTGCTATAAGGCCTTGTGCAGCAGCTTCCTCATATCCTGTTGTTCCGTTAATTTGACCGGCAAGATAAAGATTACTTATCTTCTTGGTTTCAAGAGTTAGGAATAGTTCACGTGGATCTATATAATCATATTCTATTGCATATCCCGGTCTTAATATATTAACATTCTCTAAACCATTGATATTGTTGCATATTTCTTGTTGTATCTCAGCTGGAAGTGATGTTGATATACCATTTGGGTAAATTGTGTAATCATTTAGACCTTCTGGCTCCAAAAATATCTGGTGACGAACTTTGTCTGCAAATTTTACTATCTTATCTTCTATAGATGGACAATATCTTGGGCCTACCCCTTTTATACTACCAGAGTACATAGCGCTCTTTGATAAATTCTTTTCTATAATGTTATGAACCTTTTCGTTTGTGTAAGTCACTCGACAAGATATTTGTTTATTTAGATTTTTTTTTGTTAAGAATGAAAAAAAATAAGGATCGTCATCTGCGAATTGTTCTTCTAAGTTTTCAAAATTAATTGTCCTGGAATCTAACCTTGGTGGTGTTCCTGTTTTTAATCTTCCAATTTTAAAATTATATTTTGCTAATTGTTCACTCAAACCTGTAGAAGGTTTTTCGTCGTATCTACCTGCTGGAGTTCTTTCATCACCTATATGTATCAAACCATTCAAAAAAGTCCCTGTTGTAAGTATTATCTTATTCGATAGAACTTTCTTTCCTTCTTTAGTTTCAAATCCACTTATTGAATTTTCATTAAAAATAAACTTTATAACTGGATCTGAAAAAACGCTTAAATTACAATAGTTTAGCAGTATTTCTTGCATATATTTACGATAAAGAGATCTATCTGATTGAGTTCTTGGTCCTCTGACTGCTGGCCCTCTACTTCTATTTAATAATCTAAATTGTATACCTGATTTATCTGCTACATCTCCCATAACACCATCAAGGGCATCTATTTCTCTAACTAAATGACCTTTACCCAAGCCTCCTATTGCCGGGTTACAGGACATCTCCCCGATAGTTTCTATTTTATGAGTAAATAAGGCAGTGTTCACTCCAAGACGAGCAGAAGCTGCTGCAGCTTCACATCCAGCATGGCCTCCTCCAATTACAACTACATCAAATGATAAATCATTTTTCATAATCCAAATCTATATGTGATTATATAATTTACAAGATAGGCTTAATTTTTTGTAAATAAGCCTTATTTATCAACGTTTTTTGATAGAAAAAATATAAAAACCAACAAAATAGGGTATTACTTGCCGATACAAAAATCGTTGAAAATACTACCTAATATCTCCTCTACATCAACTTTTCCAACTATCATACCTAAATGTCTAGTAGCTAATCTTAGATCTTCTGCAGCTTTATCAAAATCTTCGATTTCTTTTTTTTGATTAAAGTTAATTAGATGATCCAAACACTGTTGCAAATGTTGCCTGTGTCTCTCCCTTGTAATTAAAATATCATCACTTGTAAGAAATTTATTTTTTAAATTATTTTTTATTTTTAATATTAATTCTTCAATGTTTTTATTTTCTTTAATCGAAATTAAAACATGATTTGTTTTTTTAATTTCAGGATCAATATCTTTTTTTAAAAGATCAGACTTATTTACAACTAAAATTGCATTTTCATATAGCAAATCCTTCAAAACATCAGTAAAATTAGGGCTTTTTACATCAACCACAACAAGCTTTAAATCTGCTTCTTCAGCTCTATTTAGAGATAATTTAATTCCTTTTTTTTCTATCTCATCTTTAGAATCTCTTATTCCGGCTGTATCAGAAATTACAACTGGATAACCGTCTATATTTAAATGGGTTTCAATCACGTCTCTAGTCGTACCTGCGATTTCAGAAACGATTGCTACATCTCGATTAGATAAGTGATTCATCAAGCTAGATTTACCAGCATTAGTTGGCCCTAAGATAGCAATTTTAAAACCTTCTCTAATTCTTTCTCCAACTTTTTGATCGTTTAATATTTTTTTAATTTTATTTATTGCTTCATCTGAACCGTTTTTGATTTCTTCTAAAATATTATTAGGCAGATCTTCCTCTGGAAAATCAATTTTTGCCTCAACATGTGATAAAATTTTTAAAAGTTTTTCTCTAAGAAAATTAAATTGATCAGATGATTTTCCATTCATGATTTTAATTGCTTGTTGTCTTTGAATTTCTGTCTCTGAAGAAATCAAATCAGCAATACTTTCTGCTTTAAGTAAATTTATTTTTCCATTTAGAAATGCTAGTTTTGTAAATTCACCTGGCTCAGCTAATCTACAATTTTCTATATCTGAAAGAGAGGAATGTAGGGCATCCACAACAGCTTTGCTTCCATGAACTTGGATTTCAGCCATATCTTCGCCTGTGTAGCTCTCAGGGCCAGGAAACCAAAGGATTAGTCCCTCGTCAATCAGCTCAGAAGTGTTGATTTTATTGATTTTTCTTAATGTTGCTACTCTCGGTTTTGGTAGCTCCTTACCAGTTAAAAGTTGAATTACTTTTGACGTTTCTTGTCCTGAAAGTCTTATAACAGCTACACCTGATATACCAGGACCACTCGATAAAGCATAAATTGTCATTTAAAGATTATATCTTCAAATTTATGTCTCTGTAAAACTTAAAATTGTAATGAAAAATTTTTCTTAAGCAGGTTTATTCATTGAGTTAAAAAACTCAGCATTGTTTTTTGTATCTTTTAATTTTGAATTTATAAATTCAATAGCGTCCATGGTTCCCATTGGAGCAATTATTCTTCTGAGCACATTCATTTTTTGGAGATCATCTTTGTTAAATAATAATTCTTCTCTTCTTGTTCCTGATTTTGTTATATCAATTGCAGGGTATATTCTTTTATCTGCGATTTTTCTATCTAATATTGTTTCACTATTACCTGTTCCTTTAAATTCTTCAAAAATTACTTCATCCATTCTACTTCCAGTATCAATCAAAGCTGTAGAAATAATTGTTAACGAACCACCCTCCTCAATATTTCTTGCTGCACCAAAAAATCTTTTAGGTCTCTGAAGTGCATTTGCATCAACACCTCCAGTTAGAACCTTACCAGAGCTTGGTATAACTGCGTTATACGCTCTTCCCAATCTTGTTATAGAATCTAACAATATAATAACATCCTTTTTATGCTCTGTTAATCTTTTTGCTTTTTCAATTACCATTTCAGCCACTGCTACGTGTCTTTGAGCCGGTTCATCAAAAGTAGAACTAATTACTTCACCTTTTACAGTTCTTTGCATGTCTGTTACTTCCTCTGGACGTTCATCAATTAGTAACACCATTAGATAACATTCTGGATAATTTTTTGCTATTGAGTTTGCTATGCTTTGCAAAATCATTGTTTTTCCAGCTTTGGGTGGAGAAATAATTATAGATCTTTGTCCTTTGCCAATTGGACTAACTAGATCAATAAGTCTTGGGGTTAAATCTTGTTTTTTCTCAACTTTTGTAGTTTCAACTTCCATCACCAATTGTTTATCTGGATATAACGGCGTTAAGTTATCAAATGCAATTTTGTGTCTTGCTTTTTCTGGTTCCTCAAAATTTATCTTACTAACTTGTAATAATGCAAAATATCTTTCTCCCTCTTTAGGAGCTCTCACTGGTCCTTCAACTGTATCTCCTGTTCTCAAACCAAATTTTCTAATTTGACTCGGGCTCACATAAATATCATCTGGCCCTGGAAGATAATTCGATTCCATTGCTCTTAAAAAGCCAAATCCGTCTTGCAATAATTGCAAAACACCCACTCCAGTAATTTCCTCTTTTTCGGCAACCTTCTTAAGGATTGCAAAAAGTATTTCCTGCTTTCTTAACGTGCTAGCATTTTCTATGCCAAGCTCCTCTGCTTGCGTAATGAGCTGTTCAGAAGATTTTAATTTTAGTTCTTGAATATTCATGATTAATTTTTTGATAAGGACTTATCAGATAGCATTAATATATATACTGCTGTAGTTATTTCAACCCCAGATTGGCTTAAAAATAGTTAAAAATACAACAATAATCAAGATTACAGTGGGTATTTCATTAATAATTCTAAAGAATTTTGAAGATCTTGTGTTTGTAGAATTTTTTAGAGAAACAAGACATTTTCCTAAATAATCATTGTATGCTGATAACAATATCACCAAGACTATCTTTATTTGAAACCATAATTGAGAGAAAATATCTATTCCATTAAGATAAATTAATACTAGCCCAAAAACCCAAGTAAAAATCATTGCAGGTCGCATAATGTAAAAGAATAATTTTTTTTCCATCACCTCAAATATATCGGTTGCTTCTTTTTTGTCTTTGTTTTCAACGTGGTAAACAAAAATTCTAGGAAGATATAAAAGACCGGCCATCCAAGAAACAACAGCAATTATATGTAAAGATTTAAATAATAAATAAGAATTCATGTATTAGATATTTCTTTCAATTAAGGATTTTAGCAAAATTATATGATCACTATTATCATTTAAACAGGGGACCATATCAAAATTTTCTCCTCCTGAATTTAAAAAACTTTCTTTACCTTGAATTTTTATTTCTTCTAAAGTCTCTACACAATCGGATGCAAAGCCTGGACAGATTGTCAGAACTTTTTTGACACCCTCATTGGGTAAATTTTCAAGAGTTTTGTCAGTATATGGTTGAAGCCATTCTTGTGGACCAAATCTTGACTGAAATGTAGTTTTAATTTCTATTGAGTTGAATTTTTCTGAAATAAGTCTTGTCGTTTTATGACAATAACAGTGATAGGGATCACCTTTATCAAAATATTTTTTTGGTATCCCGTGGTATGAGGCTATAATTAAATCTGGTTTCCAATTAATTTCTTTGATTTTTTTGTTAATGGAGTTAACAAGAGCATCAATGTATAGCGGATTGGATTCGTAATGAGGAATTATTTTTAAAGAAGGTTGCCACCTCATTTTCATCAAAGTTCTGTATACCTCATCACAAACTGTTGCTGTTGTGGCTGCTGCATATTGTGGATAAAGTGGAAGTATCACAAGGTTTTCACAACCCATTTCATGTAATTTATGAATCTTGCTCTTAATGCTTGGATTTCCATATCTCATCGCAAAATCTATTATTATGTTTTCTTTTGATAATGAATTTGAAATTTTCTCACTTTGCTTTTTTGTATAATAAAGAAGTGGAGAAATATTTTCTTCTTTCATCCAGATTTCTTTATAAGCTTTAGCAGTTTTAGAGGGTCTGAAATTTAAAATAAACAAATTTAAAATTATTTGCCAAACTAGCGGATTTACCTCAATAACCCTTCTATCAGAAAGAAACTCTTTTAAATATTTTCTTATGTCAAACCAATTAGTAGAATCGGGTGTACCAAGATTGATTATTAGCACACCTGTATTACCATATTTTGTTGGTGGGTGGTTTTTTTCAATCATTTAAAATCTTTTACAATTTTAATTAAGTTTTCAACCATTTCTGGATTTGTTTCAGGCAAAATACCATGGCCAAGATTAAATATATACGGGTGATCTCGAAATATTTCTAAATAATAAAAAGCTTCTTTTTTTAATGTTTCTTTGTCTGTTAACAAAATTTTTGGGTCTAAACCTCCTTGTATGGGTATACTTATGTCTCTAAGTATTTTTTTTGGATCAATATTATAGTCGATACTAACAGCGTCGGGTTTAACAATATCACAAAATTCTTTATAATTTTTAATCTCTCTCGGAAAACATATTACGGGAACATTCAAAGATTTTACATAATTTACTAAATTTAAAGTTGGAGCATAAACATAATTAGGTAAATCTTTTTCCTCTAACAAGCCTGCCCAGCTATCAAAAATTTGAATTACATTTGCTCCATTGTCAATTTGATTTTTTATGTGAACTTTTAAAAACTTTTCAATAATTAATAAAATTCTGTTTATTAAAAACCCATCTTTAAAAAAATCTTTTTTTAAATTCTTTTTAGGAGATTGTTGATTAATCATATAAACTAATAATGTCCACGGAGCACCGACAAATCCAATAGTGTTTTTATATTTTAAACTAGAATCTAAATTTACTTTTTTTATTGCTTTATAGACACGATGTATTTTCTCTACAAAGTCAATTTCATCAGTCCTAGCAATTTCATTTAAGTTTAGTTCCCCTAACTTTGGTCCAAAGTTTTTTTGAAATTCTACTTTCTGGCCCAACCCATAGGGAAGCATTAAGATATCTGAAAATATTATTGCAGCATCCAGATCAAATCTTTTTAATGGTTGTAGAGTTATTTCTGAAGATAAATCATCATTTAAACATAAATTAATAAAATTTGGATTTTCTTTTCTTATTTCTCTAAATTCTGGTAAATATCTACCTGCTTGTCTCATAATCCATATAGGATTAAATGAAGTGTCCTTATTGATTATTACTTTGTTTAAAGGTTTCATAAATAAGTATTATTAATTATTGTAGTTGTAATATATCTTGTGAATAAAGGTGATTAATTTTTATAAACATAATATTCACAATTTACCAACAAGTTATCTGAATAAAATTGTTTAAAATGAAGCTTTTTTAACCATATTAATTTTTGTGGATTGTTTTACCCTATTTATTATTAATGTTAAAAAATAGCAGTTTTTACAAGGTTAATTTAAAAAATTTTAAATTGTGTAATTTAATTAAAATATTACAAATTTATTAACAATTTATTCATGAGTAATACATATCAAATATATTTAATTTCTGACTCAACGGGCGAGACTTTAGACAGAATATTTTTAGCTCTGAAGGCTCAATTTTTAAATATAGAATATAAGGTTCATTCTTACTCCTTTACAAGAACAGAAAACCAAATTCTTAAAATTCTAGAGGATGCAAAAAAAAATGAAAATTCAATAATTTTATATACAATCGTCGATAACAACTTAGCTAAACATCTTGCGAATGCAAGCGAGGATAAAAATATTCCATGTTTTGGCGTTTTAGGAAATTTAATTCTGAATTTTTCAAAAATATTAAATCAAAAAGCAACACACGAGCCAAGTGGTCAACATATACTGAATGAAGAGTATTATAACAGAATTGAAGCAATTCAATTTACAATGAATCATGATGATGGAAATTTAATAAACGAAGTAAACAAATCTGATATTATTCTTGTAGGCGTAAGCAGAACAAGTAAAACACCAACATCTATTTACTTAGCTAACAAAGGTTTTAAAACGTCAAACATTCCGTTAGTAAATGAAAATTCTTTACCAGATTCCCTTAAAAAAAATCCACAAATGACATGTGTTGTAGGACTAAGTACAGAGCCGGAAAGACTAGCTGATTTGAGAAAAAATAGAATGAACTCTTTGAGAGAAACAGAAAATATTGAATATACAGATTTAGAAAATATTAAAAAAGAGGTTCTAGAGGCAAAAAAAACATTTCAAAAATATAAATGGCCCCTTATAGACGTAACGAGAAAATCAGTTGAAGAAACAGCAGCTTCTATAATTAAAATTCACGAAATATATTTAAACAATGTTAAATAAAATTATTCTTGCTTCAAAAAGCGAGGTTAGAAAAGAAATTTTAGATAAAAATAATATTAAATGCGTTGTTGAGCCTTCAAACGTAGATGAAGAGCCTGTTAAAGAAAGTTTAATAAAAGAACAGGCAAGTTCAGAAATAATTTCAAAAAAATTAGCTGAATTAAAAGCAAACAAAGTTAGCATGAAAAAAAATGACGAAATAGTATTAGGAGCAGATAGTGTGATAGATTTGGAGGGCGAACTGATATCTAAACCAGAAAACAGAGAAGAGGCAATGGAAATATTAAGAAAACTTAACGGTAAATCACATTTTTTAATTAGCTCTGTTTGTATATCTAAAAATGGATCTATGATTTGGAATTATACTGATAAAGCAAAATTAACAATGAAAAATTTTACCGATGATGAGTTAAAAAATTATTTATCTAAAATATCTGATGCAACACTTTATGCATATAACGTTTACCAAATAGAAGGAGAGGGCAGAAGCTTATTTGCAAGCATAGAAGGTGACGAAGATACAATTATGGGTTTACCTGTAAAAAAAATTAAAGAATACTTAAGCTTATTGTGATGAAAAAATATTTTGTAATTGGCAATCCTATCAACCACTCTTTATCACCTAAACTTCACAATTTTTGGCTCAAAGAAAACAACATTGACGCCATTTATGATAAAAAAAATATTGAGGAGAAAAATCTCCAAACTATAATTTCTGAAGTTAAAGAAAAAAAAATAAACGGTATTAATGTTACTGTTCCGTTCAAAAAAACAGTAATACCTTATTTAGACAAATTAAGTCTAGAGGCAGAACAAACTCAGTCAGTAAATACAATAATTTTAAATAATGATAATTTGATAGGCTATAATACAGATATTTTTGGTTTTGATAAAGCAATTAAAAATTTAAATTTCGATGTGCAAGGCAAAAAAATTTTAATTTTAGGAGCTGGTGGAGTTGTTCCTTCAATAATTTTTGCTTTAAACAAAATGAATGTTTCAAAAATTTCTATTAGCAACAGAACTAAAAAAAAAGCTGAGGATTTAAAATCACAATTTTATAATTTAGAGGTATTAGATTGGGGTGAGATAAATGATTTTGATGTAATCATAAATGCTACCAGTTTGGGATTAAACAAGGAGTCTATCAATTTAGATTTTTCAAAGGTTGGTAATAACAAGCTGTTTTATGATGTAATTTATAATCCTGAAGAAACAAATTTTTTAAAAGAAGGAAAAAAACTTGGTAATAGAACAGAGAATGGTAAATTGATGTTTGTTTATCAGGCATTTGAAGCATTCAAATTATGGCATGGAATAGAACCACAGATCAATAGCGTGACATTAGAAATTTTAAAAAATGATTAGAATTGGAATTTTGGGAGATATAGGTTCAGGAAAAAGCTATGTTGCTAAAAGCTTTGGATATCCAGTATTTAATGCAGATTATGAAGTATCAAAGCTTTATAAAAAAGATAAAAAAATATTTAGTAAATTAAAGAAAAAATTACCAAAATTTATTTCATCATTTCCAATAAATAAAAATGAAATTACTAAAGCAATACTGAGTAATAACGTTAACCTAAAAAAAATAATAACTGTAGTTCATTTAGAAATAAGAAAAAAATTGAAATTATTTTTAAAAAAAAATAAAAATAAAAAAATTGTAATTTTAGATATTCCGTTACTTTTGGAAAACAAAATTAATTATAGAAAAGATATATTAGTTTTTGTTGTCTCACCTAAAGGAGAATTAAGAAGAAGGCTCAGAAAAAGACCAAATTTTAACATGCAATTATTTAAAAAATTTGAAAAAATTCAATTTTCATCAAAATATAAAAAAAATAAATCTCAATTTATAATAAAAAATAATTTTACAAAAAAATCTGTTATAAAAGACGTTAATTTTATTCTAAAAAAAATTTTATAAATGAAAGAAATAGTTTTAGATACAGAAACAACCGGCATTTCAGTTGAAGAAGGCCATAGAATGGTGGAAATAGGGTGTATTGAATTAGAAGATTTGATTCCAACTAAAAACAAATTTCATTATTATCTAAATCCAGAAAGAAAAGTATCACAGAAAGCATTTGAAATTCATGGTTATAGTGATGAATTTTTAAAAAAACAAAAAAAATTTAAAGAAATAAGCCAGGAATTTTTAGATTTTATCAACGGTAAAAGGTTAATTATTCATAATTCGGAATTTGATCTTTCCCACATAAACAATGAACTATCCTTGCTTGGAAAAAATAACATTTCCAACGAGGTTATTGATACCTTAGAGATCGCAAGGCAAAAATTTCCAGGTTCTCCGGCAAGTTTAGATGCATTATGTAAAAGATTTAAAATTGATAATTCTAGTCGTATCCAACACACAGCTCTAATTGATTGCGATTTATTAGCCAAAGTATATATAAATTTAATTGATCAAAAAGAACCGACTTTAAATTTTCTAAATGAAAACTTTGATGATAAAAAAAATGATATTTCTCCTATCTCATATTTTAAAAGAATTATTTCTCCAAGTGAAGATGAGCTCAACAAACATAAAGAATATTTAAAAAATAATTTAAAAAAAAATTTTTTCTAATTTATTCTCTGTTTATATAATTTTTCAAAATCTAATTTTTTTTCAAATTTCATGTTTGGATATCCCGAATTGTGCAACATATCTAAAAATGATTTTTCTAAATCCAAGCAAATTTGAGATTGCACATCACACAATATAATTTTTTCAAGTTCTTGTTTTTCTTTAACTTCGTCACTAATTTTAACTACAGTTGTGTAGGTCATTTCAAAAAAAGATTTTTTTTTTGTATCTTCTTTGTCTTGTAGCTTCATGACTGTATTAACTTCTATCATTTTGTTTTTTATTGCTTTTGAATTGATATCAATACTTAATTGGTATTTTAAAATTCTATCTCTAACAAAAATGTAAGTTTCTGTATCTTTTGTTTCACTTGACAAATCTTTAATAAATTTTGCTAGGATCTTGTATTTACTTGTCATTTTTTTCATCTATATCTTCAAATTCACCATCAATAAAATTATTTTTTTCTTTTTTTCGATTAAATTTTTTTGCTATACCACTAAATATTATTTTTCTTGTTGGTGGAAATATTAAAACAAAACCTACAAAGTCTGTTAAAAAACCAGGTATAATTAACAATAGGGCTGCAAACGCGATTGCAGCTCCAGACAGCATTTCATAAGTAGGAGTTTCATTTTTGCTTATCTGTATAAACCCTGATGTGAGGGTATTTAGGCCTTCATATTTTGCGTAATAAACTCCAACTATTGCTGTTATAATAATCATTAAAACGGTTATTAAAGCACCTATTTGAGAACCAATTTTAATTAATAGATAAATTTCTATCATGGGAATTAATAAAATTAAGATCAAAATTGAGTTCATTTGTCCTTAATCTAAATTGCTAGTTGAAATTTATCAACATAGTAATTACTATAAATTCATGAATTATAGTTTTGAATATATAGATATTATTTTGTTAGCAATGATAGCTGGCTTCATATTTTTAAGATTAAAAAGTATTCTAGGCAAAAGAACGGGTTTTGAGGGTAAAAATCCTACTCAATTTAAGGAGGTTCTAAAAAAAATTAAAGTTGATCAACCCATCAAATCTAAAGATGATTTTGATGATGAGGCTCAGAAAGATTTTTTGAAAGGTGCCAAAATAGCTTATGAAACTATAATTACTGATTTTAGTGACAATGATAACAAAATAATTGCTAGTAAACCTTTACTAAATAAAAAAATATATGAGCAATTTAATGAAGCATTAAAAGACAGAAGTGCCAGAGGTCAATATGCTGAAATTACATTTATAGGAGTTAATTCAGCTGAAATTTCTGAACATAAAAAAATTGGGAATATGTTGAACGTCACTGTAAAATTTATAGCGGAAGTAATTACCTGCATTAGGGATAAAGATAAAAAAATTATCTCTGGAGATCCAGAAAAAGTAAAAAAAATTTATGATACTTGGGTTTTTGCAAGAGACATAACATCTACAAATCCTAACTGGCAGCTTGTAAATACTTTAACTTAATTGAATAGAGATATTTCAGATAAAGATAAAAAAGATTGGGAAAAATTTATTTCCAGTGATGAAAAACTTCCAAACAAAGATTTTAAAAAAATAAATAAAGTTTCATTTCAAACAAGAAGTATAGATTTGCACGGTTTTACACTTGAAGAAGCAAATAAAGCAGTGGAGGAATTTATATATAAATCTTTTGAAGATAATATAAACAAATTGATTATTGTAACAGGTAAAGGTCTCCATTCTGAGAATGAAAAAAATCCATATATTTCTAGAGAACTAAGCATATTAAAACATTCTGTGCCTGAATTTATTTCAAAAAATAAAAATTTAATGAACGTGATTTATGAAATTAAAGAGGCAAAAATTGAAGATGGAGGTAGTGGGGCTTTCTATATTTTTTTAAAAAAAAATAAAAATAAATGATTATTTGGCTCGCATCATATCCCAAAAGTGGGAATACACTCTTAAGATCTATTTTATCTTCCTATTTTTATACCAAGGATGGCATTTCAAAATTAGAAAATTTAAAGAATATATCTCAATTCCCTCTAAAAGATCATTTTTTGCCATTAGGTATTGATATTGAAAATGATAAAGAAGTTTTTAAAAATTTTATAAATGCTCAAAATTTTATAAATAAAGAAAAGAGTAAAGTAAAATTTTTTAAAACTCACAGTTCATTATGTAAAATGTACGATTGTAATTTTACAGATATGAACAATACTCTTGCAGCAATTTACATAGTTAGAGATCCAAGAAATGTAGTTACCTCTTTTGCACATCATTTTGATTTAACTCATGATCAAGCAACAGATACATTATTAGATAACTCAAGATTTATGGAAAAAACAAATAAAAACTCAAGTGTTTTTCTAGGCTCTTGGAGTTTTAATTATAATTCATGGAGAAATCTTAATTCACAAAAAAAATATATTTTAATCAAATACGAGGATTTAATAATAAAAAAAAAATCTACTATGATTAAAATTTTTAAATTTCTAGAAACTCTTGGAATGCAATTTAATTTAGATATGGTCAAATTGAATAAAGCTATAAAATCTACAGATTTTGAAAAAATGAAGATGCAAGAGACAAAAGAAGATTTTAAAGAAGCTCTTTTAGACGTTAAAACTGGAAAAAGAAAAGTTTTTTTTAATTTAGGTCCAAAGAATGACTGGAAAAAAATTTTAGATAAAAAAAATATCGATAAAATTGAAAAAAGTTTTCAAAAAGAAATGACTGAATTAGGATATTTATAAATGTTAAAGAATAAACTTTGATAAATCAGTATCTTTTACTAAGCTATCAAGATTTTTATTTATATATTCTTTATTAATAACAATTTTTTCTCCTGATCTATCAGTTGCTGTAAAGCTAATTTCATCTAAAATTTTTTCGATAATAGTATGCAATCTTCTAGCTCCTATATTTTCTACTGTTGTATTTACCTCCGATGCAATATTTGCAATCATATCTATACCATCATCTGAAAATTCTAGATCAACATTTTCTGTTTTTAATAAAGCTATATATTGTTTAATTAAACTAAAATCCGGTTCTTTTAATATTCTTTTAAAATCTTCGCTAGTCAGCGCTTCTAACTCTACTCTAATAGGCAATCTCCCTTGTAGTTCGGGTAATAGATCAGATGGTTTTGCAAGTTGAAATGCACCAGATGCTATAAATAAGATATGATCTGTTTTAATTGGCCCGTGTTTCGTATTTACAGTAGTTCCTTCAATTAAAGGCAACAAATCCCTTTGAACACCTTCTCTTGAAACATCTCCCCCAACCCTATCAGTTCTTGCTGAAATTTTGTCTATTTCGTCTAAGAAAACAATACCATTGTTTTCGGTTGAAAGTTTTGCAGCTTTAATAATTTTATCTTGTTCAATTAATTTATCAGACTCGTCATTAATTAAAATCTCATGAGATTCTTTAACTGTCATTTTTTTCTTTTTTTCTTTATTTCCCATTGATTTTCCAATCATTTCACCAATATTGATCATGCCAACATTTGCGCCAGGCATTCCTGGGATTTCAAAAGAGGCACCGCTAGAGCCTGTATCACTAACAGCTATTTCAATTTCGTTATCATCTAAATCACCATTTCTCAATCTTTTCCTAAAACTTTCTCTTGTTGCTAGGCTTGCTTTTTTTCCAACTAATGCATCTAAAACTTTTTCCTCTGCAGCTTTTTGTGCTTGAGAAAAAACTTCTTTTCTTTTTTTTACTTTTTCCATCGAAATTGCAATTTCAATTAAATCTCTGACTATTTGTTCAACATCCCTCCCAACATATCCAACCTCAGTAAATCTTGTCGCTTCAACTTTTACAAATGGAGCTTCAGCTAACTTTGACAATCTTCTCGAAATTTCTGTTTTACCCACTCCAGTAGGTCCAATCATTAAGATATTTTTTGGCAAAACTTCATTCTTCATTTCACCTTTAAGAGCTTGTCTTCTCCATCTATTTCTTAATGCAACAGCAACAGCTCTTTTTGCTTTGTTTTGTCCAACAACAAATCTATCCAATTCGGATACAATTTCTCTTGGCGATAAAGAACTTACTAAAGAAGTTTCCTCTTTTTGGTTTTTATCTTTTGGGTGTAGTTGTGTTACGTTTGATTTGTCCATTAAATTTTTTCTATTTTTACATTATCATTTGTGAAAACACATATGTCTGCTGCAACTTTAATTGCCTTTTTAGCAACCTCTTCAGCTGACATATTGCCCTCAATTAAAACTTTTCCAGCTGCTAATGCGTAATTACCACCCGAGCCTATTCCAATAACATCTCCCTCAGGCTCTAGCACATCACCAGTTCCAGAAATAATATAGCTATTACTTTTATCGCCTACAGCCATTAACGCCTCTAATCTTCTTAAGTATTTATCCGTTCTCCAATCTTTAGCTAATTCAACAGCAGCTCTAGATAAATTTCCTGCATGTTTTTCTAATTTACCTTCTAATCTTTCAAATAAAGTTAAAGCATCAGCAGTGGATCCTGCAAATCCTGCTACCACATCTCTTTTTTCAATTTTTCTAACTTTTGAAGCAGTGCTTTTAACAACAGTATTTCCCATACTGACTTGTCCATCACCAGCAACGACTACTTCATTATTTTTTCTGACTAGAACAATTGTTGTCATACCTAATAAATGGTAACTATTTTTGATACTTCAAGTGTTCAGACTGATATTGATATAGTGTGATTATGTATGTATACCATTAAAAATATATGGCTAGAAAAGGAAAAGTATCTCGAAAAACAAAAGAAACCAGCATCAATGTTGAAGTAAATATTGATGGTAAAGGTAAGTACCAAATTGACACTGGCATAGGTTTTCTAGATCATATGCTTGAGCAACTATCAAAGCATTCCTTAATCGATTTAAAAGTTAAAGCAAAAGGGGACACTCATATAGATCTTCACCACACAACAGAAGATACAGGTATTGCAATTGGTGAGGCTTTAAAGAAAGCTGCTAAAAAATTTGTAGGAATAAAAAGATATGCGCACACAATTATTCCAATGGATGAAACGTTAACCAGAGTTGCAATAGATGTTTCAAACAGACCTTATTTGATATGGAAAGTAAAATTGAAAGTCGAGAAACTTGGAGAAATGGATACTGAGTTATTTAAAGAATGGTTCCAAGCATTTTCTCAATCTGCAGGCATTACTATGCACGTTGAAAATATTTATGGTGATAATAGTCACCACATCATTGAGTCTTGTTATAAAGCATTAGCAAGATCATTAAGAGCTGCGCTAGAGATGGATCCAAGAAACAAAAAGAGCGTTCCATCCACTAAAGGCTCATTATAAGTTTAATGAACGTCACAATTGTTGATTATAATTCGGGCAATATAAGCTCGGTAATAAACTCTTTTAAGGAGGTTGCTAAAGATAAAGTAAATATTGAAGTAACTTCAGATTTAAATAAAATTAAATCTTCAGATAAAGTCGTTTTACCAGGGCAGGGTTCGTTTAAAAGTTGTGTTAATGCATTAACCAATATTGATGGTCTCTCAGATACACTTAATGAATTTGTAATTAACAATAAAAAACCACTTCTTGGAATTTGTGTTGGTTTGCAAATGTTTGCAGATGTTGGATATGAGGAAACCGAAACTAAAGGACTTGGATGGATATCTGGTAAGGTATCAAAGATAGATAATCAAAATGGAAAATATAAACTTCCTCACATTGGCTGGAACCAAATTAACATTGTTAAAGACAGTAAAATTTTTAAAGATATAGAAAATAATTCACATATGTATTTTGTGCATAGTTATGAATTTCTACCAAAAGATAAAAACGTAATTTCAGCAACAACAGATTATTCTTCAAATATTGTTTGCTCTGTTGAAAAAGAAAATATCTTTGGAACCCAATTTCACCCTGAAAAGAGTGATAAAATTGGACTTAAAATAATTGGTAATTTTATAAATTTATAAAAAATGAAAATATTTCCAGCAATAGATATTAAAGATCGAAAATGTGTAAGGTTAGTTAAAGGAGATTTTGACAACAAAACTGAATACGAAATGTCTCCAGCTGAACAAGCTAGAAAGTATAAGGATTATGGTTTTAAAAACTTACATATAGTTGATTTAGATGGAGCTTTAACTGGAGAAACAGTTAATTTAGATATCATTCAAGAGATAGTAAAAAAATTTGATCTTAAAATAGAAATTGGTGGAGGCATTAGAAACTTTGAAAGTATTCAGAAATATACGGATGCCGGTGTTGAAAAAGTTATTTTAGGAAGCGCAGCTATAAAAGATAAAAATTTTTTAAAAGAAGCTTGTGATAAATTTCCAAATAAAATTGCCTTAGGTTTAGATGCTAAAGACGGATATTTATCTGTGTCTGGTTGGAAAGAAAATTCTAATGAATTAACTCTAGACTATTTAAAAGAAGTAAATGATTTTGGAGTAAGTAGATTGATTTATACAGATATCAATAGAGATGGAATGAAGCAAAGCCCTAATTTTTATGAAACAGTTAAGGTTGCTGACAATTCTAATTGTCCAGTAATTATTTCTGGCGGAGTTTCATCAATGGATGATATCAAAAAAGCTAAGGAGTTAAATAATAAGAACATAGAAGGTATTATAGTTGGAAAAGCTATTTATGATGGTGATATTAAATTAGATGAATTAGTTAAAGAATTAGATGCTTAAAAATAGAATAATACCTTGTTTAGATGTTAAAAATGGACGTGTTGTTAAGGGTATTAATTTTGTTGATTTAAAAGACGCTGGTGATCCAGTTGAACAAGCAAAAATTTATTCTGATGGTGGAGCGGATGAAATTTGTTTTTTAGATATTACAGCTTCAAATGAAAATAGAGATACAATTTATGATGTTGTAGAGAAAACCTCGAAGAAATGCTTTGTTCCTTTAACAGTAGGTGGTGGAGTTAGAAGCATTGAAGATATTAATAAGTTATTAAACTGTGGTGCCGATAAGGTATCTATAAATACCGCTGCAGTTCAAAATCCAGAAGTAGTAGCAGAAAGCTCAAAAAAATTTGGTTCACAATGCATTGTTGTTGCAATAGATGCAAAAAAAAATGGAAATAAATGGGAAATTTTTACTCATGGTGGCAGGAATAACACAGGTATTGATGCAATTGAATTTGCAAAAAAAATGGAAGACAGTGGAGCAGGTGAGCTTCTAGTTACTTCTATGGATAGAGATGGTACTCAAGCTGGTTATGATATTGATCTCATGTCAAAGATCTCTTTAAAGGTAAATATTCCAGTCATTGCATCTGGAGGAGTTGGTAATTTAGATCATTTGGTTGATGGAATTAAATTAGGAAATGCTAGCGCAGTTTTAGCTGCATCGATATTTCACTACGGCAAACATTCTGTAAAAGAAGCTAAGGAGTATTTGGATTCAAAAGGAATTCCTGTTAGAATTTAATTATGCTTAATACATTAGAAAACTTAATTAAACTTGCACGAGAGAGAAAATCTTCACCTGTTGAGGGTTCGTACACTAACAGGTTGCTTACAGATAATTCATTAAGTAAAGCAAAAGTTTTAGAAGAAGTTGATGAATTAATTGAAGCTGTAGAGAAAAATTCTAATAAGATCCATGAGGCTGCAGACGTTTTTTATCACTTGTTAATGTATTTAGAGGCTAATGATATAAAAATTGAGGATGTAATGTCAGAGTTAGAAAAAAGAAAAAAATGAGTTACGACGATAATAATATTTTTGCAAAAATTTTACGTGGAGAGATCCCTTGTAATAAAATTTATGAGGACGATTTTGTTTTATCATTTCATGACATTAACCCTCAAAAAAAAATTCATGCACTAGTTATTCCCAAAGGAAAATATGTTGACTTGGATGATTTTAGTTTAAATGCTTCTTCTGAGGAAATGGTTGGTTTGTTAAAAGGTATTAATATAGTTGCTAAAAAGCTTGGTATTTCAACAGAAGTAGGCAGAGGTTATAGAGCTTTAGCAAATATTAGTGATCATGGTGGTCAAGAAGTGCCTCATTTGCATTTTCATTTATTTGGAGGAGAACGAGTTGGGAAAATGGTGGAGTGACAGAAGAAGTTAAAAGAAACTATCTAGAAATTAATTCACCTCAAGATCTAATCGAGGGAAACAAGCCATCTGAAGATTATTCTTTAAGTTTAATTAATCCAATTAATTTTCAACTAAATAAATTTTTTTATAAAATTATTGGTAAAAAACACAGGTGGATAGATAGACTTTCTTGGTCAGAAGAAAAATGGATTAATTATGTTTCTTCTAAAAATGTTAGTTCATTCGTTTTTAAATATAAAGATGATTTAGTAGGATTTTTTGAATTAATTTTTCATCCAGAAAATAATGAAACAGAAATCGCGTATTTTGGAATTTTGGAAAAATATCAAAATAAAAAATTAGGATCCTATTTATTGTCAGAAGCTATTAAAAAATCTTTTTCAAACAACACTAAACGTGTTTGGGTACATACTTGTTCTTTAGATCATAAAAATGCTTTAAGTAATTATATTTCAAGAGGGATGAAAATATTTAAAACCGAAACATTAAATATTTAATTTTGAGCAGGAATATTAAATAAGTTCTTAGACAACACCCTATTTTTTCTTATAGATGAAAGTAAGGTAATATTAAAATTTTGATACATATCTATGTTTTGCCAACCAATTAAATCATACGTTTGTTTGTCAAAAAATATATTTATCTCGTTATTATTTTCTAAAATTGTAAAATTAATTAGATTATTGTCGATTATTCTTTCTTTTAAGGACTCAATTTTATTGATTATAATATTTTTATCTAAAATAATATTTAAAGGAGTTTTTTCTATAGGATACCGATAATAGCTCGAAATAGTTTTGATAACTAAAGATTTTCCATTCGAAACCAAAATTTTATTGTTACTTCTTGCATATTCACAAAATATTTTTTTTGGATATTCTATCGTACAATTACCATTCTCTATTTTACCATTAATGTTTTGTTCAAATTTAAAATCTAAATTTTTTGTATTTTTAAGATTTTGAATAATTTTTCTTTTAACATCAGCATTTGAATTAAGCGTTAAAAAAAAGAAAACTATTACTAAAAAAAACCTTAACATCAGAGAACGTCTCTTTTACCAACATGATTAGCTTTACTTACAATTCCATCAGACTCCATCATATCAATAATTCTTGCAGCTCTGTTGTAACCAATTTGGAGCTTCCTTTGTAAAAAAGAAGTAGAAGCTTTTCCCTCTGATCTTATAATTTCTAAAGCCTGTTGGTATAGTTCATCTTTATCACTTAGATTTTGGTTATCACCCATCTCTTTTTCATCGGCAAAATTTAAAATTTCTTCAACATATTCAGGCTCAGCCTGTGATCTTAAAAAATTATTTATTAGTTCAATTTCACCGTCTGATACGAAGGGAGCATGAATTCGTACTATACGATTAGCAGAAGACATATAAAGCATATCTCCTTTCCCTAATAATTGCTCCGCTCCTTGCTCACCTAAAATTGTTCTACTATCTATTTTTGAAGTAACTTGAAATGATATTCTTGTTGGAAAATTTGCTTTAATTGTTCCAGTAATTACATCAACACTAGGTCTTTGGGTGGCCATAATGATGTGTATCCCTGCTGCTCTAGCCATTTGTGATAATTTTTGGATATAGTTCTCAATTTCTTTACCTGCTACCAACATCAAATCTGACATTTCATCAACAACGACTACTATATAGGGCATTGGAAGTTTGTGTTTTGTATTATAGCTATCAATGTTTCTCACTCCTTCTTTAGTCATAAGTCTATATCTGCTCTCCATTTCCTTAACCACCCAACCAAGAACAGACGCAGCTTTCTTAGCTTCTGTTATTACAGGGCATAATAAATGTGGAATTCCTTCATATGTTGAAAGCTCAAGCATTTTTGGATCTATTAAAATAAATTTACATTTTTCTGGAGTATGTCGATAGAGAAGAGACAAAATAATGGTATTGATACAGACAGATTTACCTGACCCTGTTGTGCCAGCAATAAGTAAATGGGGCATTGATGATAAGTCCCCAACTATAGGTTTACCAGAAATACTTTTCCCCAATGCGATTGGTAATTTAATGTCTCTTTTTTTAAAATCAGAATTATTTAAAATTTCGCTTAAATAAACATTTTCTCTAACATTATTTGGCAGCTCAATACCAACAGTGTTGCTCCCTGGTATTGTAGCTATTCTTGCAGATTCTGAACTTGTATTTCTTGCAATGTCATCAGATAAATTAATTATTTTTGAAACCTTGACACCTGCTGCTGGCTCAAACTCGTTCAAAGTTACTACAGGTCCGTGGCTTACTTTCTTGATATTACCATTAACACCAAAATCTAAGAGAATTCTTTCTAAAAATTTAGTATCTTGTGTTTCACTTTTTTCAAAATTTTCTCTTTCATTTTTAGAAGGAATTTTCAATAAATCTAAATCTGGTAATTTAAATTTAGTTGTATTTTTGCTTTTATTCTCAGCCTTTATGAAGGGCAAATCCTCTTGAATAAGATTTTTTATTTCTTCTTGAGGGATATATTCACTGATTACTTCACTTTTATCAGTATAGTTTTTTTCTCTTTTCTTATTAAAAATTCGAAGAATTTTTTTAATAAAATTTAAAAAACCTAATAATTTAAAATTAATACTTATTAAAAAAAGAATTAGGGTAAAAATAATTAACAAATAAAAAAAAATATTTTCATTAATTTGAATCATAGATCTAAAAAAAGTTTGATTAAAATAATTTCCAACAAAACCACCATTACCATTGATATAGAGTGTAAAGGCGTCTTGATAGTAGTAACTTAAAAATAACGTTCCAAATAAGCAATAAAGTATAGAAAAAAAAGTATTTTCTATTATTAAAAAAAATTCCTTCAATCTAAATATATTAATACCAGTTATTAAAAATGTTAAAGCTATCAAATAAGAAATCAGTCCAATAGACTGAAAAAATAAGTCAGAAACAAAACTCCCTCGAAAGCCTAATAAATTTTGAATTTTAATATTTTCAGGAAATATAAAATTTGGATCATCAGGAGAGTAAGTTAATAGTGCAATAAGTAGCAAAGATCCTGACAAAAATATAAATAAACCAAAAATCTCTGCTAATCTCTTAATGGTAAAATTTATTAATAAATTCGCAGTTTTTTTAATATCCATATATGAATCAATTTAACTACTTTGTATCATCTAATTTTTATTGTTAAAATTAAAAATAATATGAGAGTTTGTATATTAGGTAACGGTATATCGAGTTTAACCATAGCAAAAGCTTTAGTTAATCAAAAAATTTACGTTGATCTTTTATTAACAAATAAAATTGATAAACCTGATAAATCCAGAACTATAGGGATTTCCAAAAGCAATGCTGATTTTTTCAATGATAATATAATAAATATTAAAAAAATTATTTGGAAATTAAATAAAATTGAAATTTTTACTGAAAATTTAGAAAAAGAAAAAATACTTTGCTTTGAAAATCATAAAAATGAACTTTTTTCTATAGTAAAAAATTTTCAACTTTTTGATATTTTGCAAAAAAGTTTATTAAGAAATAAATATTTTAAAAAAATTAACATAAAAAAAAATATTAATTTTCAAGAAAAATATAATCTTGTTATCAATACAGATTCACAAAATCATATTACAAAAAAGTATTTTAATAATAGAGTAATTAAAAAATATAATAGTTTTGCCTACACAACGATTATAAAGCACTCAAAAATTAAAAATAATACAGCAACACAAATTTTTACTAAATGGGGACCCATAGCTTTTTTACCTGTTTCAGATTATGAAACATCATTAGTCTGTTCTTTACATAATTTCGAAAATAGTAAAACCGATAATATTCTGGGCTTTATTAATAAATATAATTTTAAGTATAAAATTAATAAAATTAATAAAATTAAATCTTTTGAATTAAAATCATTAAATTTAAGATCATATTATTATAACAATATTCTAGCATTTGGTGATCTTCTGCATAGGGTTCATCCGTTAGCTGGGCAGGGATTTAATATGACCATAAGAGATATTAAATTACTTTTAGAAATTATTAAAAAGAGAGTTAATTTAGGACTGCCTTTAGATAGCTCTGTAAATTTTGAGTTTGAAAAAAAAATTAAACATAGAAATTTTATTTTTTCTAACGGTATTGATTTTATTCATGAATTTTTTAATTTAGAGAGAAAATTCAATAATACTATTTTAAGTAAATCTGTAAAAGTTTTCGGTAAAAATAATTCAATCAATAAAGTATTTACCAAACTAGCAGATAGGGGATTTATAATTTAAATTATTGTAATGTATTATTTTCGTAAATATCGTGAGAGTACGTACTAAGTATCTCTGCTATTTTATTTTTTCTAAGTTCAATATTTTTAGTTTCTAATAATATTTGTTTTTCCTCTAGTGAAAAGGGTGATGCCATCGCAAGTGCATTTATAGTTTCATTTAAATTTTGTTTTTCTAAACCTTTCCAATTGATAATAAATCCTTTTTTTTCAAATAATGATTTTAGATCTTTAAAAATTAGCTCTAGATCTGAAAATTTTAAGTCCTCTTCTCTTTCATCAAGGTCCTCAAAAAACTTTTCGTAACTTACATTAAGAATTCTATATTTTTTGTCACTTTTAATTTCACTAATGTTTTCAAATCTAGTTATACCTCTTAATTCTATTAAATAACGACCATCATTTGTTTCTCTAAAACTAGTAATTTTTCCTATGCACCCAATTTTATAGAGCTCTGGGGTTATGTTTTTCTCTTTTAAATTTTTGGGCTGTATCATTCCAATTATTTTATTTGATTTTAAACTGTCATTAATCATATCGATATAGCGAGGCTCAAAAATATTTAATGGCACAGTAGTTCTTGGAAATATTATAAAATTACTTAATGGAAAGACAGGTATTTTTAATGGAAGATTTTTCATTAATAATTATTAACAAATAATTTATTAATCTTCTATAGTGTTAGCAATGATAATTTGGATAGCTTCATACCCTAAAAGTGGAAATACATGGTTACGTGCGTTATTAAGTACATATTATTATTCTAAAGATGGTAAATTTGATCAAACCTTATTAAAAAAAATTGACCAGTTTCCAACAAATAGATACTTAAAAGATTTTAAATTCAATAAAAAAATCCCAGGAGACTCTTGTAAGTATTGGATAGCAGCACAAGAAAAAGCTAATCTTGATAAAAAGTTAAAATTTTTTAAAACTCATAACGCCTTTGGAAAATTAAATAATAATGATTTTACAAATAATTCAAACTCTATTGGATGTATTTATGTAGTAAGAGATCCTAGAAATGTAATATCCTCTCTCAAAAATCATTATCAATTAAACGATGACCAGGCTTTTAGATGGATGACTAATGAAAAGAACTATATTTATAATATTCAAAAATTTGAAGAGTTAGGTTATAGTGATTTTCAATTTATAAGTTCTTGGAGTACTAATTATAAGTCTTGGAAGATTCAAAAAAAAATTCCAATAAAGTTAATTAAGTATGAAGACTTACTTAATTCTACATATATGGTTTTTCTAGATATAATAAAATTTGTTAGTAAAATTACTAATAGCACTCAACGTATTGATAAAAATAAAATTAAAAAAACTTTAAGATACACTACTTTTGAAGCCTTAAAAAAAAATGAAATTGAACACGGTTTTTCCGAAGCAGTAACTGACAGAGAAGATAAAAATAAAAAAATACCTTTTTTTAATCTTGGACCAAAGAATAATTGGAAAAATATTTTAGATGATAATTATAGAGTAAAAATTGAAAATATTTTTGAACAAGATTTAAAAGATCTTAATTACAAAAAATAACTAGAATTTAAAATTATCTTTTAAAAGGGTGATAGTTGCTATCTACGATTTCAAATTTTTTCCAAATTTTATTAAGTGTAATTTTTGTATTTTGATGAATGCATAACATATTGCAAGAAATCATTTTAGGAAAAATGTTCTTTGTATTTTTCAAAAAATTATTCGAATTATATAATGGTGACAGATGCCAAAACATTATATATCCCATGTTTTTTATTTTTTCTATTAAATCTTTTGAAGTATTGATGTCATCATTTTCTAAATAAAGAAATGGTTTGAACAGATCTATAATTTTTCTTGAACCCATGATAATATTGAGTTCTTGACCTTGTGCGTCACATTTTATTAATTTTATGAATTTTTTTTTATCTAGATTTTTGTAATAAAACTGGTCTAAAGTTGTTACTGTTACACATTCAGAATTTTTAAAATTATTATTAAAAATTTTTGCATCACCATAGTTATTCACTATATTTTCATCAAAAATATTAATGAATGCATTACCTTCTTTTGATGATATTGCTGTTTTAAAAATTTTTATATTATTTAATTTATTATCTTTAATGTTATTTGATAGAAGTTTGAAATTTTGAGATTGCGGCTCTATAGCATATACCAAGCCACCATTTAATAAGTGTTTTGCCAATGGAATTGTGTGTGTTCCTATGTTAGATCCAATTTCAATTATATTTCCATTTTCTGGTAATAATTGTTTTAGTAAATCAACCTCTGCTTCGGACCATTCTCCGTATTCTGATAAACTTTTTCCAATATATTTGTCGTTTGTATAATAAGATAAAATTCCGTGTTTTAATTTTTGTTTTGTTATATTTTTCATTAATAAAGTTTATAATCTTATCTTAAATTTTATAAAAATGCCTCTTGCTTAATTTTCAAAAAGCTTCTACTTTAAATAATTATAGAACAAGCGGGTATAGCTCAGTGGTAGAGCGTCTCGTTGCCAACGAGAAGGTCGAGGGTTCGACCCCCTTTGCCCGCTCCACAAATTAGTTTTTTTATGAGTGATTTAGTAAACAAAAAATGTGTACCTTGTGAAGGAAATATTCCACCTTTTAGCGTAGAGGAAATTCATATATATTTAAAAAAGGTTGATGGCTGGGAAGTTTTAGAAGATAAGATTGATGGCTTTCATTTAATTAAAAACTTTAAATTTGATAATTTTTTGGAAAGTCAAGAGTTTGTAAATAAAGTTGGAGAATTAGCTGAAGCTGAAGGTCACCATCCTGATTTATGGTTTGGATGGGGTTATGCAAGAATTAAAATATTTACGCATGCAATTAAAGGTCTAGCAGAGAGTGATTTTATTCTTGCTGCAAAAATAGATCAAATATCTAGTGTCTAAAGTGTCTTGTCTTTGAAAAAAGAAGCACAGTATCAGTTTCATTTGCAAAGTTAATTATTTCTTTATCTCTTATTGATCCAGATGGTTGAATTACTGCTCTAACACCTGATTGGACTAATTTTTCAATACCATCCACAAAAGGAAAAAATGCATCCGAGGCAGCAACCAAATTATCATTCTGAAGATTAAATTTTTTCATCTTATTTATTGCTATTTGACAACTATCCAATCTACTTGGTTGACCTGAGCCAATACCAACAGTCGTTTCGTTAGATGCTAATACTATTGCATTTGATTTAACATATCTGCACACATTAAAAGCAAAAATTAGATCTTTAAGCTGTTTTGATGTTGGTTTTCTTTTTGAGACGATTTTAAAATTTTTGCTTGAAAATAAACTTAAGTCCTCTGATTGTATCATTATATCTTGGTTGAATGATACAAATTTAAGAAGCTCTTCTGATGTATAATTTGTTCCATCAATTAATCTTAAGTTTTTTTTAGCTTTTAATATTTTGATTGCATTGCTATCGAAACCATTTGCAATTATCACTTCTAAAAATAATTTATTTAATTCAATAGCTAAATTTCTTGTAATTTTAAAATTACAAGAAACTATTCCACCAAAAGCACTTATAGGATCACAAGAAAGGGCAGATTTATAGCTTTCTAAATGATTATTTTTAACAGAAACTCCACACGGGTTTGCATGCTTAACTATGACCGTTCCTCTGCTCTTTGGTAAAGATCTTGAAATAGTTAGAGCGCTAAATATGTCATTATAATTGTTATAACTAAGCTGTTTTCCATGAATTTGTTTTAAATTCATATTTGAATTACTTGAATAAATTGCACTTAGTTGGTGAGGATTTTCGCCGTATCTAAGTTGTTCTATTAGATTTCCATGAAAAATTTTTTTTCTAGGGAAAATAGTATTTGTTTTTTTGTTAAAATAATTTGAAATTACAGAGTCATAATAAGCCGTCTCAGCAAACGCCATTCTTGATAGTTTTTCCCTAAAATTTAAAGAAGTAGATCCCTTGAATTTTTTTAGTTCTTGAATTAATTCCTCGTACTGATCTGAAGAAGTTATTACAGCTACATCATTATAGTTTTTTGCAGCAGATCTAACCATAGTAGGACCACCTACATCTATATTTTCTATAATTTTTTGATGATTATTTGTTTTTTTAAGAGTGTTCTCAAATGGATAAAAATTGACTATGACTAAATCAATATTTTCAAAATTATTTTCTTTAAGATCTTTTAAGTGAGATTTTTTTTCTCTTTTATTTAAAATTCCTGCATGGATTTTTGGGTGAAGAGTTTTTACTCTACCTTCTAAAATCTCAGGGGAATTAGTAAAATCAGATACTTCTAAACAATTAAATTTTAATCTTTTAATTTCTTTATAAGTACCACCCGAGCTAATTATTTTAATTTTGTTCTTTTTTAAAATATTTAATAATGGTTTTAAGTTATTTTTATTAGATACAGATATGAGAGCTGTTTTGATTTTTTTCTTCATTATAATCTATTTATCTCCCACTTTATTAATTGTTCTTTTTCATTATTCATACCTGAGATAAAAATATTTTGGTTTTCTTTATATGAATTTTTATTACCGAAATATAAACCATTATCAATATTAATATCAAAGTTATCACAACTAAATTTCCAACCTTCCTCATCTAATTCAATTAGTATAGATTTGTTATCTTGTGTTTTCATTACTTTTGAGTTTGGATCAAGATGAAATCTAATATCAAATTTAATTTCTTTATTGGAACTTTTTCTAAATAATTTATCATAGCCGATAAATTTCATTTGTTCTGGGTAGAACTCAATTTTTCTCTCGTAAATGATTCCAAATTTAATTAAAAATCCATCATGTGTACCTGATATTTTCCAATAATTATTCTCAAAAACTACATTTTTTTTTGATACTTTCAGTCCTTTATCAACAATCAGATTTTTTTGATGCTTAACAAAATTACAAGAAGAATAATCCTCAATGGTTAAAGCACAATGAAGAGAGGTGCTTCTTGATAATTTATTAAATTTATTATCTCCATCTGGGTAATAACCAGCATTTGAAATTAATTTTTTATCATTTGAAAATATTTCGAATGATAAGGCACCTGCTTGGTAATCGTTGGAAAAATTTTTGTTAGGACTAGAACCTATATCAGCAGCAAGAATTATTTTTTTATTTTTAAGAATTGCATATCCACCAAGTTCATTAATTTGGTTTTTGAAAGTATAACCAAACCTTTTTAAATATCGATCAAATGCTTTATTCTCAGAGGAATAATTACCATTAAAAAAAATATCTTGCTTTATATTTTGCCAAATGAAAGCATAACTTGATCCTAAATAATAAATGGTCTCATCAATATATTCAGGAATTGAACTCTGAGATTCTTTAAACCATTCTCTAATTATTATAAAATATTTTAAATAAAATATTAACTGCCTGATATTTCTTGATTTTGTAAAACCTTGATTATCGATTGAAGATTTAATAATATTTTTTAATAAACTTAATCCATTATTAAGATATTGTTTTTCATTTTTGTAAGCCAATCCAGTTAAAATTATTGAAGCACACCCAATCATCTTATTTTCTATTTTGGTTGGGTTTTTCATTTCATTTAATAAATGGTTAGTTTGTTTTTGGATCATGTGATCAAAATTGGATCTGTATTCTTGATCACTATCTTCATAAGTAAGTTGATGATTTGATAGCCATGAAATAATTCTTTTTGCAGTTAAATCAAACTCCCAACTTTTTTTTTGATATTTTGAATTATTTGAAATCCAATTTTTGATAACAGTCTGTGTAGTTTTTTTAGAGGATTTTAAATCTAAGCTAAAAAACCAAAAAAAATTATTTAATCTTTCATAATCTTTTGAGCTCAAATTATTTTGCCAAATTGACTCAATAGCAAAATCTTCAATTTTATATTTTTTATTTTGATACTTAATTATAGATGAAAGTAAATGAGGACTTGGTTTATATTCAAAACTATTGTCAAAAGTTTTCGATATTTTTTTTTCGTAAAAATTTGAATTTTGATAAATTGATTTAAAACTTTTTTTTATATTAAAATAAAATTGACCTAAAATGCCTAAGGAATTTGTATTAATCATTAACTTATTTTAATTTTAATAAATTAATATTTTTCTTTATATCTCCATCATTACTTTTGAACACAGTAGTACCAGAAACAAGAATGTTTGCACCAGCATCAATTGCACTTTTGCAGTTATCAAAATTTATTCCACCATCAACTTCTATATCAAAATCTAATTTTTTTTGCCCTCTTATTTTTTTTAGTTCTTTAATTTTATCTAAAACTTCTGGCATAAATTTTTGCCCCCCAAACCCAGGATTTACACTCATAATTAAAACCAAATCTATTTGATCTAATAAATCTAAAATTAAATTAATTTTAGTTTCGGGATTAAGTGAAACTCCAACTTTTTTATTTTTTTCTTTTATTTTTTTAATTGAATTTTCCAAATCATCAGTTGCTTCGGGGTGAATAGTAATTATATCTGCTCCAGCATCAGCGTAAGCTTCAATGTATTTGTGTACTGGTGATATCATTAAATGAACATCAAATTTTAATGAACAATGTTTTCGAAGAGCTTTAATTACAGGTGGCCCAATTGTTAAATTAGGAACAAAATGACCATCCATTACATCTACATGAATCATATCAGCTCCAGCTTCTTCGAGTCTTTTAATTTCTGAACCTAATTGACTAAAGTCAGCTGATAAAATTGATGGTGAAATTTGTATATTTTTCATTGATTACTAGATTAACTAGTATCAATTTTAAAAATTAAAATGAATTAAAAAATTGATAAATTTGTCTAGAAATTTCACTCTCTAAAGGAAATGACAACATTCCCATTACTGAATAGCCTAAGATCCAAGGCATTAGATAAAATCTAATCATGTAGAAAAACCAAGCAACATATAAAGGCACCAATGGCCCAATGATAAATGAGGGTGTAATAGGTTTAAACAATTTTATTAAAGGATTAGTATATTTAACAAATACTCTCATAAAAAAAAATTGAGAGTCTTCTCTTTGGAAAATATTCATCGCTACTCTTCCAATAAGTGTCCACATGATGATCCCAAGTAAATAATCGATAAAATATATTAAGGGATGGAAATTTGCCGACATTTAAAATTTATATTGGAAAATGTATTGAAATAAAAGGGGCGAAATTAATCGCCCCTCTAAAAGATTATTTAGTGTGATTTACCAAGAATTGATTTACCACTCGGTACACGAACATCATCAACCATTTTTTGAGTAGCTTTATCTGGTTCTGCAGTCATTAAACTAACTATTACCATTAAAACTAAACTAACAGCTGATCCGAAGATACCAAATGTTAACTGTGTAATTCCTAGGAATCCACTTCCACCAGTTCGTACCCAAACTAAGTACCACGCACCGGCAATTAGACCACCTAGCATACCAGCAATCGCACCTTGTCTATTAGCTCTCTTCCACCATACACCAAGTACAAGTGGGAAGAACAATCCAGACATCGCAAAATCAAAAGCCCAGATAACCGAACCTAAGATTCCTTGAATCTCCATTGCTGCAATAGTTGCTCCAGCAAAACCAATTATTACAAGTAATACCCTTGCAACAAGTAGTCGTTTTGCAGTTTCCGCTTTTGGATCAATGATCTTATAGTAAACATCATGTGATATAGCGTTTGCTATCGCTAGAATCAAACCATCGGCAGTAGACATGGCAGCTGCCATACCTCCTGCAGCAACTAGACCTGAAATTACATAAGGTAATCCAGCTATCTCTGGCGTTGCTAATACAACAGCTTTACCACCCATGAAGAACTCATTTAATTCAAGAGTTCCATTTCCGTTAAAGTCGCTGATAAACATTAGGTTTGCTTGGTTCCAGTTTTGGTACCAATCTATCGCTTCCACTTCTGCAAATGTCTTACCGATAATACCTGTTGGTAAATTCGGGTCGATCAATGATAACTTAGATAATGTAGCTAACATTGGAGCAGAAGAATAAAGTAGGAAGATAAAGAATAATGACCAACCTACTGATTTTCTAGCTGCTTTTACACTTGGAGTAGTAAAATATCTCATCATCACGTGCGGTAATGAAGCTGTTCCCATCATCATTGCTAATGCTAATGAAATAAATGCCCAAGGTGTAGCGTTCACTGCAGAGTGAGCTTTAGTTATTCCTGCCAAGCCTTTAGGTACTGATTTTAGATCAGCAGCTGCGTTTTTAACAAAACCAAACTGTTGTTCTAACTCACCAATTCTAGCTACCTCATCAGCTAACATAAAGTGAGGGAAGAAACCCGCACCCATTTTGTTACTGATCCAGAAAACTGGAAGTAGGTAAGCTATAATCAGTACGATATATTGTGCAACCTGTGTCCAAGTTACCCCTCTCATACCACCTAACATTGAACATAATAAAATACTTATTAGTCCAACATAAACTGCGTATTGGAATGGGATATCAAGTGCAACAGATGCAATAGTACCTGTAGCGTTAATTTGTGCAGTCACATAAGTAAATGAAGCAACAGTTAAAACTACAACTGCGCTAAATCTTGCTAGATTACCACCGTATCTAGTACCTATAAAATCTGGAACTGTATAACAACCAAATTTTCTTAGGTATGGTGCTAATAAAGATGCAACAAGCACGTAACCACCAGTCCAACCTACAAGTAGTGCCATATAGCCGTAACCTTTAAAGTAAATACCACCCGCCATTGCAACGAATGAAGCACCAGACATCCAGTCTGCTGCAGTCGCCATTCCGTTGAAGACTGTTGGTACTTGCCTTCCAGCTACGTAATATGCATCTGCTTGGGCTGTTCTTGATAGCCAACCGATTAATGCATAGATGAATACAGTAAATGCAACGAAAGCGATACCAATTGCTTTAGCTGTCATACCCATCTGTTCAGCAATTGCCATAATGATTATGAAACCTATAAATCCTCCAGTATAGATTCCATAAACCTTTGGCAAATTATCTATGAAATTACCTTTCATTATTCGTCCTCTCTTTCGCTAAAGCCGAACTCTTCATCGATTTTTTCTTGTCTATTCGCAAACCAGAAAATTAGGATTACGAAAGCACCAAGAGATCCCTGACATGTAAACCAATATGTCCATGGATAACCGAAAGGTCCTGTGACCTCGTTCATTTCAGCTCCAAAGAGAAAGATGCCAATAGAGAAAACAAACCAGATTGCCAGTGTTATAAATAACAATCCCCTGGTTTTTTCCCAGTGTTTTTGTTGATTTGACATTTATACCTCTCTTTTTAGTTATAACTGGTTAAAACCATAACCATTATGAGAGCTTTGAAAACCCTAAAAATTGATCATATTAGGTACTTATTTACTTACTTTTTTAAGATATAATTGGCGCACTTACAAATTTACATGGGAAAATACAAATTAACTTGGAGAGACATAAAACTTGAGGATTTTAAAACATATTTATTCGCCATGTTTAAGGCGTTTATTCCAAAGAAAAAAATAAAAACTTTAGATGAATTAGAGCAGTTTATTCAAACTAAATCTGCATGGGCCACTCAAGTTACTTTATATAATTATCTTAAAACTAGAATGGGAACAAGATACGTTCTTCATTTTGAAAATGATGTATTTATGTCATCAGTAAATCTTGCTAAATGGAATATTTACTCTGTTGCATTACAAGATTTAACTTTTTTTGCTTTTTCATATTTGAAAGTTAATTTCAATTACCAGGATATTCATAAAGCAAACGAAATTTTTAATAAAATTTTAGATGATGAAATTTCTAATAAGATGCCACTAGATATTATCGATGAAGCTAGGAAAAGTTTTGATGAACGATTAGAGAAAATTAATTGGGATGGTTATTATCAAGACTTACCTTTCAATCCTAGTGCACTCTCTTTATATAAATGGGCTCCAATTTCAGATGAATTAAAAACTTTAGATCGAAAGATCGTTTTAAATTCTATGATTTTAAAATGGGATGTTGTTAAACAAGAGTTTAAAGATTTAATTCAGTTTTAAATATTTTTTCTATTATCGACCAAACTATCAACAACACTCGGATCTGCTAAAGTAGTGGTATCTCCTAATTGACCATGTTCATTAGCAGCAATCTTTCTTAGAATTCTTCTCATTATTTTTCCTGATCTCGTCTTAGGAAGACCTGGAGTAAAATGAATAAGATCTGGAGTTGCTAAAGGTCCGATTTGTTTTCTAACCCAAAGTTTTAGATCTCTTTCAAGTTCTCCTGTTTCTGTTTCTCCTGCATTTAAGGTTACATAACAATATAAACCATTACCTTTAATGTCATGAGGATAACCAACTACTGCGGCTTCAGCTACTTTTGGATGAGCTACAAATGCACTTTCGATTTCAGCAGTTCCTAGGTTGTGTCCTGAAACTATAATTACATCATCTACTCTACCAGTGATCCAGTAATATCCATCTTTATCCCTTCGGCATCCATCACCTGTGAAATACTTTCCATTAAATTGAGAAAAATATGTATCAATAAATCTTTGATGATCACCATAAACTGTTCTCATCTGTCCTGGCCATGATTGAGCTATACATAATCTTCCTTCACCAGCTCCTTTTATTTCTTTACCATTTTTATCTACAAGCACCGGCTTAATTCCATAGAAAGGTTTTGTTGCAGATCCAGGTTTAAGAGGAATAGCACCTGTTTGAGGAGCAATCATTATACCTCCTGTTTCAGTTTGCCACCATGTATCTACAATTGGGCATTTAGAATTACCTACAGTTTTATAATACCACATCCAGGCCTCTGGATTTATTGGTTCTCCAACCGTTCCTAGAAGTTTAAGGGATTTTCTTGAAGTTTTTTTAACTGGTTTATCTCCCTCACGCATTAATGCTCTAATTGCAGTCGGTGCAGTATAAAAAGTATTTACCTTATATTTATCAACTATTTGCCACCATCTTGAAGTATCAGGATAATTTGGAATTCCTTCAAACATTATAGTTGTTGCACCGTTCGAAAGTGGCCCATAAATAATATAACTGTGCCCAGTTACCCAGCCAATATCAGCTGTACACCAATAAATATCTTTTGGTTTGTAATTGAAAATATATTGATGAGTCATTGATGCATAAACCATATAACCACCAGTAGTATGAAGAACTCCTTTAGGTTTTCCCGTTGAACCCGAAGTATATAAAATAAATAACGGATCCTCTGCATTCATTTCTTCAGGTTCACAATGATTAGGAACGTCTTTTATTATATCATGGTACCAAACATCTCTATTTTGATCCCAGTTGATGTAGTTACCTGTTCGTTTTACAACTATACATTTCTTAACATTTGGGCAACTCATTAAAGCTTCATCTACTGTATATTTCAGTGGAATAGTTTTTCCTCCTCGCACTCCTTCATCTGCAGTAATGATGTATTCAGATTCACAATCATTTACTCTTCCCGAAATAGAGTCTGCTGAAAAACCACCAAAAATAATAGAGTGAACTGCACCAATTCTTACACAGGCCAGCATTAAAATTGCTAATTCTGGTATCATAGTTAAATAAATTGTTACTCGATCGCCTTTTTTAATTCCTAATTTTTTTAAACCATTTGCAGCTTTAGAAACTTTTTGGTGAAGTTGTTTATAAGAAATTTTCTGATTATCTTTTGGATCATCACCCACCCAAATAATAGCCGTTTTATCTTTTTTATCTTTTAAGTGTCTATCAATACAATTTGCTGAAGCATTTAAAGTTCCATCCTCAAACCATTTAATCTTTACCTCTTTTGTACTGTATTTTACATCCTTAATTTTTTTATATGGTTTTATCCAAGTAATTCTTTTTCCCTCTTTTCTCCAAAATTCATCATTACTCTTTATAGATTGAGAATATTTTTGTTGATACTTACTTTTATTTGCTAAGCTACTTTTGATCCATTCTGGTTTTGTTTTAATAACAACCTCAGGAGGCGTATTTCCGTTTTCTTTTTTTGCTTTAATTCTTTTTTTTACTTTTTTTGAGGATCTTTTTCTAACTTTAGATCTTCTCTTCACCTTCTTTGAGGTTTTTTTTCTAACTTTAGACTTTTTTTTTCTTACCTTGCTTTTCTTCTTCTTTTTTTTTGGCATAGGATAATTTTTTTTTTAAATTCTACTCATGTTATTTATAATTTTCCAGCTTTTATAATCAACAGGCATTACAGAAAGCCTACTTTGTTTTATTAGAGCTAAATGGCTTAAATCCTTATTTTTTTTAATACTTTCGAGCGTTATAGGCTTTGAAAATTCAGACTTAAATTGAACAGTAACGGCAACAAATCTCCCTGTTTTGTCTGTTTTATCTATATAAGATTCTTTAATAACTTTTACTATCCCAACTATCTCTTTTCCTATGTTTGAATGATAAAAAAAACATAGATCTCCTTTACTCATACTTTTTAAATTTTTTGCAGCTTGATAATTTCTGACACCATCCCAAGGTGCACCTTTAACCCCAGCTTTTTTTTGTTGGTCAATTGACCAAACATTTGGCTCAGATTTCATCAACCAATATTTCATTTCAATTGAACTCCAGCACCTTTTAGAAAAGCTGCATCTTCATCTAAAGGCCACCTAGGTTTTGCTGGATAATCTAAATTATTAAATTGATTTAGTTTAAATTTTTCTAAACCTACCATTGCAATCATTGCTGCATTATCTCCACAAAACTCTATAGGTGGAAAAATACTTTTATAATTATTTTCTTCACATAGATTAATTAACATAGACCTAATTTTCTTATTTGCCGCTACCCCTCCAGCAACAACAAAAATTTTTTCATTTAATTCATTTATTTTTTCAAATTCAGTAAAGGCAATCTTAGTTTTTTTATATAAAATTTCCTCAATTGTTTTTTGAAAAGATGCTGCAAGATTATATTTATCTTGTTCTGATTTAATTGTTTTGCTTATCTTTAACACGGCAGTTTTTAGACCTGCAAAAGAAAGATTGCATCCTCCTTTGCTGAAAATTGGTTTTGGTAAATCATATTTTTCGGGATCACCTTTTTTAGCTAAAATTTCTATTTGAGGTCCTCCAGGAAATTCTATTCCTAAAAGCTTTGCCGTTTTGTCAAACGCCTCACCTAATGCATCATCAATAGTTGTTCCTAATCTTTTATATTTACCAAGGTTCTGAACACTTAAATATTGTGAGTGCCCACCTGAAATTAAAAGAAGTAAATATGGATAATTTAAATTTGTGTTTAGTTTTGGACTTAAAGCATGTCCTTCTAGATGATTAACAGCAATAAAAGGTTTATTCATTGCTGTTGCGAAAGCTTTACCAAAACTTAACCCAACTGATAAACAAACAATTAATCCAGGACCAGCGGTAGAAGCAACTGCATCTATTTCTTCAATTTTTCTTCCACTTTCATCAATAGCTTTTTTGACAATCCAATCAACTTTTTCAATGTGTGAACGTGCTGCTAGTTCAGGAACTACACCACCAAACTCCTTATGAACCTCCACTTGGCTAGAAACAATGGTGGATAAAACTACTGGGAATCCTTCTTCATTTTCAGTTATTAAAGAAGCTGCTGTCTCATCACAACTAGACTCTATTCCAAGAATTAAGGGTTTTTTGCTCATTCAAATAGTTTTTAATAATTGTACAATCTTTATACAAGTAAGAAATAATTTTTATGAGAAAAAAAATAATAATTGGATCAAGGGGTAGCAGGCTTGCCTTACTTTATGCTCAACAAGCTAAAGATAAGATTATTGAAAATACCGACCTTGGTAATGAAGATATTTTAATTAAATCAATCACAACTAAAGGTGACGAAGTACAGGATATAAGATTATCTGAGCTTGGTGGCAAAGGTTTGTTTTCTAGTAACATTGAAAAAGAACTTCAGTTAAAAAATATTGATATTGCAGTCCATGCACTGAAAGATATGCCTGCTAATGAAACAAAAGGATTAACAACAGACTCTTTCCTTGAAAGAAATGACCCTAGAGAGATTTTAATTACAAAGAACAAAAAAAAACTTAAAGACTTAGATCAAAAGTCAATTGTTGGCACCTCATCATACAGAAGAGAATTTCAAATAAAAAAAATTAGAGAAGATTTGAACTGTAAACTAATTAGAGGAAATGTAGATACTAGAATTAGAAAATTGAATGAAGGGATGTATGATGCAATTATTTTGTCTTATGCTGGTATCAAATTTTTAAAATTTGAAAATGAAATCTCAGAAATTTTTTCAGCCGAAGAAATAATTCCTAGCGTAGGACAGGGCGTAATTGCTCTTCAGTGCAGGGAGAGTGATAATGAGATAATTTCTATTTTAAACAAAATAAATCATGAGGAAACACATAAAAGAGCTCACCTTGAGAGAAATATTTTAAAAGTTTTAGATGGAGATTGTGAAACAGCAATTGGCGCTCATTCAGTGATTGATGGAGATAAGATTATTGTGGAGGCTGAACTTTTTTCTCTTGATGGCAAAAAAAGATTTTATGAAAAAAAGGTTGGTAATTTGAATGAATTTAAAGAAATTGGTAAAGAGATTGGATTACTTTTAAAAACAAAATCAAACAATTCATATAAAAGATAGTATGCATATTTTATTAACTAGACCATTGGAAGATTGTTCTGAAATGATATTGAAATTTCAATCATTAGGACATCAAGTTTCTCATCTTCCATTAATAAGAATTGAAAAAGTTAACTATGAGGAAATTAATTTTTCCGAATATGGTGGAATTGTTTTTACTAGTGCAAATGCAGTAAAATTTTTAAACACAGTAAAATTAGATAAAAATATTAAATGCTTTTGTGTTGGAAACGCTACAGAAAACAAAGCAAGAAGTGTTGGTTTTCAAAATACAATTGCGGCTGGAGGAAATGTTACAAACTTAAAGGAGTTAATTATACAAAGTTATGAGTCCAAAAATAAAGAATTACTTTACGTTAGTAGTGAAATAATATCGGTTGATTTAGATCAACAGTTATTAAGCGAAGGTTTTAAGGTAAAAAGAATTATTAATTACAGAGTAGATCATAATCAAAAATTTGATGAGAAATTTGTTAATGAATTAAAATTAAATATGCCTGATATGGTCTATGTTTACTCTCAAAATAGTGCGTCAAGTTTCTTAAATTTCATAAAGATTTACCAAACTGAAAATTTATGGATGAATACAAATTTAATGTGTATAGGCGAAAAAACCTCGTCAATACTGAACGAAATCAAATGGAAAAAGATTTTTCTTTTTAACCCTGGAGAAGAAGAGTTTTTGTTATATAAAATTTAGAAATGGAATTAATTAATAATTTTTCAGAGATATTTTTATCAGTATGGAATAAAGGAATTCTTGGTGTTGATATCTTTCAAATCTTAATTGGTATTGGAATATTTTTACTATTCTTAATTTTTAGAGGTCTAATAAGCAAATTAGTTATTAAAAAATTAGAAATTATTTCGAAAAGAACAACGAATAAATTAGATGATACTTTTGTTCAGTCACTTGTAGGTCCAGCAAGATTTTTACCAATTGTATTAGGATTTTTTATTGCAAGCTACTACATGACTTTCTCGCTAGAAGGAAGAGAAGTGGTAGATACAATTAATAGAACGTTGATCACTATTTTAATTTTTTGGGTAATTCACCAAATCATAGAACCAATCTCATATATACTTAGCGGTTTAGACAAATTGCTAACAAGAGAACTTATTGGCTGGATAATTAAATCGCTAAAAATTTTAATTTTTATTTTAGGTTTAGCAGCAGTTTTAGAATTGTGGGGAATTAAAATAGGTCCAATTATTGCAGGTCTTGGATTGTTTGGTGTTGCTGTAGCATTAGGGGCACAAGATTTATTCAAAAATTTAATATCAGGAATTTTAGTTTTAGTTGAAAAGAGATTTAAAATTGGAGACTGGATAGCTGTCGAGGGTATTATTGAAGGTGTAGTAGAAAAGATTGGATTTAGATCAACAACAATTAGAAAGTTTGACAAATCTCTTGCTATTATTCCAAATTTTCAATTTGCCGAAAACGCAGTTGTAAATGTAAGTGAAACTTCAAATTGGTTAATCAGTTGGATTATTACACTTCAATATGACACTACGGTAGATCAGTTAAAAAAAATTAGAGATGAAATCGAAAGTCATATTAATTCAAGCGAAGATTATAATACCTCAATTGGTGTTGCGGTAAGAGTTGATAAATTTTCTGATAGTTCAATAGATATGTATGTAAGATGCTTTACAAAAACAGGAAGTTGGAATAATTGGCTTAATGTTAAAGAAAGATTAGCAATTGCGATCAAAGAAATTGTTGAAAAAAATGGTGCTTCATTTGCGTTCCCAAGTCAGTCGATTTACGTTGAGAAAAAATGATAGCTATTTTTTATTTAGTTTTACAAATTTTAAAATTGTACTCTTATGTTGTAATCGCCAATGTTATTGTAAGTTGGCTAATTGCATTTAACGTTCTTAATACTCAAAATAGGTTTGTGTATGCAATTTTAGAGTTAAGTTACAAATTAACTGAGCCTTTCCTGAATAAAATTAGACGTTTTTTGCCAAATTTAGGTTCACTAGATATTTCTCCAATCATCCTTCTTTTATTGATTTGGTTTATCGAAATGTGTATGAAGCTGTACATCGCACCAATGATTTTTTAAGAGAGAAATATGATTTTAATTGATGGAAAAAAAGCAGCGGCAGAATTAAGAGCAGAGTTAAAGGAAGAAGTTGCAGAGCTAAAATCAAAACATAATAAAGTACCAGGTTTAACAGTAATACTGATTGGTGATTTAACACCTAGTCAGATTTATGTAAGAAATAAAGAGAAGTCAGCTAATGAAGTAGGATTAAAATCTGAAGTAATTAAATACCCAGACTCAGTTGAAGAGAAGACTGTTCTAGAAAAAATTCACGAATTAAACAGTGATGAAACTGTTTCGGGAATTTTAGTTCAACTTCCTTTACCTAAGCATATTGACAAGCAGAAGGTTATAGAAGCTATTGATCCTTCAAAAGACGTGGATGGATTTCATCCAATGAATGTAGGCAATCTTTCATCTGGTTATGAAAGTTCGATACCTTGTACTCCGCTTGGATGTTATTTGTTGATAAAAAAAATTGAACCTAATTTAAGTGGTAAAAAAGCTGTGGTTGTGGGTAGATCAAATTTAAATGGTAAACCAATGACACAACTTCTTTTAAAAGAAAATTGCACCGTAACTATAACTCATTCAAAAACTAAAGATTTAAAAGCTGAATGTTTAGAGGCAGATATAATTGTTGCAGCTGTAGGTATACCCGAACTTGTTAGAGGAGATTGGGTTAAAAAAGATGCTATTGTTATTGATGTTGGTATAAATAAAACTGACAACGGTATAGTTGGTGATGTTCATTTTGATGAAGTTTCAAAAAATGCAAAAGCACTTACACCAGTTCCAGGCGGTGTAGGTCCAATGACTATTGCTTGTTTGCTTAAAAATACGATCGACTGTTTCAAAAGATCGCAAATTAAATAATTAAACCATAAGCTGTAATCTGTTAATTTATTAGGATGAAAAAACCTAAACGACCATACAGATTTGGTATAATTTTTTTGCTTCTTACAGTTCCACCTATAGGGGCAACTCAGCTAGGTTGGTATTTGCATGACAAGCAAACTGGTTTTGATTATGGTATGATTGTAGGTACTGTATCAGTAATATACGCTGCATATTTAATGTATGAAAAAAACTGGCGCGAAGAAGATGAAGATTAAATTATGGAAAAAATAATTTTTTTTGGATTGGTTATTCCTATTATGGCTTATGTTTTATACTTAGGCGGAATGGCAATTATGAACGGTTTTAAATCTAAGGAAGCTAATAGAGCTGAGAAAGAGGAAGCTGAAAGCGAGGGTAGGGAGAAAAGCGAGACTTCTGATGAACAAAGCAGCAATTTAAGTGATGAACTTAGTAAATTGAATGATTTAAAAGAAAAAGGAATTATTTCTCAAGAGGAATTTGAAAAAGCCAAAAACAAACTATTAAATAATTAAATAGTTTAGTCATGTTCAAGGAATTTAAAAAAAAATTTGTTAAAGTAAACAAGGGTAAAATATTTTGTAGATTTAAAGGTAATGGTCCTCCTTTATTGTTACTTCACGGATATCCACAATCACATGTAATGTGGCACAAGACTGCCCCTGAACTTAGTAAATATTTCACAGTAATAGTTGCTGATCTTAGAGGATACGGGGACAGTTTGGTTTTACCTGGTGGAATTAATCATAAAAATTATTCTAAAAGAGAAATGGCTAAAGATATGGTTCAATTGATGAGTAAATTAAATTTTAAAAAATTTTTTGTTGCAGGACATGATAGAGGTGGGAGAGTTGCACACAGAATGGCAAGAGATTATAGAAATAAAATTATGGCTTTAAGTGTATTAGATATTTGTCCAACTCTAGATATGTACGAGCATACAGATATGAAATTTGCAAAAGAATATTTTCATTGGTTTTATTTAATACAGCCCGCACCTTTACCAGAGAAAATGATAATGGCAGATCCTAAAAGATGGTTAAAAAGTCGTTTTAATAGGTCATCAAAACGTGCGATTGGAAAAGTTGAAGATGAATATTTTAGAGCCTTTAAACAAAAAAAAAGAATTCATGCAACTTGCGAGGATTATAGGGCTGCGGCTACTATAGATTTAGAGCATGACAAAAAAGACAGAAAAAAAAAATTAAACATTCCTATACAAGTTTTGTGGGGTAAAAAGGGAGTTGTTGGAACGCAATTTAAATCAGTTAAAATTTGGCAAAAATACACAAATAAAAAAGTTTATGGGGCAGAAATTAATTCAGATCATTTCATTCCAGAGGAAAGTCCCAAACAAACGATTAATCACTTAAAAAAATTTTTTTTAAAAAATGTTAAAAATAATTCCAAATAAAAAAAATATTGGAGCTGAAATAATTGTAAATTTAAAAGATATTTCAAATAAAGATATTTTAAAAATTAAGAAAGCACTGAATAAATATGGAATGCTGTATTTAAAACAACAAGAATTAACTTCTAAATTTTATATTCAGTTTGCGAAATATTTTGGAAAATTAGCCAACTATCCAAGACTAAAAGGTTTAAATAAAAAATTTCCTCAAATTACTGTGGTGCAAAGAAAATCAACTGATAAAGGACCAAGTTTTGGTGAACAATTTCATACAGACTCGATTTATACAAAAAAACCACCAAGATTTACAATGTTGCTTTCTAAACTTGTGCCAAAAAAAGGAAAAGCTAATACAGAATTTTGTTCTCAATATCTTGCTTATAAAGAATTACCAAGTTCAATAAAAAGAAAATTTAAAAATATTAAAGGTAAATATTCCTCTGAGGGTCCAATCTCGGTTACAACAAAAGAAAGAGTAAAAGAAAAAGGAAAAAATATTAAAGAACTTAAATCTTCACATAAAATAATTAGGAAAATCAGCACAAATTATTCTATTTATTGCAGTCCAGGACATTTTGTTGGTTTTAGCTCAAAGATAAAAAATCATGAAAAGTTAAAAAAATTTTTATTTAACCATCAAATTAAGAAGAAGTTTCAATTTTCATTGCCTTGGGAAAAAAATCAATTGGCTATATGGGATAATAGATCTATGCTTCATCAAGCAACACCTTTCAAAGGAAATAGAATAATGCATAGAATAACAATCAAATAATTTATGTTCACAATTTTTTTAGGACTAACTCCATTTATATTTATTACTTTTTTAGGGTTTGTTTTTGGTAAGTTGAAAGTCTTAGACCTTAGTCATGCTAAAATTTTAAATCTTTTCTTGTTCTATATTGCAGTTCCAGCATTGATAATTAAGCTAATAGCACAAAATGAAATTGGACAAATAGATTTCAAACAAATTTTCTCTTATTTAATTATGCAATCGATATGTGGAATTATCGCCTACTTAATTACTTCAAAATATTTTAAAAGATCAATCCCAGAGTCAATTATTTGGGCTTTAACAGTTGCATTATCAAACCATGTAACTTTGCTCTTACCAATAACAGAAATTTATTTTCAACAAAATGTAATTACACAAGTTGCAAGTATCATATTAATGGATGGGATAATTTTATTATCTGTAATTGCTTTTTTCCTCGAATTATCTACAAAAAAAAATGTAAATTTATTTAATTTTATTAAAAATTTATTTTTAAACCCATTTATACTTTCAATAATTATAGGTCTATTATTTTTATTATTAAATTTTAATATTGATCAAACACCGATTGAATACACTTTGTCTAAACTTGCAGCATGTGTTTCTCCAGTTGGATTGTTTGCAATTGGTATAACTCTTTCATTTTATACTAAAAATGTAATTAACAAATTATCCGTATCTATTTCGGTTTTAAAATTAGTTATTTCCCCAATAATTTTATTGTTAATTGGATTAGTGTTTTTTAATGCAGGATTGCCAGCTGAAATACCAGGTGCTTTCTTTGTGAGTGTTGCGCCTTGCGGAGTTACTTCTATAGTTTTATGTGCAGCGTATAATGTAAGTCCCGAAAATATAATTAAAGCAATTTTTGTCTCTACTATTGCTTCTATTGGAACTATATTTTTTGCAATTAAGTATTTAACTCTATAACAATTTATCTAAAGGACTAACTTCTCCAATTTTGAAAATAATAGCATCTTCTTTACTAAAACCATATTTTTCAGCACTATCTTTAAATCTAATTGGGGGTTCCATAATCGGCTCTAATGACAAAACAAATGTTCCCCAATGCATTCCTAATACTTTTTTACTTTTTAGGTCCTGTGCAACATTCAAGGCTTCTTCAGGTGTAGTATGATAAATAGTTTTATCAAACATTGGTTTGAAATTATAAGCCCCAATATTAATCATTGTCAGATCTATAGGACCATATTTTTCACCTAGTTCTTTGTAGACTACCCCATATCCGGTGTCACATGCAAATAAAATTTTTTTATTTTTATGTTCTATTAAAAAATTACCCCACAAAGTTTTATTAGTGTCCGTTAAACTTCTCTTTGACCAATGAACTGCAGGAAGTAAAGAAATTTTCAAATCCTCATTTATAATTATTTGATCATACCAATCCATTTCATTTACATCTTTATATCCTTTAAAATATTTACCAAGATTTAGAGGTGTTAATACTTTTGCACTCTTGAAAGGAAAATTTCTAATTGTTGACATGTCCTGATGATCGTAATGATTATGAGTGAGTAAAAATATATCCGTTTTAGGTATCTCATTTAATTTTATTGCAGGATCAGTAAATCTTTTTGGACCAAAGATTAGTGGTCCAGCATTCTTTGAAAATACAGGATCTGTTATAATTGTAGTTCCACCTAATTTTATAAGATATGTCGCGTGACCTATCCATGCAATATAATCATTATCTTTATATTTTTCTAAATCAGCTAATACTTTTTCTTTTTCAATCACATGTTCTTTTGGATAAGATAAATCAACTTTTTTTCTTAATTTACTGAAAGTTCTATAAGAAAATTTTCCTGATCTAGATATTATTACTGGAGATCCTTTTGGATTTCTGAAAGTGCCATCAGGTAAATGATGATAAGGTCTTTCTTTCATATTATTTTTTTTTCTCCATTAACCATAAACTGTTTCCCGCAAGAAAATATATTTTTCCATTAACTGGGTGAACTTGTATATCTCTTATTCTTCCAATTTTATCTTTGAAAATAATTGTTTCTTCAATCTTAGATGAATTTTTAAAGTTTAATTTTCTCATTGATTTATCTTTTAAAGAAGTAATGAGCGCTTCGCCATTCCATTCACTAAATTCTTTTCCCTTATAAATAGTTATAGCACTTGCTGCTATTGAAGGTACCCAGTATTGGAGTGCCTTAGTAAAACCTGGTTTCCATTTAGGTCCAATCTTTGAGCCTGAATAATTTGTTCCACCCCAACCTAAAATTTTCCAACCATAATTTTCTCCTTTTTTTATTTCACCAAACCAATCACCACCTTTTGCACCATGGTTGCTTGCATAAATTTTTCCATCAAAAGAGGAATAGGTTAAGCCTTGAGGATTACGAACACCAATTTGATAAATTTCTGGTAACCAATTTGATTTACCTTCAAACTTAGGGTTATCTTTTGGAATACTACCATCTAAATAAATTCTGATAATACTTCCAGGATGATTTGTCGGATCTTGAGCAATCATACCACCACCTCTTTCACCAGCAGAAGCAAAAAGATAATTGTCTTTTATAGCTAGTCTTGAACCGAAATGATAACCAGATTCTATTGGTGGTTCAGCTTGAAATATATTTTTGAAATTTAAATTTTTTTTATTTAATTTAGCTTTTGCAATTGATGTACTAGTTTTCCAATCCCCTCTATTTTCTGAATAAGAAATCCATAAGTAATTATCTTGGTAAATAATATCTAATAAACCTCCTTGTCCGTGAACAAAATAATTTAAGTTATGTTCAACTCCATAAACTTCTTCAGAAAAAATATTTACTATTTTTATTTTTCCAGTTTTTTCAGTGATAATAAGCTCTTCATTATTTATAAAAGACGATCCCCATGGCTCGTTTAAATCTGCCAATTTTTTAAAAGTAAAATTTTCAGAAAAACTTTTCGATGAAAATATTAAAAAGAAAAATATCGATATAAAATATTTGACCACTTTATGAAAGTTTAGATCTACCACCATCTACAGCAATTATTTGGCCTGTAACCCAAGAACTATCTTCTGTTAGTAAGAATTTAGCAAGAGCAGCTGAGTCTTTACCTTCGCCTAATCTTTTAAGAGGATGTGCTTTTGCAATACCTTCAGCTATAGCAGTATTTTTTAACATTGGTTCTGCTATTTTAGATTTTGTTAAACTTGGTGCCACACAATTTACTCTTATGTTTGGAGCAAATTCTGCTGCAAGAGAAACCGTCAATCCTTCTACAGCAGCTTTTGCTGAAGCTATGATTGCATGATTAGTAAAACCTCTTTGAGCAGCAACAGTCGAAAATAATACTATTGAACCTTTATTTTTTTTTAAACTTTCCTGATATCCTTTAATAGCTTCTACAGCAGAATAAAGATTAAGTTTCATGCATTTCTGAAAGTCTTTTTCATTTACCATTCTTAATGGTTTTAAATCAATTGAACCGACACAATAAGCCAATCCTTTAATTTCAGAAATATCTGATTTAACTTTTTCTATAAACCCATCCTCTAAAACATCTGCAACGGTATGTGAGCATCCAAGTTTTTCAGAGATAGAACTAAGTTCACTTTCATTTCTTCCAACTAAATGAATATCATTTCCAGACTTTTTTAATTGTTCCGCTAAACTTGATCCAATAGAACCTGTCGCACCAAAAATTACATATTTTTCTGACATAAAAAATTTTATTAGTTATATTTAACTATGAAGTTATTTTTTATACTTGGTAACCAATTATTTCCAATAAAATACCTAGACCGCTTCAAAAAAGACCACCTATTTTTTATGGCTGAAGATAAGGGTTTATGCACTTATGAAAAGCATCATAAACAAAAAATTTTATTATTTTTATCTTCTATGCGTTCTTATGCAGACGGATTAAGAAAAAACAAATTTAAATTAGATTACTTTAAAATCGAAGATAAAGAATTTAATGAAGATTATTTAAAAAAATTAAAAAAAATAATTATACAAAAAAAAGTAAAAGAAATTTCAAGTTTTGAAGTAGAGGATAAATTTTTTGAAAAAAAAATTTCACAATTTTTAAAAAAAGAAAAAATACATTGGGATGTTGTTCAAACTCCTATGTTTTTAAATTCAAGAACTGAATTTAAAAACTATTTATCAAAATCAAAAAAACCTTTTATGGCAACTTTCTACAAAGATGTTAGAAAAAAATCTGGAATATTGATGGGTTCAGATGGTAACCCAATCGGGGGCAAATGGAGCTTTGATGAAGATAACAGAAATAAATTACCTAAAAATATTTCAATTCCTAAATTTCCAAAAATAAATGAAACCAGTCACACAAAAAAATTAAAGCCTATTATTGAAAAGGAATTTAAAAATCACCCAGGGAGTACAAATAATTTTTGGTTTGCAACAGAATACGAAGATGTTGTTAAACTTTTAAATTTTTTTATAAAAGAAAAATCAAACTTATTTGGTGATTATGAGGATGCAGTTGATCAAAAAGATAATATTCTATTTCATAGTGCATTGAGTCCTTATATAAATTTAGGTTTAATTACTCCTGAATTTATTATCCAAAAAGTTTTAGACTTTCATAAGAAAAATAAAATTAGAATGAATTCTTTAGAGGGCTACGTCCGCCAGGTGATTGGTTGGCGAGAATTTATGCGTGGAATTTATCAGTCATATTCTCAAGAAATGGAAACTGGAAATTTTTTTAAACAAAATAGAAAAATGAAAAGTTCTTGGTATGATGCCACCACTGGTCTTCCACCTTTAGATTATGCAATTAAAAATGCAGTTAACCATGGTTGGTCACATCACATTGAACGGTTAATGATTTTATCAAACATTATGAACCTTTGTGAAATTAAGCCAACAATTGTTTACAAATGGTTCATGGAAATGTTCGTAGACTCTTCAGATTGGGTAATGGTTCCTAATGTTTATGGAATGGGATTATTTAGCGATGGAGGAATTTTTGCGACCAAACCTTATATTTGTGGATCTGCATATTTTATGAAAATGATGGATTTTAAAAAAGGTGAGTGGTGTAATACTATGGATGGTCTTTATTGGAGGTTCATTGATCGAAATAGAAAATTTTTTTTAAAAAATCCTCGTTTATCGATGATGGTGAGGATATTTGACAAAATGAAGTCTGAAAGAAAAAAATTAATTTTATCAGAAGCCGATAAATTTATTAAACAAAATACAATTTGATGAAAAAGGAAAATTTACCTACTAAAACATGTCCAGTTTGCAAAAGACCATTTACATGGCGAAAAAAATGGAAGTTGAATTGGGAGAGAGTAAAATATTGTTCCAAGAAGTGTTCTAAGCTAAGCTAATATTAGTGGATATAATAGTATTACAACATATTAAAATAGAAGACCCAGGTTACATTAAAGATTTAATGTTGGCTGATGGATTTAAACTTACCACTATTGAATTAGATGAAGGTGAAAAAATACCAAATTATTTAGGTAAATTTGATGGAATGTTTTGCATGGGAGGACCAATGGATACCCATATGGAACAAGAATATCCTTGGTTAATAGAAGAAAAGAAAAAAATTAAAGAATTTGTTGTAGATTTAAAAAAACCTTATTTAGGTTTTTGTTTAGGTTGTCAGCTTTTAGGAGAAATAGTGGGCGGAAAAGTGGTTAAATCTAAACCAGCAGAAATTGGTATTATGGATATAAATTTCTCTAGTGAAAAAAATATAGATAAATTGTTTTCACAATTTCCTGATACAATTAAAAGTTTACAATGGCATTCATATGAGGTTCAGGGTATTGAAAATAATAAACATGTAACTTTATTAGCCTCTTCACCAATCACCAAATATCAAATTTTTAAATATCAAAATCATGCTTATGGAATTCAATTTCATATAGAAATAAAAGATACAACGGTAAATGAGTGGGGGTGTGTACCAGAATACAAAAAAGCTTTGGAAGATCAGCTTGGTATTGGTGCATTAGAAAAGTTTGATCAATCTGCAAAAGATAACATGAAAGATATGAATAACTATTCTAGAATCCTTTATAATAATTTTAAAAAACTTTTATGAATAATAAAATCTTTGAATGGGCAGGGGTTATAACTGCAATATTATATTCTTTGTTTGTCGCTTTAAATATAGGGATAGAATTTTTTGGTTTTTGCCTGTTGTTATTGTCAGCCATTTTAATTGGAATTTGGGCCTATAGAGGTGGTCATAAAGGAATTTTATTTTTGCAATTTTTTTATGCAACCGCTGGAATTATTGGAATGGTTCGTTGGTTTTAATTAAAGCTTGAAACTATTTTAGGAATATAATTTTTAAAATTAAAAAAACCTTTATTACAGTATTGCCAAGCTAATTGATCAAGATTTCTATATAAAAAATTTATCTTTAAATTATTAGAATTTAAAAAATCTAAATTTTCACCTACTGTTGGATACAAACCGTAATAATTTTCAATATTTGTTAATTCACTTATATCTATAATTTGACAATCAATAGATTGATTTTTTAATCTTTGTTCTTGGTCTTCTATTAAATGAGATTTAAATTTCACTAACTTTTCACTGAGTTTTATTGCTCTATTTTCATTTTTATTAGAAACTAAGTAAAATTTCTTAAAATTGTTTTCCTTAAAGTCAGTGATTTCAAACGAGAGATTATTTTCAAATATTAAAAGATTCTTATTCTCAATTTTTTGTGGGTTATTAAAATCCTGTTTAATTATTTGATAAGATTTTTCAGATACTTTTGGAGGAGCATTTTCATTTAATTTTATATTTTGAAATCTATTGTTAGTGAATTTTTTAATATTCCATTCACTTGCAAGGTAATGTTTTCCTTGAGTTTGAACACCCGCAACCCATCGCCACCCAAGAGTATTTGATGCAGCATCTCCATCATAAAGATGTTGCATAAAAAATTCTGCACCTAATTGCCAAGGCAATTCTAAAGTAAAAATCCAAATACTAGCAAACCACATTCTTGTGTGATTATGCAAATAATTGTTTTCTTTAAGCTCTTTCACCCACTCATTAAAGCAATCTACTTTTGTTTTTCCATCGATTGCTGCAATATAATCGCTATTATCTTTAAATTCATTTTTGATTTGATTTAATTCGATAAGATAATCAGCCCAAACACTTGGTCTTAGTTCTAACCAACCTTTCCAATAAGTTCGCCATAGAACTTCTTGAATAAACTTTTCATTTTTTGAAAAAGAAAATTTACTTAGAGCTTTCTGAATGACTTCTTGTTCATTAATTATTCCATGAGTTATATATGGTGATAAGCAAGATATATTAGATCTTTTTTCAGGTCCAAAATCAAAATTCCTTAATTTTGAATATTCTCCAAGATTATTCTCAACAAAATTATTTAATTGATTTAAGGCCTTAGCCCTTGAAGCTTCAAATATCATTTTAAATTATTTTGATTTTTTTTTCTTAAGACCTAATTTGTCACTATGTCTTAACCTTAAAACAACAATGGCTCCAGCTATTAACAAAATAGCTACTGCTTCATAAACAAGTGCAGTAGGATCCATTTCTTTGCCTTGTAGAATAATAAATCGTGCAAGCGCTGTAATTGCAATAAGAAGTGGAAGGGTAATACTAATAGATTGTTGGTTCCAAAAAACCCTAACCATTGCTAGTACCTCCAAATAAAGAAACATTAAAAGCAAATCTGCTAATGTAACAGATTGATTTAAAAACATGTTTTTCATTTCAATCCCAACAGCAATAACAGTACTGATCAAGATAATAACCATTAATGCTAACTGTAAGTTTTTTGCTATCTTATCCATTATTTATCTTTACTAAAAGGTAACCATTTTTCAATTGCAGATTTTAAGGGACCATCATAAGGGATTGAATAAGAATTCGGGTTTGGACTTGTCAAAACTTCAATTCCTTTTGAAAATACAAAAATAAATACTATCACAAAAACTATGACCATGATTTTAAAAGGATCAAAATTTTTTGTTTGAAAAACACTTGCAGATTTCTCTTCTGCTCTATGGAATTGTTTAAAAGTCATATAGACGGCAAATATTAAACCTATATGAGCTAAAAAAAGTCCAGCCCATCCAAATGCAAAAGTTGTGTAAGAAAAAACATATAAACTAAAAACAGTAGTCCAAATAAAACTTAAAACTAAAAGAATTTGTAATCTAACTGTTTTAGGAAGTGCGCGTAGATCATTCTTACTATCATCAAATAAAATATTTGCAGCATCTCTCATCCAATTCTTTATTGATTCCATGATCTAAGGATATAATTTTTAGTGATTTAAACAAATGTTAATTTGTCCTAAACGATACTAAGAACGAAGCTTTTTTTTGTGAAAATTGATAAATCTTTCAACGTTAGATTTATTAAATGACTTATTTTCTTCAAATGAGACTTTTTTCATCGAGTAAGCGCTGCTATTAGTAACTCTTGATTGAATTGTAATATTTCCTTTATACAATTTAAGTTTAACTGAGCCATTAACTTTGCTTCTTTTTAAATCTACAATTTTTTGAAGTTTAAATCTTTCTTTTGAGTACCAATAACCATTGTAAATTAACTCTGCATATCTAGACATTATCTGATCTTTTTTGTGCATAGTTTCTTTGTCTAAAGTAACTGACTCAATTGCTCGATGAGCATTGATTAAAAGAGTTCCACCGGGCGTTTCATATACACCTCTAGATTTGATACCTAAAAATCTATTCTCCACTAAGTCAACTCTTCCAATTCCATTTTTACCTGCGATGTCATTGAGCTTTGTTAATAATTTAGCCGGAGACATTTTTTTTCCATTTATTCCAAAAGGATCACCGTTTTTAAAATTGATAGTAATAAACGATGATTTGTTTGGTGCCTTTTCTGGAGAAATTGTTCGCTGGAAAATAAATTCTGGTGCTGAATTTTTTGGATTTTCTAAAACCTTACCTTCAGTTGATGTATGAAATAAATTATCATCTACTGAAAAAGGAGGTGCACCTTTTTTATCTTTAGGAATAGCTATGCCATGTTTTTTTGCATAATTAATTAAGTCTGTTCTTGATTTTAATTTCCAAATTCTCCACGGGGCTATGATTTTAATTTTGGGACCAAAATAATGATAGCCTAATTCAAATCTAACTTGGTCATTGCCTTTACCAGTTGCTCCATGCGAAACTGCATAGGCTTTAAATTTTTTAGCTACTCTAATTTGATCTTTTGCAATGAGAGGTCTTGCTATTGATGTCCCTAATAAATAAACACCCTCATAGATCGCGTGTCCTCTGATCATGGGATAAACATAATCCTTAACAAAAATATCTTTTAAATCTTTAATAATTATATTTTTAACACCAAATTTTTTTGCGTTAGTTATAATTTTTTTTCTATCAATTTCTTGCCCAACATCTGCTGTATAACAAATTACATCTGCATCATAATTTTCTTGAAGCCATTTTAAAATTATAGAAGTATCGAGCCCTCCAGAATAAGCTAGAACAATTTTCTTTTTTGATTTCATTGAATTAACTACAAGCTTTTCTTGAAGCGTTATAAGCTTTAGTAAATCCTAATAATGAGTAATGATCAATAGTTTGAGAACCTTGTTGATTGTATCCAGTAATCATAATTCTAGATCCTTTTCTCATTTGTTTGATCATTTTTAATTCGATTTTATTGTCCGCAATCCACGCAAAACCCTGTTCTTTAATATCAAATTTAAATTTATTCTTCCCTGAAGCAGCTGTTACAGAATTATTTTTGTTGAATTCATAACCCGGGGTAACACTTACTTCATTTTTTATATTGTCGTTTGGTCTGAATGCTACAAATAATTTTGCATCTCTTTTATTTGTTTTTGGAGCTTGCAAAATAGGTAAAGATTGTGCAAAGCATACTTTACCGTCAGCATCCATAACGACCATTGCCTCCCAATCTTTATATTTACCAATTTTTTTAATTTCTTGCGCTGAAACTTGAGTAACACCACTTATAAAAAATATTCCTAACAATATTGTAATTTTTTTAATTATGGACATGGATTTGGATAAATTGTTTGTACGTGGTTAATTTCTTTAATGATATCATCAGATAAGTTTACATTTACACTTTCTATATTTGTTTTCAACTGCTCCATTGTAGTTGCTCCAATTATTACACTAGTCATAAAGTCTTGGATTTCACAAAATTTTATTGCCATCTGACTCATATCTAGATCAAATTTTTCACTAATTTTATAATAATGTTCAACGGCATCCTCAGTATTTGGCTTTCTATACCTTGTCCAGAAATCGAAATCTCTCTCCATTCTTGATCCTTTGGGAAAATTCTTGTTTCTATATTTTCCGCTTAAATACCCACTTGCAAGTGGAGAGTAAGCTAAGCAGCCAATGTTTTCTCTTATAGAAACTTCAGCTAGTCCAACTTCGTAAGATCTATTTAATAAACTATAAGGATTTTGTATTGACATCATTCTTGGCAACTTTTTATCTTTCGATAACTGAAGATAATTTAAAACTCCCCAAGGAGTCTCATTTGATAAACCAACGTATCTTATTTTTCCCTGATCAATATATTTATTTAACTCTCCAAGAACATCTTCAAATTTATTCCATTCATTTTCCTTATGAACATAACCAAGTCTTCCAAAATTATTTACATTTCTTTCTGGCCAATGAAGTTGATATAAATCTATATAATCAGTTTTAAGTCTTTTAAGACTGTCATTTAAAGCAGATTCTAAGTTTGGACCTGTAAAACTATTTTCTCCACTTCTTAAATAATCTCTTGCTGGACCAGCAATTTTTGTTGCAAGAATGACTTTGTCTCTTTTTTTTGTTTTTTCAAACCAGTTCCCAATAATTTCTTCTGTATCACCGTAGGTTTCCTTTTTTGGTGGTACTGCATATAATTCAGCGGTGTCCCAAAAGTTTACTCCTTGATCTAATGAAAAATCCATTTGTTCAAATGCTTCAAGTTCAGTATTTTGTTCTCCCCAAGTCATAGTACCGAGACAAATTGTACTCACTTTAATATTGGTATTACCTAAATTTTTGTAATTCATAAGAAATATTAAGTTAAAATTTTGTTAATCTTTTAAGGTATCTTGAATAATTAGTAAAAGAATATATATATTACTTATTATGGAATTTGATAAAAACGGAATACTAAATAGAGCTAAAGCAGCACAACAATCGGCTGCTGTAATGGATGAAGGCTTAAGAGCCTACATGCTAAAAGTTTATAACTACATGGCAACAGGTATATTGCTAACTGGAATAGTAGCACTATTAACATTTAAAATGTCTGTTGTTACTAATGATTCAGGTTCAATCGTTGGTCTAACGCAGATGGGTAATGCAATTTATTTATCAGGTCTTAAATGGCTTGTAATGTTAGCACCTCTAGGTATCGTTTTTTACATGAGTTTTGGAATTAATAAGATGAGTGCATCAAAAGCACAAACTACGTTTTGGGTTTTTGCAGCTTTGATGGGTCTATCTTTATCTTCAATATTATTAGTTTACACTGGAATGAGTGTAACTAGAGTTTTCTTCATTACATCTGCAACATTTGGAGCGATGAGTATTTATGGATACACAACTAAAAGAGATCTTACAAAGTTTGGATCTTTTTTAATGATGGGTCTAATTGGAATAATTATAGCTTCAATTGTTAATATCTTTATGAAATCTTCTATGATGTATTTTGTGATTTCAATTTTAGGTGTTTTAATATTTGTTGGTTTAACAGCTTATGACACTCAAAAAATCAAAAATATGTATGTCGCTTCAGATTCAGGAGAGTTAATGGGCAAGAAAGCTGTGATGGGCGCTTTAACTTTATATCTTGATTTTATCAATTTATTTATAATGTTGTTAAGATTATTTGGGCAAAGAAGATAAATTTATTTTTGAAGTTTCTTCCAGTTGGTATTTTTTAATAAAACTTTAAGATCGTAGGAATTTTTTAGTATTTTACCACTTGTATCAGTAATCAAATATTTAAGATTTTTATTTTTAGGCCTAAAATTTTTGCAAATTTTATATAGGGCATTTTCAGTAGCATTTCTAAAAACACTAAACCCCACTTGCTTACTTGAAATACTTAAACCGTAATCTTTCCAAGAACCTTCAGAAACCATCTTGGCATATAAGTCTAATATAATTTTTAGCTCATCTTTTTCAAAAAAATGTTTTTCTTCTATTTTATTATGCGGATTATTTACTACTAGTTTTAAATTACTACGCATCAATTTTATGTTTATTAATTAATGGTACCTGAAACCCTGTAAATATTATTGTTATAGGAAGCATTCCCCATACTTTAAAATTAACCCAAAATTCTTCTGTTTGAGTTCTCCAAACAATTTCATTTAATAAAGCAAGACCAAAGAAAAAATACATCCATCGTTTATTAAGAATTTCCCAACCAATATCAGTTAGAGGAATAGATTTACCCATAATTTTTTTAAGAATAGGTTCATTGGTAAAATATTTCCCAAAAAATAACGCAAGAGCAAACATAATGTTAATTATAGTTGGTTTAACGTAGATAAATATAGGATCATTAAAGTAGATTGTTAATCCACCAAAAAAAGTAATTAAAATTCCACTTACCAAAGGCATTGGAGGAATTTTTTTTTCAAAAAACCAAACTACTGCTAATGCAACTAAAGTTGCAACTATTAGTGGAGGTATTGCTACAGATAAATTTTTACCACTATTGTAATAATAGAAAAAAAATATTGCTAAAGGACCGAAATCAGTAACAAATTTTAAAAAAGATTTATTCACTTAAAAGATATTAACATATTTGCCACATCACAAAACATTTATATTTTTAGCATTGATTTTTATTTCTAAATACCCATACTAAGATCTATGCCAGTTCAAAAAGCTAAATTTTCAATTGGAGACATTGTAAAGCATAAACACTTTGAATTCAGAGGTGTGATTTATGATGTTGATTTTGAGTTTAATAATTCTGAAGAATGGTATCAGTCTATTCCAAAAAATGTTAGACCAAGAAAAGATCAACCATTTTATCACTTATTAGCAGAAAATGATGAGATAACTTATGAAGCTTATGTTTCTGAGCAAAACTTGCTGATGGATGACTCTGATGAGCCAATAAAACACCCTTTAATTGAAGAGATTTTTTCAGGAAAAAAAGGCTCTAGTTATTTCAAGCTTTCTAATTAAGGCAACCATCATTCAACCACATTTAGCTCAAATCTAGGCCATACAAATTAGCTATTTATTTAGTATCTTCTGGTCAAGAGTGTTAAACGTTAATTTCAATCTTATTATCTCCCCTCTGCATTCTTGATCAGAAAACTATTTCATAATAGAAATCACCAAAAAAAATTCTAAATTAAAATATGTTTAAACTTTTTGAACCTAACAAAATTTTCAAAATTACGTCAAAAGCACCTAAGTACGTTTTATTTTTGTTTATTGTTGTATTGAGTGTTGGTTTAGTTGAAGCATTAATTATATCGCCTGAAGATTATAAACAAAGTGATGCAGTTAGGATTATGTATGTTCATGTTCCTGCCGCTTGGATTTCACTTGGAATATTTTCTTCTATAACTTTGTTATCTATTTGTGGTTTTGTATTTAGAAACAAAAACTTTTTTTTAATCTCTAAAAGTTTAGCTCCTTCAGGATTTGTTTTTAATATTATTGCTTTAGTTACAGGATCAATTTGGGGAAAACCAACTTGGGGAACATGGTGGGCTTGGGATGCAAGAATTACATCAATGTTAATATTAGCTTTATTCTATGCAATGTATTTAATTGTTTGGAGAATTTATGATAAGGAAGAAAAAGTCTACAAGATCTCAACTTTTATAACTATTTTAGGAATTATAAATGTTCCAATAATAAAGTACTCAGTTGATTGGTGGAATACACTCCATCAACCTGCGTCTATTAATATTTTGTCAAAAAGCTCAATTCATTCATCAATGCTTTACCCATTATTAATAATGACTGCGGCATTTGCTCTTTTTTCATTGTTAATTTTCTTAATGAAATATAATACAGAACTGATAAAAATTAAAAATAAAGGCTTAGATAGATTATGATAAATGAATTATTTTTTATGAATGGATATGCAGTGTATGTGTTATCTGCTTTTAGCTTTACATTATTAAGTTTCCTAGGTTTATATTGGGTAACTAAAATGCAATTTGTTAAAGAACAAAACAAATTTGTTGCTAAATTTGGATTACTTACTACTGAGCAAGCTAATTCTGCAAAATCACAAAGAATTAATAAAGAAATTTTAGCAAACGTAACAAATAATTAACTTTTAAACCATGTATGGTCGAAAAGTTAAATTAAGATTTCTGTTTATAATAATAATCTTAATTACTTTAATTTTAACAATATTTTTGATTTTAAAATCATTAGAGGAAAATGTTGTATATTTTCAATCGCCTTCTGAAATAAAATCACTTACTGAAATAGATAAAAGCAAAATAAGAGTTGGAGGTATGGTTAAAAAAAATTCTATTTCCATAAGTTCAAATGAAGTTAACTTTATAATAACAGACTTTAAAAATGAAATAAATGTTACTTATTCTGGTGCAGTACCAAATTTATTTGCTGAGGAAAAAGGTGTTGTTGCAGAAGGTTTTTTAAAAGATAGAAACTTCTTCTCTGCAACAAAAATTTTAGCAAAGCATGATGAAAATTATATGCCACCAGAAGTAAAAGAAGCATTAGGGGAAAAATAAATTGATTTATAGTCTTGTTGGATATTATTCGTTAATATTAGGATTAATTATTGGATTATCGTTATTTTATTTTTCATATAAAAATTTTAATAATTCAAACGTATTAGATAACAAAATATTATCATTTACATTTTTGCAATTGTTTTTTGTTGTCATAAGTTTTTTGTGTTTGATCTTTTCTTTTGTTATTTCAGATTTTAGTAATGTAACAGTATTTAATAATTCTCACACTACTAAACCATTATTTTACAAAATAAGTGGAACCTGGGGGAATCATGAGGGTAGTTTATTATTATGGTTACTTGTTTTAACATTATTTATTTTCATATTTTTAATACAAACAAAAAATCAACCAGTAAAATACAAAATTTTAACTCTTGTTTTTCAACAAATAATAATTGTTGGTTTCTTTTTATTTCTAATCAAAACATCAAATCCATTTAATTATATTTTTCCAATACCTACTGAAGGTCTTGGATTAAACCCAATTTTACAAGACCCTGCTTTAGCAATTCATCCACCAATTTTATATTTTGGCTATGTTGGTTCTTCAATTATTTTTTCATCTGTTTTGGCAGCAACAAGTTTAAAAATAATTTCTACTAGTTGGGCATCACATATAAAAAAATGGATCTTAATTTCATGGATTTTTTTGACTTTAGGAATACTGCTTGGATCAATTTGGGCTTATTACGAATTGGGCTGGGGAGGTTTTTGGTTTTGGGATCCAGTTGAGAATGTTTCTCTAATGCCCTGGCTTGCATTAACCACTCTTTTACATTGTATTTTAGTATTAGAAAAAAAATCTATTTTAACTTCATGGGTAATAATTCTTTCTATTGCAACATTTACATTAAGTATGTGTG
>CABYSJ010000003.1 GCA_902521615.1 uncultured Pelagibacteraceae bacterium | reverse complement strand
CGGGGGCAGATAGAGTTGTTACTGTTGATTTGCATGCAGGTCAAATTCAAGGATTTTTTGATATTCCAGTAGACAACTTGTTCGCAACACCTATTTTCGCAAGACATGCAAAAAAAAAGATAAAAAGTAAAAACCTAATTTGTGTAGCACCAGACGTGGGTGGAACAGAGAGAGCCAGAGCACTAGGAAAAATTTTGAATGTTGGATTGGCTATCGTAGATAAAAGAAGACCAAAGCCAGGTCAATCTCAAGTAATGAATATTATTGGAGATGTAAAAGGAAAAACTTGTATTATTGTTGACGATATAATCGACTCAGGTGGTACAATTGTAAATGCAGCTAAAGCACTTAAAGATCGAGGTGCAAAAGAAGTTTATGTTTACATTACCCATGGTGTTCTTAGTGGAGAAGCTGTAAAAAAAATTAAAAATTCTGTAATTAAAAATTTAGTAATAACTGACACAATTGATAACTCGAATAGAGTCAAAGGTGCTAAAAACATTGAGGTTCTGTCAATTTCTAGCCTTATGGGTGAGGCTATTAAAAGAATATCAAATTCAACCTCTGTTTCAGATTTATTCAAATAAATACCTTGAGTTATTAAGGAACTTGAGCTAAAAAGCCTTGTTTTTTATGAATTCATTAGACGCTAACATCAGAAACACAAAAACTAAAGGTGAGCTTAATTCACTTAGAAATAACGGTAATGTACCTGCAATTATTTATGGTGGTGAAGCTCAAAACGAAAAGATTTATATATCTAAAAAAGTACTTAAATCACTAATTGAAAAAGAAAATTTTTTATCAAGCATTATTACTTTAAATGTAGATGGAAAACCTCAAAAAGTTCTTCCAAGGGAAATAAAATACGACATTATTTCAGATGAACCAATTCATGTAGACTTTTTAAGAATAGTTGCAGGGATAAAAGTCACAATAGAAGTACCAGTGAAATTTTTAAATCATGAAAAATCTCCTGGGTTAAAAAGAGGCGGAGTTTTAAACATAGTTAGAAGAAAAGTTGAGCTTAAATGTCCAAGTGAAAAGATTCCTGAAAATCTTGTAATAGATCTTGATGGTGTTGATATAGGAGAGAGTTTTAAAATTTCTTCTATAAATCTTGATAGTGATGTTACGCCTACTATTCAAGGAAGAGATTTCGTAATTGCAACTCTAGCAGCTCCGACTGTTATGAAAGAACCTGAAAAACCTGCAGAGGCTGAGGCGGCTGAAGGAGAAGGTGCTGAAGGAGCAGAAGCGGCGGCAGCTGAAGGTGGAGATAAGCCGGCGGCTGATGGTGATAAAAAAGAAGGTGAAGATAAAAAACCTGCTGAAGAAAAAAAATAAATTAATTAAAATTGAATTTTATCCTCCAATATTAATATTTTATGCTTCTACTTGTAGGATTAGGTAATCCAACCCCAGACAGTGAAAATAATAGGCACAATATTGGTTTCAAAATTATAGATTCAATAAATAAAAAATTTGGGCTTTCAAAACAAAAACCAAAATTTAAAGGACTTCTTACAACTGGTAATGTTGGAGATCAAAAGGTTTATGCTATTAAACCCCTGACATTTATGAATAACTCTGGAATTTGTATTAGGGAATTAATTGAATATTTCAAAATAGATGCTGAGGATGTTATCGTTTTTCATGACGATCTAGATGTAGAATTTGGAAAGATAAAAGCAAAATTTGGTGGATCTGATGCAGGACATAACGGAATTGCATCAATTGATAAATTTATTGGTAAAGATTATTCAAGAGTGCGAATAGGAATTGGCAAACCAAAAGATAAAATGGAAGTAAGCGATTTTGTTCTTCAAAATTTTGATGAGGATGAGATGCTTGGATTGGAAAAAATTACAAATAACATCACAGATTCTATTTCAATACTCATAGACAAAAAATTAGATTTGTTTTCTAGTACTGTAAATAATAAATAATGAGTTTTAAATGTGGAATTGTTGGTTTGCCTAATGTGGGTAAATCTACACTCTTCAACGCTCTTACAAACTCAAGTAAAGCCCAAGCTGCAAATTTTCCATTTTGTACGATAGATCCCAACGTTGGAGTTGTACCTGTTCCTGATGAAAGATTGAGAAAATTATCAAAAGTTTCAAAATCAAAAAAAACAATAAACACAACTATTTCGTTCGTTGATATAGCTGGTCTTGTGAAAGGAGCGTCTAAAGGTGAGGGATTAGGTAATAAATTTCTGTCCCACATAAGAGAAGTTGATGCAGTTATTCATATGATCAGATGCTTTGACTCAGACGATATTCAAAATGTTAACCTTGATGTTGACCCCATAAGAGATCTTGAGATCATTGAAACTGAGATGATGCTAGCTGACCTAGAATCTATTCAAAAAAGACTTGAGAAAAATAATAAAAAAAATATAGATGAAGACCAGCTTAAGATTTTAGAGATCGCATTAGACTGTATTAATAATGATAAAGATATATCAATATTAAAATCTCAATTTGATAAAAAACAACTTAACCAAAGTGGTCTTTTATCAATAAAACCAAAGATTTATGTTTGCAATGTTGATGAACAAAGCGTACGAGATGGAAATAAATATACTAAAAACTTTATTGAAAAATTTGGAAAAGAGAACACTCTTATTGTTTCTGCGGATATTGAAAACCAAATAAATGAATTGGCAGAAGATGAAAAAAAAAATTATATGGACATGATTGGTTTAAAAGATACAGGTCTAAGTATGCTTATTCAAAAAGGCTATGAAATTTTAGAACTTGATACGTATTTTACTTCTGGACCTGAAGAAACAAGGGCTTGGACTATACAAAAAAATTGTACTGCTCCCAAAGCTGCAGGAGAAATCCATACAGATTTTGAAAAAGGTTTCATCAGAGCTGAAACTATATCATATGAAGATTTCGTAGCTAATGATGGATGGGTAAATTCTAAAGCTAATGGAAAAATGAGATTAGAAGGTAAAGATTATATTGTGAAAGATGGAGACGTACTAAACTTCAGATTCAACACGTGACCAGATTTTTTTCATACTAAAGTAAACTAAAACAGTAAGAATAATTAAATATACTATCGCTTTAAAGCCCATTTGATGTCGAGCTTCTAAATGAGGTTCAGCAGACCACATTAAGAAGGTCGTTACGTCTTTTGACATCTGTTCTACTGTTGCATTTGTTCCGTCACCGTACTCGACTAATCCATCTGACAATGGAGCAGCCATTCTAATTTTATTACCATACATATATTTGTTATAATAAACTCCATCATCTAAAGTTACGTTGCTAGGAGCCTCTTCATATCCTTGTAATAAGGAATAGATATAGTCAACACCACCACCTCTAGCTTTAACTAAAACAGACATGTCTGGAGGGTAAGCACCACCATTTGCAGCTTGAGCTGCTTTTACATTGTCATATGGCATTACAAATTTGTCAGATAATTTACCTGGCCTTATAAACATATCTCCATCAGAATTTGGGCCATCAGTTACATCAAATGAAGCTGCTATAGCTTTTGCTTGAGCTTCAGAGAATTCTGGCCCACCTGGCTCAGCTAAATTTCTATAACTTAAATACTTCATCGAATGACATGAAGCACACACTTCAGTATAAACTTGATAACCTCTTTGAAGAGAAGCTCTATCAAATTTTCCAAATAGACCCTTAAAACTCCAATCAGTTTTTAAATATTCTACTTTTTCAGCAGCAAAAGAATATGAGTTAGAAGCAATAATTATGATTATTATAGAAAAGAATTTATAAAAATTTTTCACCTTATTCTATTTTACTTTCTTTATTTTTAGCGGCAGCTAAATTTGGTGAACCACCTAGAACAGGTTCAGTAATACTTAGAGGCACTGGTAAAGTTTTTTCTTTAAACCCTAAAATAGGAAGAATAACTAAAAAATGTAAAAAGTAATACGCCGTAGCAACTCGTGCTATCAACAAGTAAAGTCCTTCAGCTGGCATCGCACCCACATAACCAAGTATCAAAACATCAGCAACTAATATCCAATAAAATTGTTTATATAAAGGTCTGAATACTGCGGATCTTATTTTTGAGGTATCTAACCAAGGTAAAACTGCTAAGATTAATATTGCAGATAACATAGCCACAACTCCTAGCAATTTATCAGGAACTGATCTTAATATTGCATAAAAAGGTAAGAGATACCATTCAGGAACAATGTGTGCAGGTGTTACCATTGGGTTTGCCTCGATATAATTATCTGCATGTCCTAAAATATTTGGTGCGTAAAATACAAAAAAAGCAAACACAATCATGAACATTAATAAAGCAAAACCATCTTTAATTACGATGTAGGGATGGAAAGGCACAGTGTCTTTAGATGGTTTTTTTACATCTATTCCAACTGGATTGTTATTACCAGGAACATGTAATGCCCATATGTGTAAAACAACTAATCCTAAAATTAAAAATGGAATTAAATAATGCAAAGTAAAAAATCTAGTCAACGTAGGGTTGTCGACTGAATAACCGCCCCATAACCAAGTAACTATTCCCTCTCCTACCAGAGGTATAGCACTAAATAAATTTGTAATAACTGTTGCTCCCCAGAAACTCATTTGTCCCCAAGGCAATACATAGCCCATAAATGCAGCCGCCATCATTAGCAAATAAATAATTATTCCAATTATCCAAATTATTTCTCTTGGTGCTTTATAAGAACCATAAAATAATGATCTGAAGATATGAATGTAGACTGCTAAGAAAAACATAGATGCACCATTTGCATGAATGTATCTAATTAACCAACCATAATTAACATCACGCATGATGTGCTCAACACTTTCAAAAGCCATATCGGCGTGAGCAATGTAATGCATTGCAAGAGTTAATCCGGTAACAATTTGAGTGATTAAGCAAAAAGTTAAGATTCCACCAAATGTCCACCAATAGTTTAAATTTTTAGGAGTTGGATAATCTGTTAAATGATTTGCAAGAGTTAATAGTGGCAATCGATCATTAAACCATTGTCCTAACTTCGATTTTGGTCTGTAATCATGGTCACTCATTTTTCTTTATCCAATTTTAATTGTATTTGCATCAACAAATTCATATTTTGGCACTTCCATATTCCAGGGTGCCGGTCCTTTTCTAATTCTTCCAGAAGTATCATAATGAGATCCATGACATGGACAGAACCAGCCATTATAATCACCTTTATCATTTAGAGGTACACATCCAAGGTGGGTGCATACACCTAACATAACAAGCCACTCAGGGTTTTTTGCTCTATCTTCATCTTTTTCTGGATGAATTAAATCTTCCATCTTAACATTTCTTGCCTCATCAATTTCTTCTTGAGTTCTTCTTCTTATAAATACCGGTTTACCTCTCCATAAAACAGTCAATGTATTTCCAGGTGTTAATGAACTTACATCAACCTCTGTACTAGCTAATGCTTTAACAGAAGCGTCTGGATTCATTTGATCTATCATTGGCCAGACTACTGCAGCTGCACCAACAGCCCCTACAGCTGTGGTAGCCGTAAATAAAAAATCTCTTCTTTTTGTTTTTTTTTCAGACACTTTTAGTAGCTTTTATTATTATCTCTTTTTGATTTAAAATAGTTAATATACGAATTCATATAATATAAAATAATTATTTTACTACTGAAAGAATGACACAGAATTCAACAATTTTAGGACCCAAAATAGCTTTGTATGAGCCTGATATACCTCAGAATACTGCTGCAATAATAAGAACCTGTGCTTGTTTGGGTGCTAAATTAGAAATAATTGAACCATGTGGCTTTCTATTATCAGACAAACGCTTTAAAAGAGTGGTTATGGACTATATGGACTATAGTCAAATAGAGTTTTATCAAAGTTCGGAAAAATTTTTTGAAGCAAAGAAGAAACAAAGAATTGTATTGATGACAACTAAGGGTTCAATAAATTATACTAAATTTAAATTTAAGCCTGATGATACTATTTTGTTTGGAAGAGAAAGTGCTGGGGTACCCGAAAAGGTTCACAAAATAATTAAAAATCGTTTAAAAATACCAATGAATAACCAAGTAAGGTCTCTTAATATTGCATCGTCTGTTGCCATTGTTTTGGCAGAAAGTTTGCGTCAAATAGAATTAAAATAAAATGGATATTTCAATTAAAAAAGACTTAGCTAGTAATTGGTTTAAGCTATTACAAAATGCGATATGTGACGACATTTTAAAAATTGAAAAAAACAAAGTAAATTTTCAATCAACTTCTTGGAATAGAAGCAGTAAAAAAGATGAGGGTGGTGGTGAATATAGAATTCTTAAAAATGGAAAAATTTTTGAAAAAGTAGGAGTAAATTTTTCAAAAGTTTATGGAAAATTTCCTAAGAAATTTCAAAAGAATATACCGGGCGCAAGTAAAGATCCTAGATTTTGGGCATCAGGAATATCAATAGTGATGCACATGCAAAATCCCCATATTCCTGCAATGCATTTTAATACCAGATTTATTTGTACAACAAAGAATTGGTTTGGTGGAGGTATGGATGTAACCCCAGCAATAAAAGATGAAAAAGAGAAGAAAAACTTTCATAAAATATTAAAGGCAATGTGCGATAGACATAATAAAAATTATTATAAAAAATATAAAAAGTGGTGTGATGAATATTTTTTTCTACCTCACAGAAAAGAAGCCAGGGGTATAGGTGGAATATTTTTTGACTATAAAAATGATAATTTTGAAAATGACTTTAAATTTGTCAGAGATGTTGGTGTTACATTTCAAGTGCTATTTAATGAAATAATTAAAAAAAAATTAAAAAGAAAATGGACTTTAAAAGATAAAGAGTTTCAGTATATTAAAAGAGGTAGATACGCAGAATTTAATTTGCTCTATGATAGAGGAACAAAATTTGGGCTACAAACTGGTGGTAATGTTGAAGGAATTTTGATGTCATTACCTCCGATTGCAAAATGGAAATAAAAAAATGGATAAAGAGCCAATAACATTTAATGGATTAAATAAACTAAAGGAAGAATTGGTTTTTTTAAAAGAAAAAAAAAGACCTGAGATAGTAGCTGCAATTGCTGAAGCGAGATCCCATGGTGACCTTAAAGAAAATGCTGAATATCATGCAGCTAAAGAAGAACAATCTCATAACGAGGGAAGAATTACAGAAATAAACGATATTATTGCAAGAGCAAATGTTATTGACGTTACAAAACTAAACAATGAAGGAAAAGTAATTTTTGGATCTACAGTTTATTTAGAAGATTTAGATACTGGTGAAAAAATTAATTATAAAATTGTTGGAAGAGATGAGGCAGATTTGAAACAAAAACTAATTTTCTTTCAATCACCAATTGGCAAAGGTTTGATTGGAAAAAATAAAAGTGATTTAGTTGAAATAAATACACCCTCTGGTGTAAAAAACTTTGAAATTAAAGACGTTAAATATATTTAACTTTTAACTATTTGTTGAACCTGCTTATCTGAAATTTGAAATCCATTTTGAACCCAAGTTTCTTCTATCCTTTTTAATTTATTACCTAAAGTTTTACCCTCTGGAATTTGAAATTTAGACATCAATTGATCAGCCCCTATTGGCAAAGTTGGAATTACTTTCTCTTTATAAGTATCTAATAGTTTGATTAGTTTTTTCTCAACTTTGTTAGAGTTAAAAATTTTAAAATTAATTATATCTATTACAGCCTGTCGCCCATTAAAATAAAAAAATTTATTCAAGTTTTTCTCTGTAAAGTTGTTTAAAGTTACTTTTTCTCTATAAAAAAGATCTATTAATTTTAGTCTTTTCTTATCTTTGTTAGATATTTTAAATTTATAAAGAAAATAATCAGCATTATCAGTCCCATCAATCACTAAAAGTGCAATTAAGAATATAAAGTCAATTTTTAAAAAATTCTCTGCAGCATAAGAATTTTGTTTTTTAAAATTTTTAATATTCTTTAATTGAGGGAAAATTATTTCTATGAGTTCTAAACTTTCTTTATATTTAAAGATTTTTAAAAATCCATTTGAACTAGTTATTTTTTTTAGTTCATCGATTAATCTTTCAGATGATATATTTGAAATTCCATCAATATTTTTTTTTATATTTTTTATTATTTCTGGCTGGTGGTTATGATTTGAGTAATTTAAATGAAATCTTAAATACCTCAAAATACGTAAATAATCCTCTTGAATTCTTTTTTCCGTATTGCCAATAAAATTAATATAACCTTCCTCCAAATCTTTTTTACCGTTAAAAGGATCAAATAAATTACCATCGCCATCTGCATAAATTGAATTGATAGTAAAATCCCTTCTAGAGGCATCTTCCTTCCAATCTAAAGAGAATTCTACTTCAGCATGTCTTCCATCAGTTGAGACGTCTTTCCTTAAAGAAGTGATTTCATATTTATATTCGTCAATTGTTGCGGTTATAGTTCCGTGTTCAATTCCTGTTTCATAATAACTTATTTGTTTATTTTTTAGAGCCTCACAAACTTCCAGGGGAGTTAAATTTGTTGCTAGGTCAATATCATCAACATTTTCTTTTTTTATCACTTTTCTTACACACCCACCCACATATCTGATTTCACTTTTCTCTGAAAAATTATTAATTGCTTCAAAAATTTTATTTGCTGGTGTTGTTAAAGTAATTTGTTTTAAATTTTGACTGATATAATCAAGATTTTTTGATCTGGAAAAAAATTTATCTAAAAAATTTTTCATAAATGGCTGGGGCGCTAGGATTCGAACCTAGGATGCAGGTACCAAAAACCCGTGCCTTACCGCTTGGCTACGCCCCAATACTAGCTTCCTATAACATAAAAATATAAAATTCATATAGTTTTTGCTGTAACACACCAATAATTTTTATATTTTCTTTTAAATTTAGCTTTTGCCAATTTACAACTCTTTAATGAATTATAATAGGCAACAATTGTTGATCCTGAACCAGTCATTCTTACAAATAATGGATTATTTATACTTTCTAAGAACAACTTTATTTTTTTAAGTTTTGGATATTTTTTGAGTGCTATTGTTTCAAGGGCATTTTGTTGATCAATCAAATATTTTACTCCAAACATGTTTTTTTTAGGTTTGTTATATTTTGATTTTGTATACTTTCGAACAGCTGAGTATATTTTTTTAGTTGAGCACCCAAAATCAGGCTTTACTAAAGTAGAGTAATATTTTGGAGTATTATAAATCTTTTTTATTCTACCACTTGATGATAACACACAGCTGGATGAAATGGTTCCCAGAATAACATCAGAACCAACCCAGTCACAGATACTTCGAGTTTTTTGATGATTAGGATTAATAATTTTTTTTTTAACCAGATAATTAAACACACTGGCTGCATTCATCGATCCCCCACCCAACCCAGCTTCTTGAGGGATTAATTTTTTAATTTTAACTTTGAATTTTTTATTTTTTAATAAATTTTCTTTATCTAGTATCTGAAATAATCTTTGCACAGTATTTTTTTTTCCAATATTTTTAGAAAACTTTCCATAAAAAGAAATGTGGTGTTTTTTTCCATTATGTTGATTTATCGAAATAACATCATGTAAATCTATGAAACCAATTATACTTTCAATTTTATGTAAAACCTTTTTTTTTCCAATGATATTTAGTGCTAAATTTAACTTTGCATTAGATTTAATTTTATTAATTTTCATTTAGGAATTTTTAAGACCCTCAATTACTTTAATATTGATTTTTTTTCTCATATCGTCTTCGGTGTCATCAAAAGTTAATACGTTGTTCCAAAAATATCTTGCTTGAATTTTTCGATTTAATTTCCATAAAATGTCTCCATAATGATCATTCACGATTGGGTCATCTGGCATTAATTCTACAGCTCTTTTTAAATACTTTTCTGCTTCTACATAGTCCTCTATTAAAAAATAAGCCCATCCAATTGAATCAATAATATATGGATCATTGCTTTTTAAATCATATGCTGTTTTCAACATATCCATTGCTTCATTAATTTTATAATCACGCTCTAACCAAGAGTAAGCAAGGTAATTTAAAATATATGCATCACTAGGATCAATTTTAAGCGCATGCAGTAAATCTTCATCTGACTTTTCATAATTGCCCATTCTTTCATAACTACCACCTCTACGATACAATACATCTGATTTGATAAGTGAATTGTCATCCAGTGTTAAAATAATTTCTGTATAACGATCTATTGCCTTTTCATAATTTTTAGAATTTTTATAAAAATTGGCTAAATCAAAAATCATTTTTATATTTGGATTTTCAATTTTATTAAATTTTGAATCTATGTATTTAATTCCATTTTCATAATCCTGCTGTTGAATTATTATTTGAGCTTCTTTTTTTAATCTAAACCAATAATAAAATTCATCTTCTTTTTTAAAGTTTTTTAAGATCCTTTGTACTTTATCAAATTCATCATTGAGATAAAAATTTTCTGCGACCAATGACAAATTAAATTCAAACTTCGGATTTAAATAGTTTGACAAATTTAAGTAAAAATTTGATTTCTCAAAATTATCCTGAGAAGAATAAAGATTAGAGATTAAAAATAAAAACTCACTTACAAGATCATTATGATCTTTGCATGAAAAAATTTTTCCAAAATCATCGAATTTTTCTTTGTCTACCCAACTTTTGCTTTGTGAAAGTAAAAGTGTTGAATTTATATAATCAATTTGTTCAACAACTAATCTTGCTTCATTTAATTTATTTTTATCAATTAAATGATTAAGATAAAAGAAAATGTATCTTGAATAATCACCTTGTTGATTATTTATTAAATTAAGAAAATATGACGAAGTTCTTTTATCTTCAATATAACATCTTTGGAATGTCTCGGCTATAAGAGACAAGTTTCCAAAATTTTTTTTGTTATCTAATATTTTTTTATTTTTAAATGTATAAATGTACTGTTTTAGAGTTTCAAATATAACTAGGTTTATTCTATCTTCATCTTGAAATTTTAAACTTTGTGTTAAATATTCGTCAGCTTTTTTAAAGTTATTTTTTTTTAAACTGTCAATTATTAAAATTATATACGCATCATAAAAATCTGAATTAGATTTGTTTGCATTGTTATTTAATACATTAATTGCCTGAGGTACTTTGTTATCTAAAACTAAAGAGTTAACATATCTTTTTAAATAACTGTCATGTTTGTTAATTAATACTTTGGTTGAGTTAAAAAATTTTAAAGCTTCAGAATTATCTCGATTTTCAAATGCAACAATTCCAGAAAAATAATTTGACAAATCTCTTGAGTTAAAATCATTAAAAGTAGCACTTTTAGAATACAAAGGTGTCTGATAAGATATAAATATTAATATTACTAATTTTAGAAATTTTAGGAACATGAAACCATACTATGACTAAAAAAGTGATAAATCAAAATACCAAATTAAACCAAGAACTAATTAATACTATTGAGCCAAAATTTATATTCGCTGATAAGCCAATAAATAGATTTAATATTTTAGAAACGAAAAATGGCACTCTGCAAACTAATAAAGAAGAATTACTAAAAAATTTAAAAGATCAAATAAATTCAATTGAAAATTGTAAATTAAAAGAAAATTCAAACAAAATTATTTTAGGTGAGGGAAATATAAATAGCCCTTTAATGTTAATTGGAGAGGCTCCTGGGGTTGACGAAGAAAAGTTGGGTGTCCCATTTAGAGGTGAAGTTGGCGAACTTCTTAACAAAATGCTTATAGCCATCAATATTAAGAGGCAAAATATTTATACAAGTTATGCAATCAATTTTAGACCACCTGATGATAGAAAACCAACCTCAACCGAGATTAAAAGGTACTCAGTATTTTTGAAAGAGCATATATCAATTATAAACCCAAAGATTATCGTTTTAATGGGTAGTTCAGCAATGGAGGCTATAACAGGAATAAGTGAAAAAATAACTGCTGAAAGAGGACATTGGAAGGAAGTGATTTTAAAAAACAAAACATTCCCTTTAATCATAACTTTTAATCCATCTTATCTCATCCGTTTTCCAGAAAATAAAAAATACTCATGGGAAGATTTAAAGAAAATTAGAGACAAGATTAAAGACCTGAAGTTAAAAATTTGATGAAGATAATTGCAGGGGTTGATGAAGTTGGTAGAGGAAGTTTAATTGGACCTGTGTATGCTTCAGCAGTAATTTTAAAAAAATCAATTAATCAAAAGTTATTAAAAGACTCAAAATTATTAAGTAAAAAAGAGAGAGAGCATCTATGTACATATATAAAAAAAAATTCTACTTGGTCCATAGGCAAAGCTTCTGTCAAAGAAATAGAAAAGCTGAATGTACTTCAAGCAAGTTTGCTGGCTATGAAAAGAGCTATCAAAAAACTTAAGAGAAAACCAACTCACGTTCTGATAGATGGAAATAAAACTCCAGAGTTAGAAAATTATAATTTAAAATCTGTTATTAAAGGAGATAAAAAAATCCCCTCTATTTCGGCAGCTTCTATAATTGCAAAAGTATCAAGGGATAAATTTATAACTAACTTATCAAAAAAAAATAAAGGCTATGATTGGGATAAAAACTTTGGGTACGGAACAAAACACCACTTAAAAGCTTTAAAAAAATTAGGTATTACTAAACATCATAGAAAAACTTTTTCACCAATTTCTAAAATAAATTAACACTACATCTAGTTACCTTCTAATTAAGAAACACTAATCGAATCCAAATTTTTCAATCTCAGGTTGACCGTAGAAACCATTTGGAGTCTAATTAATTCTTACAAATGAAAACTGATTTCAAAAATAAAATAATTAATGGAGATAGTCTCGAAGAATTAAAAAAAATTCCACGTGAAACTTTTGATTTAATTTTTGCTGATCCTCCTTACAACTTACAATTAAAAAGTGAATTAACTAGACCCGATAGATCAAAGGTTAGTGCGGTAAATGATAAGTGGGATCAATTTGAAAATTTTAAAAAATATGATGATTTCACTTATGAATGGCTTAGTGAATGTAAAAGAATTTTAAAAAAAGATGGAGCAATTTGGGTTATAGGAAGCTACCATAATATTTTTAGAGTTGGCACGGCAATCCAAAATTTAGGTTTCTGGATTTTAAACGATGTCATTTGGAATAAAAATAATCCAATGCCAAACTTTAGAGGAACACGTTTTACTAACGCTCATGAAACTTTGATATGGGCTTCTAAAAGTGAAAAATCAAAATACACATTCAATTATCAATCTTTAAAATGCTTAAATGATGATTTGCAAATGAGATCTAATTGGGATCTTCCAATATGCAATGGTTCTGAAAGACTTAAAAAGGATGGAAAAAAAATTCACTCTACACAAAAACCTGAAGCACTATTACATAGAATTTTACTAGCTACATCTAATAAAAATGACCTCATACTTGACCCTTTTTTAGGATCAGGAACAACAGCTACAGTAGCAAAAAAACTAGGAAGAAATTATTTTGGAATAGAAAAAGAAAAAAATTATTTTAAAGCTGCTGAGCAACGCATAAAAGCTACAAAGCCTATTGAGGACGACTTATTAGATACGCTTAAAAATAATAGATCAAAACCAAGAATTCCTTTTGGTTCATTAGTTGAGCTTGGAATAATTAAACCTGGAACTAATATTTTTGATAATAAGAAAAAAATAACAGCCAGAATTATGGCTGATGGTAGTATAAAACATAATCAAGCAGAGGGTTCTATACACAAAGTTGCAGCTACTATTTTAGGAGCTGAAAGTTGCAACGGATGGACTTTTTGGCACTGTGATATAAATGGACGAACTTATCCTATTGATTATCTAAGACAAAGATTAATTTCTAAAAATTAACTTTTATAAATTTTACCCAAATAACTTTCTAAAAATTTTTTATTTTTAGTTAAAAGTTTTAAAAAAATATTTCTAAATATGATCATAATTGGATTTGATAAATGGAAGGCAAATTGATTGAAATTAGATCTACTGTTAATCATTTTTACTCTCTTTAATCTGATATCATAAAAATTATTATTATTTATTAAGCATTCATATAATTCATTAGCACCCTCAATTGATTGGGAAGCTCCCTGCGCAAATGAAGGTGAAAAAGCAAAAAATGCATCTCCTACAAGGAATATATTTTTTGGAGGAATGTATAAATTTTTACTTACAAATATTGGAAATAATTTAATATTTTGAAGACTTTCCAAAAAATTTTGGGAAACTTTTTGAGATAATATAAATTTAATATTTTTTATAAAAGAACTTTCGTTAAAAAGATTATAGTTCTCTTGCTTATTTGAATGTAATTTGTGTTTTAAAATGCCAATAAAATTAAATTTTTTATCATTATTAATTGGATAAACAACATAATGAAAATTCGGTCCTAAGAACAAAGAAATATTTTCTTCATTTATTTTTTCAAAATTTTCTCTCGATATAGTGCCCCTAATAGCAATCGTATCATTGTAAATTGGTTTTGATTTATTAGCTGAAATTAATAACTTCCCTTTAGAAAACACACCATCTGAAATAATTAAGTAATCACAAGTTATATTATTTTTATCAAATATTAAATTTATTGAATCTTTATCGTAAACAATCTGTTCAATATTGTGGTTATATTTAATTATATCTTCGTTTATTCGTTTTTTTAAAAATTGAAGCAATTTTGATCTTTTCAATGTTGTGTATTTGCAATCTTCGGAATTAAATTTTGAAATGTCTAAGTCACAAATTTTTTTTGAATTTTTAATTTCATAAAAATCAATTTTTTTTGGATTAAATTTTTCTTCTTCAGTGAAAGAAGTGAAGCCTATTTTATTTAAAAGCTTTACACTATTTACCGACAACTGAATTCCATAACCTTCTTCCATTTCTATTGAATTCCTTTTTTCATAAATCGTGACCTGATAATCCTTATGATCTTTGAATAAATTGGCAATATACAAACCTGAAATTCCAGCACCAATTATTGCAATTTTTTTCATTTATAACTTTCTAAAAATTTAATTATCTTTTTTGTAAATGTTGGCAGTGTATAATTTTGAAGCTTTGTTGGATCAATCCAATAATTAATTTTATTTAAATTATATTTATTTTTAAATTCAATTTTAATATTCATGTTCATATTAGACATTTTAAAATTGAAATCTTTATCAAAATTTTTAGGATTATTTACTTCCTCCATCGGGAAGATATTAAAATTTTTCAAAAAATTAAATTTATTATTTTTGATTAATAAATAATGATTATTTTTTTTATAAACATTTAGCTTGTAAAAAGTTTCCTTATCTTTTTTTTTAAATTTTACTAAATCAAAATTTTTATTTTTAAATGATTTGCATTTTTTTACTAATGGACAATTCTTACAATTAGGACTAACAGGTTTACAAATTAGTGCTCCTAATTCCATAAGAGCTTGAGCATAATCACTTGACCTTTTGATAGATGTTCCAAAAATTTTTTTTTTCTCGTGTAAATTTTCTTTTTTTATTTGATCTCGTTTTTTTAAAAATAAGTATCTCTTTAATACTCTTTCAATATTACCATCTAGAGGAATTATTGGTTCATTGAATGCAATTGCAGAAATTGCACTTGCTGTATAATCTCCAATACCTGGAAGTGACTTTAAATCTTCAAAATTTCTAGGTATTTTTTTATTAAAATTTTTAACAACCATTTGAGCTGTTTTTTTTAAATTTCTTACTCTTGAATAGTATCCAAGACCCTCCCAAAGTTTGATTAATTTTCTATCATCATATTTAGATAATTTTTCTATTGTGGGAATATTTTTTATAAATCTGTTAAAGTAAGGTATTACCGTTGCAACCTGGGTTTGCTGCAACATAAATTCACTTATTAAAGTGTAGTATTGCTTTTTTGTTTGAGAAACATTCTTTCTCCAAGGTAAAGATCTTTTATTTAAATCATACCATTTAAGAATATTATTTGTTATTATTGGATCTTTCATATGCAATCTAAAAATAATACTAAGCAGAGAAACGCTAGCATTCAAGGATTAAGATCTTTCAAAGACACTTTGCCAAAAAATGTCAAAAAAATAATAAATAAAAAAGGTCATGTATATTCAGAAACGCTGAGCAATTGGAAATATTTAGTTGGAAGCGAATTATTTAAAATTTGCTATCCAAAAACATTTAAAAATTCAAATAAATTTGGTGTTAATACCTTAATGGTTATGGTCAAGCGAGGACATGAAGTTGACGTAGAATATTCGAAAAAAGATATTTTAGATAAAATGAATAATTTTTTTGGATATTCTGTTGTTGAAAAGCTTAAATTTATAAGTTTTGATGATGAACATGAAATGACAGTCTCGGGTGAAACAAAAGTTAAAAATGTGGCAATTAGTAAATATCAAGATAAAATTAAAGATGTTAAAAACGAAAAAATTAAAAAATCATTAACAGAGTTAACTAGGGTTTTTAGAGAGAAATGAAAAAAATTATATTCTTAATATTAATATTTTTTACTACAGTCTTAAATTTACAGGCGGAGGAAATTAAAAGGATAACTGTTGGTAACAAAGATGCAAAAATAACTATTATAGCTTTTGAGTCATTGACTTGTAGTCATTGTGCTAATTTTCACAAAAATGTTTTCCCTGAACTTAAAAAAGAATTTCTTGATACTGGAATCGCTAAAATTGAATTTAGACATTTTCCATTGGATATTGCGGCCTTCAATGCATCAAAAGTTGCGCAATGTAAAAATGATGGAAGCTCTGATATTTTGGAAAGCCTGTATGCAAATCAACAGAAATGGGTCAAAGGAAGTTCAATACAGGAGGCAAATAAAAATCTCCAAAAATTTTTGAAAAATGAAGGTTTTAGTATTGATTTCGATTCTTGTGTAAATAACAAAGAAATTGAGGATTTTGTTTTAAATGATCGAATCGATGGTACTAAAAACTTCAAAGTGAGCTCAACTCCTACGATTATTATCAACAACAAAAAATTTGAAAAAGCTCTAACTTATAAAAATTTGAAAAAAGCATTAGAAAAACTGATATAAGTTAGTGCATGGAGTTTAAAAAAATCCAATTAAATGGATTTAAATCTTTTGCAGAAAAAACCAACTTCTTAATTGAAGATGGTCTCACAGGTATAGTGGGTCCTAACGGCTGTGGCAAATCTAACATTGTAGAATCTTTAAGATGGGTAATGGGAGAGACCTCAGCAAAAAGTATGCGTGGATCTGGTATGGAGGATGTTATATTTTCAGGGACATCTAACAAAGCTTCAAAAAATATTGCAGAAGTATCAATCGAAGTTGAAAACAAAGATAAAGAAGGCCCTATCCAATACCGTGAAGTAGAGCAAATACAAGTTAGAAGAAAAATAGAAAAAGATAAAGGATCTAAATTTTATATTAATGATAAGGAAGTAAGAGCAAGAGATGCACAAATGTTTTTTGCAGATCTTTCGACCGGTGCACACTCTCCATCTATGATTAGTCAAGGAAGAATAGGTGCATTAGTAACTGCAAAACCAACAGATAGAAGGGCTATTTTAGAAGAAGCTGCAGGAATATCTGGTTTACACGTTAGAAGACATGAGGCTGAATTAAGATTAGGTGCGGCTGAGAATAATTTAAAAAGAGCAGATGAATTAAGAAGACAGCAAGAAAAACAATTAGCAAATCTTCAAAAACAAGCTGAAGAGGCAACAAAATACAAACTAATTTCAGATGAAATTAAAAAAATTGAAGCAGGTTTATATTATTTAAAATTATTAGAAATAGACAAAGAAATTAGAATAGAAAATGAAATTAATACTGAAGCAGAAGGAGAAGTAGAAGGATTTAATAACAAAATATCTGAATTAGAAAACTCAATTAAAACTTTTACAGATAAAGTAAACCCATTAAGAGAGAAAAATATTGAAAATTTATCAAGAATACAAAGACTTAATTTAGAACTTCAAAGTTTAGATGAGGAAAATACAAGAACTCAAGATGAGATAGAAAGCATCAAAAAATCAATTCAAACACTTGATGATGATATCACGAGAGAAAAAGGAATAATCATTGACGCTAACTCAAATGAAAAAAGATTGAAGGAAGAAAAAACTGAATTAATTGAGACAGACTCGAAGTATTTTGAAACAGAAAAATTATCTAATGAAGAGTTAGAAAGTGCAAAAAATAAACTTAAAGAAGAACAAAAAGCTGTAGATGAAGTTGTAAACAGTTTAGCAGAAGAAACTGTAAATATAAGTGTTGGTCCAATAAAAAATGTAAAAAACACTATATCAAGGGTAAAAGAATTAATAGATAGTAATGAAATAAATCAAGCAGTAACACTTCTAGATAGATGTAATATGGAGCTAGATAGTTTTTTAAATGATTTAAAAAATGAGAGATCTAGAAGTGAGTTATTAGAAGTTAGCGAAAAATCAGAAAATATAAAATTACTACAAGAAAAGTATGCCGATGCATATAGTAAAAATCAATCAATTAAAAATGAGTCTATAAAAAGAAATGAAAGAATTAAAACCATTGAAACAGAAATTGAAAGTTGGAAAAATTTGTTAACTAACTCAGAAAAAATGGTTAATGAACTTACACAAAGAAAAGAAAAATTATCAAAACAATTAAGTGATTTAGAAAACCAACCTAGAGCACAGGCAGAGAGAAAAGGTCAAATTTCAGAAAATTTAAGAATTTCAGATAAAGAAAAAATTGATAATGAAGCGATTATAGATGAAACAGATCAAAAAATTGAAATGTTAAGAACACAACTAAATGAAATTCAAGAACAATCAATTCAAATCAGAGAAAGAAAAGCAAGCTCAGGAGCTACAATTGAAGGCCTGCAAAAAAGAAAAAATGATCTCCTTGATAGAATTAGTTCAGAGTTAAATTTGAATGAAGATAATATTTTAGAAAATTCAAATTTAAACGGAGCAGAAGAGTTTCCAAATCCAGTTGATCAAGAAGATGCTTTAGATAAGAAAAAACAAGAGAGAGAAAAATTAGGATCTGTAAATTTAAAAGCAGATGAAGAAACAAGTAAATATGAAGAAGAGATAAAAAAAATGGAACAAGATCGTGCCGATCTTGTTACCGCTATCGTGAAACTGAAAGATAGCATCAATGAACTTAATCAAAAAGGAAGGGAAAGATTGATTGAAGCTTTTGAAAAAGTTAATAGAAAATTTAATGAAGTTTATACAAAACTTTTCAATGGTGGAAATGCTAAATTAGAATTAGTGGACTCTGACGATCCACTTGAAGCAGGTTTAGAAATGTTAGTTAGTCCTCCTGGAAAAAGACTTCAATCTATAACTTTGTTATCTGGAGGTGAACAAGCATTGACTGCGCTCTCTTTAATCTTTGCTGTATTTTTAACAAACCCTTCACCTATATGTGTATTGGATGAGGTTGATGCACCACTCGACGATGCTAACGTAACAAGATTTTGTAGTCTACTTGAGGAATTAATAAAAATAACCAATACTAAATTCATAATTGTAACTCATCATGCTTTAACCATGTCAAAAATGAACAGACTATATGGGGTGACGATGCCTCAAAAAGGAATTAGTCAGCTTGTGGCTGTTGATTTACAAAAAGCAGAGAGTATGGTTGCTTAAACTATATAAATGCCAAAAGAGCCTTTCAAAACTCGCTTAGAGATTGCAAAAAGCAAGATTTCAAAGAAAAATCTCTACAATAAGAAGAATGACCCCTCGCCTATAGGAACTGCATTCAAATTGAGCACAGAACTTGTTTCTGCAGTGGCTGTGGGGACAATTATTGGGTTTATTTTTGACAAGACCTTTGGTACTAAACCCTGGTTTATATTAATATTTTTTTTTGTTGGTGTAGTTGCTGGAATAACCAATGTGATTAGATCCGCAAAAAAAATGCAAAAATAAATAAGTATTATGGCAGCAAATCCTATGTCCCAATTCGACGTTTATAGAATTGGACCTGAAATTAAAGTTGGAGCATTTGACATATCATTTACGAACGCAAGTTTGTTTATGATTTTAAGTACTGTATCTATTTTGTTAATCTTTAATTTAGGATCAAAAAAAAATTCAATACTACCAAACAAAATTCAATTATTAGCAGAACTTAGCTATACCTTTATATCCAAAATGATTAGCGATACAGCTGGATCAAAAGCTAAACCATACTTTGCATTTATATTTTCTCTATTCATGTTTGTTTTATTTTGTAACATGTTTGGAATGATACCTTATACTTTCACTGTAACAAGTCATATCATTGTAACATTTGTGCTCGCAGCATTTATATTTATTGGAGTGACTGTAATTGGGTTTATTAAACATGGATTTGGGTATTTAAAATTATTTGTTCCAAGTGGAGTGCCTGCAGTATTACTCCCTTTAATTGTTGTTATAGAAATTATTTCTTATTTAAGTAGACCTATAAGTTTATCAGTTAGATTATTTGCCAATATGATGGCTGGTCATACAATGATGAAAGTTTTCGGAGGCTTTGTAATTAGCCTTGGAATAGTTGGTGGGTGGCTTCCACTAAGTTTTTCGGTTGCATTAACTGGTTTGGAGATCTTAGTTGCTTTTCTTCAAGCTTATGTTTTTGCAATCTTAACCTGCATCTATTTAAATGATGCATTAAATTTACACCATTAATAACAGAGGAGGATATAATGGAATTAGAAGCAGCAAAAATGATCGGAGCAGGTTTAGCGGCAATTGCTTTAGCTGGGGCCGGTGTTGGTATCGGAATAATTTTTGGAAATTATTTGTCTGGTGCAATGAGAAATCCATCTGCAGCACAAAAACAATTTCCTAACTTGCTTTTAGGTTTTGCACTTGCAGAAGCTACAGGATTATTTGGATTAGTAGTTGCGTTAATCATTCTTTTTGCGTTTTAAATTGATGGTTAAAAAAATATATTTTCAGTCGATATTTTTTAGCTTCTTTTTTATTAAAGAAGCTTTTACAGCTGAAAGCGGAGGTATGCCTCAATTAAATCCAGAGTTTTGGGTTTCTCAAATTTTTTGGCTAATACTTACTTTTGGTATTATGTATTTAGTTTTATCAAAACTAATACTTCCAAAAATTAGCAACAACCTAGAATCGAGAAAATCTCAAATATTAGAAAATATTGAGGCTGCTGAGAAACAGAGAGAAGATAGTGATGCAAAACTAAAAGAATACGATGAAATTATATCTAAAAGTAAACTTGAGGCTAATAGCATTTTCAATCAAGCAAGAGAAAAAGTACTAAAAGACATTGGTGCAAAGAGAGAAGTTCTTGATAAACAAATTGATAATGAAATTGCTGAGGCTGAAAAAGAAATAGATGCATTAAGAAAAAATGCGCCAGATAAAATAAATAAAATTGCTATTGAGACTTCATCTGAGTTATTGCAAAAACTAATTGGAGCAGAAGTAAATAATAGTAGTATATCTGCAATTGTTGACGATCTATCTAAAAGAAATGGAGATAAATACTATGGCAATTGATGCAACTTTTTGGGTAGCCGTATCATTTATTATTTTTTTTGGAGCGTTAATTTACCTTAAGATTCCTCAAAAAGTTTTGGAAATGTTAGATAAAATGATATCTGATATTAAAAATGAAATTGATGAGAGCGAAAAATTAAGAACTGAAGCAAAAACACTATTAGATAACTCACAAAAAAAATTAGATACAGCTCAGTCTGTTAGTAACGAAATTCTTGAAAACGCCAAAAAAGATGCTGATAGATTGATAATTGATATGAATGATAAGTTTCATAAATCATCAGAAATTAAAAAAAATTTAGCTGAAAATAAAATAAGCCAGATGAAAGAAGCTGCTTTAAAAGAAATTAAGGACGCATCAATAAAGATTGCGGTGGACTCAGTTAAAAAAATCATAACTACATCTGTAGATAAGTCAAAATTAGACGCTGTGTTTCATAAAAATTTAGATGAAACTAAAGAAGAGTTAAAAAAAATTAACTCATAATACACTTACAATTTTCCAAAAAAGCTATAAATTATTAAAATGAACTCTATAGTCATTGGATCAGGATTTGGTGGGATTGCAGCAGCGCTAAGACTTAAGGCAAAAGGACATAACGTAAAATTAATAGAAAAACATCCAGACCTAGGTGGAAGAGCAAGAGTTTTTAAGAAAAACGGATTTATATATGATGCTGGACCAACAGTAATTACTGCACCCTACTTAATTAATGAATTGTTCGAGTTATTCAATAAAGATCCAAAAAATTATATAGAACTAACTCCACTTAAAATTTGGTACCAGTTTATTTTTGAAGACAAAACTAAATTTAATTATTCAGGCGACGAAATAGAGATGAAAGACCAAATTGAGAAGCTTAGCAAAGAAGATGTAAATGGATATGAAAAATTAGTTAATTTTACAAAAAAAATATTTGATAAAGGTTTTTTAGAACTTGCAGATGTACCATTTGATAAACCTTTCGTAATGATGCAACAATTGCCTGCCCTATTAAAACTTAAAAGTTATAAATCAGTTTACTCACTTGTTTCGTCTTATATAAAAAATGAAAAATTAAGAAGAATGCTTAGCATGCATCCTTTACTAGTTGGGGGAAATCCTTTTACCACCACTTCTATTTATGGATTAATTCTTTATTTAGAAAAAAAATGGGGAATACATTATTCAGTTGGAGGAACAGGAAATATAATTAAAGGTTTTGAAAAATTAATGAATGAGGTTGGTATTGAAATAATAAAAAATAGTGAAGTTACAGAAATTATATCAAAAAATAATAAAATAAGTGGTGTAAAATTAAATAATGACAATGAAATTGGTGCAGATAATGTTGTTTGTAATGCAGATCCACCTGCATTTTATGAAAAAATGTTAAGCAAAAGCAACGAGAATTCCATGTTGTTTAATTGGAAAAAAAATCGAATGGAATATTCTATGGGTTTATTTGTTTACTATTTTGGAACAAAAAAAATTTATGAGAATGTCGAACATCATACAATAAAGTTTGGAAACAAGTATAAAGAACATCTTGATGACATATTTGACAAAAAAAAATTAAATAACGATATTAGCTATTATCTTCACAGACCTACAGCAACCGATAAAACCATGGCTCCAGAAGGAAATGATTGTTTTTATGTGTTAGTGCCTGTTCCTAATAATCAGTCAAAAATAAATTGGGAAACAGAAGGTGAGAAAATGAAAAATCTTGTAGTGAAAAAAATGGAAAAAGACTTAATGCCAGATCTTAAGAATAATATAGTTGAGGACTTTTATCTAACACCTGATTATTTTGAAAAAGAATTAAATACAAAATTTGGATCAGGGTTTTCAATTCAACCTAAATTTACACAATCCGCATACTTTAGATTTCATAATAAATCTGAAATATATGATGGTTTGTACTTTGTTGGTGCAGGAACACATCCAGGGGCTGGGGTACCAGGTGTTCTCTCTTCAGCAAAAGTTTTAGATAAATTATTTTAATGTTTACAAAGAATTATTTGGCTATTTACGCAAAATCTTTTAATTGGGCAGGTTTTTTTTTACCAAAAAAAACCTATGAAAAATGCTCTGCGCTTTATGATTTTTGTAGAGAAGCAGATAATATTGCTGATGATGAAAATAAGATAGAAGTAAAAAAAGATAATTTTATTAAGTTTAAAAATAACTTTATAAATAAAAATTATGATGATCCAGTTGTTAAAAACATGTGGGATCTTATTAATGAATTTAATATTTCAACTAAAATTATAGACGATTTATTTGAAGGTATTAATTCTGATATAAAAGAAAATGTTAAACTTAATTCAAAAAAAGAATTATTAATATATTCCTATAGAGTGGCTGGAACAGTTGGATTGATGATGGCTAAAATATTGAATGTTCACAAACAACAATCTCTTAAATCAGCTATTGATCTAGGGATTGCTATGCAATTAACAAATATTTCTAGAGATGTTGTGGAAGATAAAAGAAATAATAGATTTTATATCAATGAAAGTTTTGAGGACATAAAGAATACAATCAAGCTTTCAGAAAAGTTTTATGAAAACTCATTTTACTCTATAAAAGAAATACCATTAAGTTTCAGATTTTCAATTTTAGTTGCAAGAAGGGTTTATAGAAAAATAGGATATAAAATTATAAATAAACAAAACATAGAAAATTATAAAAAATCAGGAAAAATTTATGTTTCAAATATTGAAAAAATTATTGAAACTTTTTTGTCTATTTTTGACTTAATTAAGTTATCACTTATAAGTAAAAACGATGATAATATTAATCATGATCATAATTTAATTAATGAAGAAATAAATTTAAATGAAAGAATTTGATTACATAATTATAGGTGGAGGTTGTGCGGGTCTTTCATTAGCATATGAGCTGGAAGTTTATGATAAATTAATAGATAAAACTTTAGCAATAATTGAACCAAGAGAAGATTATAAAAGAGATAAAACCTGGTCATTTTGGAAGGTTTTTCCGCATAACTTTGATGACTGTGTCAAAAAGAGTTGGAATAATTTTACAATAAATACACCCAATAATACAAAATATGTCGATTGCGAACCTACACCATATCAAACGATTGATAGTGGTATGTTCTACGAAAAAATACTTTTAAAACTTAAAATAAATAAAAATATTCAGTTTTTTAAAAGTATTGATCAAATAGATAAATCAAATTCAGTTGTATTTAATAGTGTACCTAGTTTTGAGAATAAACAGAGTGAGTTATGGCAACACTTTTGTGGAGTTGAAATAGAGACAGATAAAGACTTTTTTGATGAAGAAATATTCAATTTGATGGACTTTGATTGTGATCAAAGAAATAAAGTTCATTTTTTTTATACGCTACCATTTACTAAAAGAAACGCCTTAGTTGAAACTACTTGGATATCTGAACTAAATAATGAAAAACTGAAAGATTATGATGAACAAATTGATAATTATTTGAGTAAACATCTAAATATCAGAAACTGTAAAATTAATTTCAGAGAAACTGGAGCAATTCCACTTTTTAGACAAAAAAATGTAAATAAATTAAATGAAATTTACATAGGCTCAGCAGGAGGCATGACCAGATTAAGTACGGGTTATACGTTTCTGAATATTCAAGAGCAGAGCAGATATATAAGAGAAAACTTAGAAAATATTAAAAATGTAAATTTATTTAAAATTAATTCAAAATATGATTTTTTAGATAAAATCTTATTAAAAGTTCTTAAAAATAATTCCAATGAAATGGGAAATATATTTTTCAAAGTTTTTAATTCAAAACCTAAAACAGCTATCAATTTTTTATCAAATAAAAGCAGTTTTTTTGAAGATTTAGAAGTAATTCTAAAAATGCCAAAGTGGAAATTTTTAAAAGAATTAATTTAAGATGATCAATAAAATAAAAAAAATAAATCTAAATCATTCATTTATTTTTTTCTTTGTTGTAAACCTTTTTTGTATTTTGCTATTTAAGTTTAATAATTTAAATATTTCATCAATTTTGTGTTTACTTTTAATTTTAATTATTGGGGTTTCCCATGGCTCTTTAGATCATATAAAAGGAAAAAAACTGCTAAGATTATTTAATATAAAATCAACTTATATATTCTATATCACGTATACTTTAATTGCATCAATAGTAATATTAACTTGGATAATATTGCCATCATTAACTTTAATTGTTTTTTTAATGATCGCTTCCTACCACTTTGGAAAAGAGGATACGCAATTTTTGATTAATGATAGATCTTATTTCAATCAAATACTTTATTTTTTTAAGGGATTTTTAATTATACTTGCTCCTTTATATTTTCATTTTCAGGAAACAATAGCTATTTTTAAATTATTATTAATCGATAATGAGGCATTTTATTCAAGTTTAAATTTTATTGAGACAAATAATGTAATTCAAATAGGAATATTCTGTAGCACCCTGTCTAGTATTTTTCTTTTCCTAAAGAATTTTGAAATTAAAAAATTTGTAGTTTTTTTAGATTATTTTTCAATTTTAATATTAAATTACTATTTATCTCCACTAATAGCTTTTACTGTTTATTTCTGTTTTTTACACTCGATTAGACACTCAATTTCACTAGCTATTGATCTTGATCCAAATAGTTTAGTTAATGGATTTAGATTGTTTTTTAAAAAAGCTTTACCATTAACAATTTTGACAGCTATTTTTTCTTTTATTGCTCTATATCTGCTAAAAAATTCATACAATTTGGATAGTGCAATTTTAAAAATAATATTTATAGGTTTGGCGTCTTTAACCTTTCCACATATATTGCTGGAATATTTTTTAGAAAAAAATGAAAAATAAAGAATTAAAAATATTATTATCTGCACCCCGTGGATTTTGCGCTGGGGTAGAAAGAGCAATTGAAATAGTTGAAAAATCTATACAAAAATTTGGAGCTCCTGTTTATGTGCGTCATGAAATAGTCCATAATAAGTATGTTGTAGATGATTTAAAAAATAAAGGGGCAATATTTGTCGAAGAGCTAGAGGAGATAAAGGATAAATCAAGACCTGTAATTTTTTCAGCACATGGTGTTCCAAAAAAAATACCTGAAGATGCAAAAAATTATAAAATGACTTATGTTGATGCCACATGTCCACTTGTTTCTAAGGTTCATAGAGAAGCAGAAAATCTAAAAAAAGCTGGTTACCATATAATTTTAATTGGTCATGAAAATCATCCAGAAGTAATTGGAACTATGGGTCAATTAAATAAAGGTTCTATAGATCTAATCCAAAATGAGGTAGATGCTACAAACTATCAAAATAAACTAGATAAAAAATTGGCTTATATTACTCAGACTACTTTGTCAGTTGATGATACTAAAGAAATAATCAAAATTTTAAAAACTAATTTTCCTAATATAAAAGAACCAATGAAAGAAGATATTTGTTATGCAACTACTAACCGTCAAATGGCGGTAAAAAATATTGCAAAAAATTGTGATATGTTTTTTGTTATAGGAAGCAGAAACTCTTCAAATTCTGTTAGACTAGTTGAAGTGGCAAAAAAATCAGGCTGTGAAAATTCACAACTTATTCATTCAGAAAGCTCAATACCGTTTGATCAAATAGAAAATTGCAATACTATAGGTATATCTTCAGGAGCATCTGCGCCAGAAATATTAGTTGAAAATTTTATTAATGATTTAAAAAATAAATTTTCTATAAGGATCGATGAAATTGAAATAATTAAAGAAGATGTAGTATTTAAAGCTCCCAAAAAATTAAATTAAAAATGGCTGTCTATACAAAAATAAATCAAAAAGAAATTAATATTATTAATAAAAATTTTAATATTAATAAAGTAATAAGTTTTAAAGGTATCAAGCAAGGAATAGAAAACACAAACTATCTTCTTAAATCAAAAAAGAAAAAATATATTTTAACTATATTTGAAAAAAGAGTTTTACAAAAAGAAATACCTTTTTTTATGAAATTGATGGATAATTTAAATAATTCAAAAATAAATTGTCCTAAGCCTCTGAAAACTAGAAATAATAAATATCTTATTAAATTAAAAAATAAAACTGCGTGTATTGTATCTTTCTTAGAAGGTAAAGATAAAAAAATATTAAATATAAATGATTGTTATACAGTTGGTAAAACAATTGCTCGAATGCATGTGGTAACAAATACAATGAAGATTAATAGAAAAAATTCGATGGGTATTAAGAATTTAAAACCTTTGTTGAAAAGTATTAAATTTAAGTCCAAAAAGTTTTCAAATTTAAAATTATTCTTAAACAATAACCTTAAAGATATTAATAAAAATTGGCCTAAACAATTGCCCAAAGGTATTATCCATGGTGACTTATTTATAGATAATATCTTTTTCAAAAAAAATAAACTTTCTGGAATTATTGATTTCTACTTTGCCGCTAATGACTATTTTATGTATGAAATTGCTATATGCATCAATGCTCTTTGTTTTGATCATAAAAAGAGAAAATTCCATTTAAATAACAAAAAAATTAAAAATTTAATCAAAGGGTATGAAAGCATTAAAAAAATTTCAATGAAAGAAAAAAAATCTATAAATATTTTGTGTAGAGGTGCAGCATTAAGATATTTATTAACAAGATTGTATGACTATTCAAATACACCAAAAACAGCATTGATTAAAATTAAAGATCCTAACGAATATTATCAAAAATTACTTTCTCACAATAATTTAAGTTCATTTAAAGATTATTTAAATTAATGATTACAATTTATACAGACGGTTCTTGTTTAACAAATCCAGGCACTGGTGGATGGGCTGCAATTATAAATGATGGAAAAGAAATAAAAAAAATTAGTGGTAACGAAAAAAATACAACAAATAATAGAATGGAATTGTTAGCCCCAATTAATGCATTGAAAGATATGAAGCCTGGTGTTGAAATAAAAATATATACTGACTCTCAATATGTAAAAAATGGAATAACTGAATGGATTAATACTTGGTTAGCTAATAATTGGAAAACCTCAAAAAAAGAAGATGTTAAAAATAAAGATTTATGGATTGATCTATATAATTTAAATAAATCGCTTAATATTCAATGGAATTGGGTTAAAGCTCATGATGGAAACCCTTTAAATGAAGAGGTGGACTTACTAGCTAAAAAAGCAGCAAATTTAGATTAATTTTAAAAAATTTTGAGCTGCTGAAATTTCACAAGTAGCAGTATCTTCTTCTGCCTGTATTTTCTTTACAACATTGTCGTCAATTAACATTGTATATCTTGCTGACCTCATTCCCTGACCTCGATCGTGTCTATCTATTTCTGCTCCGATTGATTTTGTAAATTCACAATATGGGTCTGCAGCCATAAATATTTTATCCTCAACTTTTTGACTATCACCCCATGCTTTCATCACATTTGGATCATTAACTGAAACACAAATGATTTTTGTAACCCCTTTATTCTTTGCTTCCTCATAATTATTAACATATCCTGGAAGATGTTTTGCGGAACAAACTTTTGTAAATGCTCCAGGAACACCAATCACAATTGTTTTGTTATTTTTAAAAACTTCTGTTGTATTTATTTTTTTTGCTACTCCACTTGAGTCTAAATAATAAAATTCTGAATTTGGAAGTTGTTCCCCTTCTTTAATCTTCATTTTGTTTTACCTATAATATAGTTTTTAATTTTTTCTAAGTTATTTTCTACTATATCATAATCTTCTTTTTCATTCAAAATAAACTCGAGTTCTTTTGGTAAATCAGATTTAAAATTTATAGCTTTGGAAACAGCATCAGGAAATTTACATGGATGTGCAGTTGCTAGTACAATATTATTTCCTCTTAGGTTATGTTTGTCGAAAGCACCATATCCAATTGCTGTGTGTGGATCTAAAACTACAGAAAATTTTTCATACACCTTTTTAATAATCTCCAAAGTCTCATTCTCACTCAGACTAGCTGATAAAAAATTTTCTCTAATTTTATTTAATTTATCATCACCAATTAAATATTTTCCATTCTCTTTAATATTTTTCATATCTAATGAAGTTTGTTTATCATCCTCATTATTAAGATCGAATATAAGTCTCTCGAAATTACTAGCTATTTGAATATCCATACTAGGAGAAATAGTTTCTGAAACCTTTTCTGCTTCATAACTACCTTTTGATATTGCTCTATGTAAAATATCGTTTTGATTAGTTGCAACAATTAATTTATTAATAGGCAAGCCCATTTTTTTGGCTAAATATCCAGCATAAACATCTCCAAAATTTCCTGTTGGTACTGAAAAATTTGTTGGTTCATCTGTATTTTCAACCAATGAATAACTATAAAAATAATAAACACTTTGAGCAACAATCCTTGCCCAATTAATAGAGTTTACCCCTGACATTTTGATATCATTTGAAAACTGCTTATCTGCAAACATAGATTTAACCAGGTTTTGGCAATCATCAAAATTTCCCTTTATAGCTATATTAAATACATTTTCATATTTACCTGTTGTCATTAATTTTCTTTGAACTGGTGAAACACGATTGTCTGGATGAAGCACAAAAATATTAACATTTTTTTTACCTTTAATTGCATCAATTGCTGCAGCACCAGTGTCTCCAGATGTGGCAACAACAATATTAATTTTTTGATTTTCATTATTTAGATAATATTCGTAAAAGTTACCTAAAAGTTGCATGGCAACATCTTTAAAAGCTAGAGTAGGACCATGAAATAATTCTAATATTGTTTTGTCTCCAATCTTTATGAAATCTACAACGTTATCTTTTCTAAATGTGGAGTAAGATTTATCAATAACTTTACTCATTTCAGATTCAGACATAAAATTACCAATAAATGGATAAACAATTTTTTTTGCTAACTCTGAATAACTAAGTTTTTTTAAATCTCTAATTTCATTTTCCCCATATTTCACTAATGTTTCTGGAATAAATAAACCTCCATCATCGGCAAGACCTTTAATGAAAACGTCTTTAAATTCAAAGGTTTTTGATGTGTCTCTTGTACTAAAGTATCTCATTTAATAATTTTTTTTCCTAAAATATAAATATATTAAAAGAATTGAAATCGCCATAGAAAACCAAGTAATTGCATACTTCTTATGATTATTTGAAATTTTAGCAGTTATCACTCTTGGTTTTGGAATTTTATAATCACCGTTTAAATAAATGACATACTGTGAAAAATTTCTACCAGTAAATTTTAAAATATCTTCTCTATCCAAAGTAAACCAATAATTTTTTTCAATATCATTTTCAGGCTTGAATGTACTTGGTGTAGTTTGCAGCATAAGAGTGCCGACTATTTGATTTTGATCAACTAAATTTATTTCAGGTAGGTCTTTTTTTTCAAAAGGTATCCATCCCCTATTCACTAAGTAATTTTCATCACCAATTTTTATTGGATTAATTACCTCAAATCCAGGTTTCCCTGCATCATTTAAATTGTACAAGTAAATTTGTTTGTCAAAATCAATATCTCCACTTGTCTTTATTCTAAGATAGTTTATTTTTTCAATGCTGGATAATTCCACTGGGTCGTTTTTTAAAGAATTTTCTATTTGCTCAATTAATTCTAATTTCCAATTTAATCTATAAATTTGCCAAAACCCTAGAGAGAGAAGAGTTAAAATAATAAAATAAACAAATACTGAAAATAGAAATTTATTCTTCAAGGATAAATATTAACTTCCCCAAATATATATTGCAGCAAATAAAAAAAGCCACACTACGTCAACAAAATGCCAGTACCAAGCAGCTGCTTCAAATCCAAAATGATGATCTTTTGTGAAATGACCAAGCCTTCCTCTCCACAAACATACCGCTAAAAAAATTGTTCCAATAATCACATGAAAACCGTGAAAACCTGTTGCCATATAAAATACTGCTCCATAAATATGGCCCGAGTAGGTAAAAGTAGCATGATGGTATTCATATGCTTGTAATAAGGTAAAAAAGAAACCTAGTATCACTGTTAAAGTTAACCCTTGTATAAATCCTTTTCTATCATCCTCCAATAAAGAGTGATGGGCCCAAGTGACAGTTGTTCCTGATAATAATAAAACTAAAGTATTTATCAAAGGAATATCCCAAGGATCAAATGTTTCAATATCTTTTGGTGGCCATACATTTCCAACAAATTCATTTGGAAATAAACTTATATCAAAGTAAGCCCAGAACCATGCAACAAAGAACATTACCTCTGAAGCAATAAATAAAGTCATTCCATATCTATGATGAATTTGAACAACAGGAGTATGATGACCTTGATGTTCAGCTTCGATTACTACATCTCTAAACCACATATATGCACCATAAATTAACAAAGCTAAACCTAGATACATTCCCCATGAAATACCGTTATGCATATAAAAAATCGCGCCTATAGCTAATACTAAGCATGCAAAAGATGTATAGATTGGCCAAGGACTTGGATCAACTAAGTGGTAATCGTGTTTTTTTTCTGCTGACATTTTTCGTGATTATGATTGTTTATAGTAATCTGTCGAGAAAAAAGTGTACGACATAGTTACATCTTGTAGATTTTTTGTAGTTGGATCGTTCACAAGGTCAGGGTCTAAATAGAAAGTCATTACGTAAGTTGCCTTCTCTCCTGCCTTCAACTCTTGTTTTTCAAAACAAAAACATCCTAATTTACTGTAATATTTGCCAAAACTTGCTGGTGAAACATTAAAACTAGCTACACCATGAGTCGTTTCGTTTCCTAAATTCTCAACTTCAAATTCAATTCTGTTGACCTGGCCAACTTTCACATCAATGACGTTTGATTTTGCTTTAAAATTCCAATCAAGGTTGTTCACATTTGTATCAAACCTCACACTTACAACCTTGTCTAACACTATTTTTGGAGCTTCTTTTGAAACCTGGGTTGTTCCTCCAAAACCAGTTACTCTACAGAACAAATCATATAAAGGCACTGCTGCAAAAGACAATCCTAACATAAGGATAAAAATCCCAGCTAAAAGTAAAGGAGTTAATGTTTTGCCTTTAATCATATTTGTCTATCAAATACTCCAACGTTGTATAAAGTAAAAATAAATAAAAATACCATAAATGCTAAAATTGCTATAGCAGTTATAATATTTTTTCTCTTTGTTTTTTTGTCAGGTGTTATCATAAAATTTTATCAATTAAAAAAAGAACAAAAATTAAAAATAAATACAAAATTGAATATCCAAAAATAGATTTTGCTTTTTTTGCATCAAATTTGTTTTTTTTAAATTTATAAAGTTCGAAACATAAATAATTATAATAAATTGTCAAAATTAAAGATGGGATTAAAAAAGTTATACCCACAAAGCCAATTGCATAAGGCAAGATAATTACAGGTAACATCGTTAAAGAATAAACAAATATGTTTAATTTTGTACTCTCAACTCCATTAGTTAAAGGAAGCATTGGAATTTTAGCTTTTTTATAATCATCAGATTTATACAAACTTAAAGCCCAAAAGTGTGAAGGAGTCCAAAAAAATATAATTAAGAAGAAAGTAATTGGTTCAAAAGTCAAAGAATTAGTAGCTATAGTCCAGCCAATAACTGGAGGCAGTGCTCCTGCAGCTCCTCCGATTACTATATTCTGCGGAGTTTTTCTTTTTAACCAAATTGTATAAACAAATACATAAAACAAAATAGTAAAAAGTAGTAAGCTAGCTGATATTCTGTTTGAATAATAATCAAGCGCAATTACAGAAAAAATCGAAAGAGAAATTCCAAATACTAGTGCTTGATTTCTATTTACCTTGCCTGTCGGAATTGGTCTCAAACAAGTTCTTGTCATAAGGGCATCTAAATCTGACTCGTACCACATATTTAAAGCCCCAGCTGCTCCCGCTCCAATTGAAACTAAAATTATTCCAATGATTGCATCTTTTGTTGGAACTATATTTGGAGCCATTAATAATCCAACTGCACATGTAAAGATAACCAAAGACATTACTCTTGGTTTCATTAATTTAAATAATTCAGATAAATTAAAGGCGTCTTCTTGAGATAAGTTTTTATTTTTTAATTTAGACTTAATCATTAATTTAAAGTTAAAAAATCTTGTTTGCTAAACTTAGCTAGTAGATTTTTCAACACCCTCTTCATCTTCAAACTTTGGTAATTCTTCAAAAGTATGAAAATTAGGTGGAGATGGTACAGTCCATTCTAAAGTTGTAGCGCCTTCTCCCCATGGGTTTTGTGCTACAGCCTTTTTCTTATAAAACGCATAAGCAAGGTTTATAAAAAATACTACCAATCCAATTACAGAAATATAAGAACCAATTGAAGAAACGTAATTCCATCCTGCAAAAGCATCTGGATAGTCAGCATATCTTCTTGGCATACCCGCAAGGCCTAAAAAGTGTTGTGGGAAGAAAACCAAGTTCACTCCGATAAACGTTAACCAGAAGTGTAATTGACCCATCCACTCTGAGTACTCATAACCAGTCATTTTTCCAAACCAATAGTAAAATCCTGCAAAGATTGCAAATACAGCTCCTAAAGATAGCACGTAATGAAAGTGGGCAACAACGTAGTAAGTATCATGCATTGCAGTATCCACTCCAGCGTTTGCAAGTACTACTCCGGTAACTCCACCAACAGTAAATAAAAATATAAATCCTAAAGCCCAAACCATTGGAGTTTTAAATGAAATCGAACCACCCCACATAGTTGCTATCCATGAAAATATTTTTATACCGGTTGGAACTGCAATGATCATCGTTGCAGCTAAAAAGTATGCTTTAGTATCTGTGCTTAAACCAACTGTATACATGTGGTGAGCCCAAACAACGAAACCAACTATTCCAATTGCGACCATTGCATAAGCCATTCCTAAGTATCCAAAAACTGGTTTTCTAGAAAATGTTGAAACAATATGACTGATCATTCCAAAACCTGGTAAAATTAAAATATAAACTTCAGGGTGACCAAAGAACCAAAATAAATGTTGGAATAGAACTGGATCTCCTCCAGTTTGTGCATCAAAGAAAGCTGTTCCAAAGTTCCTATCTGTAAGAAGCATCGTAATTGCACCTGCTAAAACTGGTAATGATAACAACAGTAAGAAAGCAGTTACTAATATTGACCAAGCAAATAATGGCATTTTGTGCAATGTCATGCCAGGTGTTCTCATGTTCAAGATTGTTGTAATAAAATTAACTGCACCTAAAATTGAAGAAGCTCCAGCTAAGTGTAGACTTAAAATTGCAAAATCCATTGCAGGACCTGGTTGACCTGCTGTAGATGATAATGGAGGATATATTGTCCATCCTCCTCCTACTCCTGTTTGGCCTGGAGGGCCATCCATGAAAATCGACATTATTAATAATATGAAAGATGTAGGCAGTAACCAGAATGAAATATTGTTCATTCTAGGAAAAGCCATATCAGGTGCACCAATCATTATTGGAACAAACCAATTACCAAAACCACCTATCATTGCTGGCATAACCATAAAAAAAATCATTATTAAACCATGACCAGTAACCAACACATTGTATAGATGATAATTTCCACCTAAAATTCCATCACCTGGATGCATCAGCTCCATTCTCATTAAAACTGAGAATGCAGTACCAATCACACCTGCAATAATTGCAAATATTAGATACATAGTTCCAATATCTTTGTGGTTGGTTGAATAAGCCCAACGTTTCCAACCAGTTGGTGTATGATGATCGTCGTGTGATGCTGTTTGTGTATACATATTATTTACTCGCTAGTTTTTTAAATTGATCTTCTTCATTAATTTCTTTTGCAAATTTGACTTTAGCGTCTAACAACCACTCTTGATATTCTTCTTCAGTAACAACCTTAACCTCAATAGGCATAAACGCGTGTTTAATTCCACACAGTTCAGAACATTGACCATAATAAGTTCCAACTTTTTCTGCTTTAAACCAAGTTTCATTTATTCTCCCAGGCACAGCGTCACGTTTTACTCCAAATGAAGGGAGTGCCCAAGCATGTAGAACATCATTAGCAGTGATCATTACTTTAACAACTTTATTTACTGGTACAACAAGCTCATTATCTACAGCTAAAAGTCTTGGTTCATTTTCTTTTAAGTCTTTAGTTTCGATCATGTATGAGTCGAAGAATATGTTTTCGTCTGGATACTCATATCCCCAGTACCATTGGTATCCTATAGCTTTAACAGTTATATCCGCCTTAGGAATTGCATCTTGTTTATATAAAATTTTAAATGATGGAACCGCCATCACTATTAGAATTAAACATGGAATTAGAGTCCACAAAACTTCAACAGCAACATTATGAGTTCTTTTTGATGGAACTGGATTTGCTGAAGCTCTAAATCTTATACAAGCATAAACCATCAAAAATAGAACAAAAACACTGATTGCTATTATAATTGGTAACAACAATTTATCATGGAAATTAACTATATCTCTCATAGTCTCAGAAGCAGCCTTTTGAAAGCCTAGTTGCCAATCAACTGGTTGATTAGCGGATGCTCTTGAAGTGATTAAGATTGTTAGAAATATATATAAAAATTTTTTCATTTTTTTACCCTATATAGAGTGTCTTTTAAAAAAATACACTTTTACTTTTAGCGACAAAATATCAATTAATAGCGTAATTTATGATCGATAAGGCAGAAATTACAGCCGTTTCAGATCGTAAGATGTTTTCATTGATTTTAATTGATTGAACGTCGTTAAATCCGAGAATCTCTTCCCTTTCTTCCTCAGAAAAATCTCCCTCTGGTCCAATGATTACGCAAGTAGGCTTAGTAGTTAACTTTTTAATGTCAATTTTTGTATTAGAAGTGTTGAGATCAGTAAAAATTAAATCCATATCATTATTTAGAAAGCTATTTAATTTTTGAGGATCCTCAATTGATGGAACTGTTATTCTATTTGATTGTTCGGCGGCTTCTATGATTACTTTTTCCAATCTCTCTTTATTTATCTTTCTAACAATAGTTCTTTCAAAGATGACTGGTAAAAACTTAGTTACCCCAAGCTCCGTTGCTTTTTGGATCATAAAATTAAAGTAATTTGATTTTATTGGAGAGAAAGCCAGCCAAAGATCTTTTGTATTTTCTTTCTGTCTTAATTGCTTCGTAACATTAAACTCAACTATGCTTTTGGTTATATTTAAAATTTTAGCTTCCCATTCTCCACTATTGTTAAATAAAGAAAAAACTTCATTTTCTTTAATTCTCATTACTTTAGAAACATAATGAGATTTAGATTTATCAAGTTTGTCAGTCAAATTAAGAGATAAACTTTTTGAATAAAATAATCTAATGTTACTCATATTGATAAGTTAGTTTATGAAAAAAATTAAAGCAATAATTTTTGATGCTTACGGCACCTTATTTGATGTCAATTCAGCTGCTGAAAAATGTAAAGATAAAATAGGTGATAAGTGGGAAGGTTTCGCCAATTATTGGAGAACCACACAACTAGAATATACATGGCTCAGAAGTTTAATGAAACGTCATAAGAATTTTTGGCAAGTGACAGAAGATAGTTTAGATAAATCTATGAAAGCTTATGAGATAGACTCTTCAATGAAAAATGAGTTATTAGATCTTTATAAAATTCTTTCACCATTTAAAGAAGTTCCTGAAGTTTTAAAATCATTAAAAGAAAAAGATTTTAAACTTGCAATTCTTTCAAATGGTACTCCTTACCTTCTTGATGAATTGGTTAAGAGCAATAATTTAGAAAATATATTTGATAATATTTTTTCAATTGAAGAGGTCGGAATTTATAAACCAGACTCTAAAGTTTACGATCTTCCAATAAAGCAATATCAAATTCGATCAAATGAAGTTGCTTTTTTAAGTGCAAATACTTGGGATGTTTCAGGTGGTGGAAACTATGGTTATAATTCTATTTGGGTTAATAGAAACAACAATACTTTTGATAATCTAGATTATGTCCCAAAACATCAAATCAAAGATCTTAGTATGTTACTTGATATATTATAAAAAATTCTTATTTACGAATAATGAAAAATATTGAAGTTAGTAAAATTATTGACCCTATCCCTGCTTCAGATGGAGCAGGTGTTAAATTAAAAAGGAGCATTGGTGTTGATCCAAATTACTTTGATCCTTTTTTAATGCTAGATGAATTTGGATCAGAAAATAGTGAGGACTATATTGCAGGTTTTCCTCCCCACCCTCATCGAGGAATTGAAACGGTGACCTATATGTTAGCTGGAGATTTTGAACACAAAGATAGTACTGGTGGTGAAGGTAAAATGACTGCAGGAGATGTTCAATGGATGAAAACAGGAAGTGGAATTATTCATTCTGAAATGCCAGCCATGAAAGAAGGAAAACTTCATGGTTTTCAGTTATGGATTAATATGCCTGCAAAATTAAAGATGAGTAAGCCTGAATACATTTATATTGATGCAGACAAAATGAGTGTTCATAAAGATGATGATAAACAAGTGAAAGTCATAGCTGGAAAATTTGAAAAAGCTCAAGGTCCTGTTAAAGGACATAATGTTGAACCAGTTTATTTTGATGTTGAGCTCAATAAAGATAAAGAATTTAATTTTAAATTACCATCTACTCACAATAAGTTTATTTATTTAATTAATGGTGAAATAGAAATTGGAAAAGATAAACACGATCAAGTAATAGATAGTACTTTAATATTACTAACTAGAGGTGAAGATTTAACAATTAAAGCTAAATCAAATGCTAAATTTTTAGTGATTTCAGGTAAGCCAATTAATGAGGAAATAGCTAGAGGTGGACCTTTTGTAATGAATACTAAAGCTGAGATCTTGCAAGCAGTTCAAGATTATCATAATGGTACATTTGTAAAATAAATTATGAAAGCTGTAGAAATTAATAAAACTGGTAGTCCTGAAGTTTTAGAAGTTAAAGATATTTCTTTAGACAAACCAGGTCCTGATCAAGTAACCATTGAACAAAAAGCAATTGGTCTTAATTATATTGATACATACCATAGATCAGGTCTATACCCATTAAAACTACCAATTGGTTTAGGTTTAGAGGGTGCTGGAGTTATTACTGATGTTGGGGAAAATGTAAAAGACTTCAAAGTTGGAGACAAAATTTCTTATGCTGGTATTCCTTTGGGTTCATACTGTTCACACAGAAATTACCCAACTAAGAATTTAGTTAAAGTACCAGATAGTATTGATCTCGAAATAGCAGCAACCTTAATGACAAAAGGATTAACGACTTTTTATCTTTTGCATAAAACTTATCCTGTTAAATCAGGAGAAACAATTTTATTTCACGCAGCTGCTGGTGGTGTTGGTCAAATTTTTGGACAGTGGGCAAAAAGTTTAGGTTGTACTGTAATAGGCACAGTCGGATCAGATGAAAAATTAAATATAGCAAAAGAAAATGGGTATGATCACGTAATAAATTACAATAAAGAGGATTTTGCAAAAAAAGTTTTGGAGGTTACCAATGGTAAAGGTGTTCCAGTTGTTTATGATGGTGTTGGTAAAGATACATTAGATGGATCAATTGAATGTTTGGCAATAAGAGGAATGATGGTTTCATTTGGAAACGCATCAGGACCATTATCAGATATCAATGTGCCAAAAGTAATTCAGCCAAAAGGATTATATCTTGTAAGACCCTCTATGCAGCAATATCTGTCAACAAGAGAAGAATTAGATGAGGCGTCAAAAACAATGTTTGAAAAAATAAGCTCTGGTAAAATTAAAATTAAAATTTATAAAAAGTACAAATTAGAAGAAGTTATCCAAGCTCATAAAGATCTCGAAGGACGAAAAATTTTAGGCCCAGCAGTGTTAGTTCCTAATTAACATCAACATCCATATCTGACATATGGAGTTTAAGTGCATTCGTTGATATTTGAATTTCTCTTATAAAAAAAATAATAGATACAATCATTGATAGACAACAAGATCCGAAAATTACTCTAGCAAGAAAAACTTCATCTAAATAAAGAGCAAATACTGTAAGCATATTAAATAGAAAGCCAAAAGATGCAAATAAGATTGTCCATCTTAGGAGTGTTATTCTTCCACTCAAATTTATAAACTGTTTTTTCCACTCTGGAGGAATATGTTTTTCATAAACATGTTCGTCATGAAGCTGACGAATTAGAATACTCAAAGAATGAAACCTATTGCTATAAACGCTCATTAATAACGGAATTGCAGGAAACATTAGTGCTGTGACTGTGTAATCTATATTCATACGAATCAATTTGATTATGAAACTAGCCTTTGTTATTTACAAGTAAAATATGAACCAATTAAACTTATTTATTGAAGTCACAAGATTAAAAAAACCAATCGGTTATATGCTTTTATTTTGGCCATGCATTTGGGGATTAACATTAGTGTATGATTTTGATTCCAATTTATTAAAATACTTTTTTTTTTCATTACTTTTTTTTGCGGGATCAATTTTAATGAGGTCTGCAGGATGCATTGTTAACGATATTGTGGATAGAAACTTCGATAAAAAAGTTGAAAGAACAAAAAATAGACCTATAGCCTCAGGAAAAATATCATTAAATCTTGCTCTATTTTACAGTTGTGTTTTATGTCTTTTGGCATTTTTAGTATTAATTAATTTTAACAATTTTACAATTTTAATGGCCTTAGCCTCTATGCCTTTAGCCTTTACTTATCCTCTAATGAAAAGAATTACTTATTGGCCACAATTATTTTTAGGAATAACCTTTAATTATGGGTTATTTTTAGCATGGATTTCAATTTCAAATGAAATTTCTATAATCCCAATCATATTTTATATCGGGGCCATATTTTGGACACTAGGTTACGACACTATTTATGGATTTCAAGATATTAAAGATGACGAAATTATAGGAGTAAAATCAACCTCAATAAAATTTAAAAAAAATCCAAAAAAATTTTTGTCAATCAGCTATATGCTATTTATAGCCTCTTTAATTTTAGTTGGTGTTTTGATGAATTTTAAATTTTTTTATTTTATGTTTTTAATTTTTGCAATTATTCATCTTTTATATTTTCAAATTAAAAAATTAGATACGAAAAATTCAAATGATTGTTTTAATAAATTTAAAAGCAATAATTTTTTAGGACTAATTATTTTTATTAACCTTTTAATTGGAAAATTAATTTAAATTTAATGAATAAATCAATTGCATTTAAAAGATTATATAAAGACTATACTCACAGGTTTATTAAAAAAATAATTTTAGCCTCTCTTCTTTCAATTATTGTTGCATTAAGCACCTCTTCAATAGCTTGGTTGTTAGATCCTGCAATTGAAAAAATTTTCTTAAATAAAGATCAGACTTTAATATTAATCATACCAGTAGCTATTATTATTGCATTTAGCACAAAAGGATTATCACTTTATTTTGCAAAACTTTTAATGATTAATGTTTCTGAGGAAGTTAAAAAAATACTTCAAGTAGATATGCTTAAATCTTTTATTAAAGCTGACACAGAAGTAATAGAAAATAAACATTCTGGTAAATATATTTCAAACGTAAATTACGATGTAGACCAAATTACAAATATGCTTTCAAATGCATATTTGACGATATTGAAAGATGGCTTAACTTTGGTTGGTCTACTGGGTATTATGTTTTTCCAAAATTGGAAACTATCTTTAATTGCAATAATAATGATACCTTTTGCAACAATAACGGCAAGAATTCTTGGAAAAAGGATGAGTAAAGTTTCAACGCAAGCTCAAGAGAGATCGGGTGATTTGAACAGATATTTGATTGACTTATTTAAAAACCACAAAATAATTAAAATTTTTCAACGAGAAAAATATGAAAATATAAGATCTGAAAAATTTGTAAATAAATTAAAAGAAAAATCTGCAAAAATTCACGCTATATATATTAGATCAACTCCAATTATGGAAGTACTCACTGGTATAATGATTGCTATATTAATTTTTTATTCAGGTAAATTAATTATAAGTGGTGAGCTAGCGATAAATAAATTTTTCTCATTTTTGGCAGCAATGATGCTTGCATATCAACCTGTAAAAACTCTTACAAAAGTTAATGTTGCAATAAACCAAGGTTTGGCAGCTGCTGAAAGAATTATACCAATAGTTGATCTAAAAAATGAAATAACTTCAAACGAGGAAAATGAAGATTTAAATATTTCACAAGGTAATATAACTTTTAATAAAGTAAATTTTTCATACAAGTCTAATTTAGAAAATAAAGTTTTAAAAAATATATCGTTAAAATTTTCCGGTAACAGAATGACTGCTCTAGTGGGTCATAGTGGTTCTGGAAAATCTACAATCTTGAATATGATTCCAAGAATCTACTCACCTGTAAACGGAAATATTGAAATTGACGGACAGAATATCTCCAAAATGAGTCTTTCATCAATTAGAAAAGAAATTTCTATAGTAGATCAGAACACAACACTATTTGATGATACTGTTATAAATAATATTAAATATGCTAAGCCCGAAGCAAGCAATAACGAAGTTTTTAAAGCTGCAGAATTAGCGATGTGCAAGGATTTTATTGATAATTTAGACAATGGTTATGAATCAATGATTGGTGAAAATGGAGTAAAATTATCGGGTGGTGAAAAACAAAGAATATCTATAGCTAGAGCCTTTTTGAAAAAAAGTAAAATTATACTATTAGATGAAGCAACATCTTCTCTTGATACTGAAACTGAAGAAAAAATTCAAAAAGCACTTGATGAACTGACCTCAAACAAAACAACAATAGTAATTGCACACAGATTATCTACCATTCTCAATTCTGATAAAATATATGTAATAGATAACGGAGAAGTTATAGATTCAGGTACTCATGAAAATTTACTTATAAATTCAAAAATGTATAAAAATTTTTATGAAAAACAAATAAAGAAAAATTAATGTATTTTATATATAGTGTAATTGCTAATTTAATTTTTTTATTTTCACCAATAATTTTTTTGTTCAGAATTATTAATGGAAAAGAGGATTACAAAAGATATCAGGAAAAATTATGTATTTATAAAAAAATGAATAAATTAAAATCAGTATGGCTTCATGCTGCAAGTGTTGGCGAACTTATGAGTATTATTCCGATAATAGAAAGATTGGAAAAAAGTTTTTCAGTCAAACAAATAATTCTTACTACATCAACAACAAGTTCTGCTAAAATTTTTAAAAAACAAAAACTTAAAAAAACAATTCATAAATATTATCCTTTAGATACAAATTATTTAACAAATAAATTTATAGATATTTGGAAGCCACAACTAGCTATATTTGTGGAGTCTGAAATTTGGCCGAATATGTTTAAAAATTTAGATAAAAATAAAATTCCTATAATTATTTTAAATGCAAGAATTACTAAAAAAAGTTTTCAAAGATGGAAAATTTTTAAGAATTTTTCAGCAAGTATATTTAGCAAAATATCGCTAGCACTGCCTTCTAATCTTGAGTCTCAAAGATTTCTAAAAAAATTGGGAGTCAAAAATATTAAGATTGCTGGAAATTTAAAGTTTTATGGTAAAAATATTAAAATAAATCAAAATAAATTTGAATTTTATAGAAAATTTAAAAAATTTACAACTTGGTGTGCAGCCAGTACTCATGAGGGTGAAGAAATTTTAGTTGCGAAACTTCACAAAGCATTAAAAATAAACAATAAAACATTATTAACAATAATAATTCCCAGACATATTAACCGCTCAGAAAAAATTATAACTAATTTAGAAAAATTAAATTTAAACATTGTAACTTACTCTTCTCGAAACAAAATAAGAAAAAATACAGATATTTTTTTAGTAGATGCATATGGCGAAGCTGCAAATTTTTACCAATTATGCAAGATTACTTTTGTTGGAGGTTCAATCGTTAAACATGGTGGGCAAAATCCGCTGGAACCTGCTAGATTGGGTAATTTTATTTTAAATGGCCCCAATATTTGTAATTTTAAAGAAATTTACGCATATTTAAAAAAAAATAAAATATCAGTGACTACTTCCAATTTTAATCAAATGAAGAAAAATATTGAAAGCAAATTAAATAAAAATTTATCAAATAAAATTAAGAGAAAAATATTTAGAATAGGAAATAAAATATTAAATAAAAATACTTCTTATATTTTAAAATTTATATGAAATTAATTAAACCTAAATTTTGGGAAGACAAAAATATTTTATCCTACTTAATGTTACCCACTACTTTAATAACGATACTTATAAATATTATTAAAAAATCATTTTCAAAAAAAAGATTACGATTAAGAATTAGAACAATTTGTATTGGAAATATCTTTATTGGAGGAACTGGCAAAACGTCTTTAGCAATAGAAATAAATAAAATATTAAAAAAAAAATTTAAAACTGTTTTTATAAAAAAAAAATATTTAAATCAAATTGATGAGATAAATATGCTTAATAAAAATGGATCAGTTATTTCAACAAATGAAAGAATTAATTCATTAAAAATTTCAGATAACAAGAAAATTCAAGTTGCAATATTAGATGATGGACTTCAGCAAAAAAATATTAATTATAATTTGAAAATAGTTTGCTTTAATTCTCATGAAGGTATTGGAAATGGATTTTTATTTCCTGCAGGACCCCTAAGAGAGAAGCTAGATGAACTAAAAAATTATGATTTGGTATTTTTAAATGGTGAAAAAAAAAATATGAAACTTGCGAAAAAAATAAAATCTATCAACAAAAATTTGAAAATTTTTGAAGCCAATTATAAACCTACAAATTTAAATAAGTTAGATAGAAAAAAAAAATATTTAATGTTTTGTGGAATCGGAAATCCACATGAATTTGAAAATACATTGAATAAGTATAATTTCAAAATTAATAAAAAAATTATTTTTCCTGATCATTATCCTATTAATCTTAAACAAATAAATACAATCAAGAAAATAGCAAAAAGAGAACAATTAAAAATTATAACAACTGAAAAGGATTATTATCGATTATCCTATAATCAAAAAAAAAATATAAAGTATTTAAAAATAAAACTTAATATAAAAAATTTAAAAAAGTTTAGAGAAATATTATTAGATATTAATGAAAAAAATTAATCATTTACTCCAATTTATTATTATATATTTTTTATTTTTTTTATTTAAACTTTTAGGTTTTAAAATTTCATCCAACCTAGGATTTTTAATAGGAAAATACTTAGGTCCAATTTTTAGATCTAAATTATTAATAATAAAAAATCTTAAAAAAGCAAATATTCAAAATGATCATAAAAAAATTGCATCTAATGTTCTTGGTAATTATGGACGTATTTTTGCAGAATATGTTCATCTAAAAAATTTTAGAAATAATAAATTAAAAAAATATATAACCATTGAAGGAATTGAGCACCTTGAGCAAATTAAAAAAAATCAACAAAAAGTGGTATTTATATCAGGTCACTTTAACAATTTTGAATTAATGGCAATGCAAATTGAAAAGTCAGGGATTGAATGTGCTGCAATATACAGACCTTTAAATAACCCATATCTTAATAAAATTATGGAAAAAATCAGAACAAGAGATATCTGTAAATATCAAATCAAAAAAGGTAGAGCTGGAACAAGAGATGTAATTAATAATTTGAATAAAGAAAGATCAATAGCTCTTATGATAGATCAGAGAGTTAGAGAGGGAGAAAAAATATTTTTCTTTAAAAATCTAGCTACCACAACAACAATACCAGCTCAATTAATTAAAAAATATAATTGCGATGTTGTACCAATTTATATCGAAAGGTATAAAAATTACTTTTTTAAAATGTATGTTTCAAAACCCATAAAAATAAATAAATCGAAAACTGTGAAAGAAATTTCAGAATTTCTTAATAATATTCTAGAAAAAATGATACTTAAAAATATAGATCAATGGATCTGGACACACGATAGGTGGAAAGATTAATTTTATTTTGTTTCTCTTTTAATTGTAGCCTCAATATATGAATAATAAGGCTCCTGTGCTTCGACATTCCAATATTGTAAATTTTCTAATAGAATTTTCTTACCTGAAACTGCACAAATAACAAAATCTCCCTTTTCGATGATCTTAAAGTTATTTGGTAAATATTTTAATTTAGCTAACTTATTTTTCATTTATAAGATATATAAATGGTAATATGAAAATTGCAATTCTTGGTAGTGGTGGTAGAGAACACGCTATAGCCTTTTCAATCTCACAATCAAAAAAAGTGAAAAAAATATACTGTATTCCGGGTAATGCTGGAACATCTGAAATATGTGAAAATGTTTTTATTGATATTAACAATTTTGAAGAAATCCGGAAATTTTTAAATAAAAGTAATATTGATCTTGTTATTATCGGACCAGAAAATCCATTAGTGGATGGAATTGTCGATTATCTTGAAAAATTTAATATTAGAACTTTTGGACCAAACAGAAATGCATCACAATTAGAGGGTTCAAAAATATTCACCAAAAATTTATGTAGACAATATAATATCCCAACAGCAAATTTTGGAGTATTTGAAAACATTAAAGACTCAAAAAAATTTTTAGAAAATTCACAACACCCAATTGTAATAAAAGCTGATAATTTAGCTGCTGGGAAAGGTGTTTATATTTGTGAAAATTTTAAAGAATCTTGCTCGGCAGTAGAGGATATATTTAACGGCAAATTTGGAGATGCAAAAAATGTTTTAATCGAAGAGTTTCTTCAAGGAGAAGAAATGAGCTATTTTATAATTAGTGATGGTAAGACAATTAAAAATTTCGGAACCGCACAAGATCATAAAAGAGTAAATGAGGGTGATAAAGGAAAAAATACTGGCGGGATGGGAGCTTACTCGCCATCAAGATTAATTAACAAAGAACTAGATGACAAAATAATAGAAAAAATTATAAAACCTACCTTAAAAGGACTAAATGATCAAAACATCAAATATAAGGGATTTTTATATGCAGGACTAATGATAGTTAATAATGACCCTTACTTAATTGAATACAATGTCAGAATGGGAGACCCTGAATGTCAAACAATTCTTCCAATGTTATACACAGATTTATTAGAAATTATAGAGTCAACTATAGATGAAAAGCTAGAAAATATTGAAATACAATGGCTAGGAAAAAAAAGCTTATGTATTGTTTTGTGCTCTAATGGTTATCCAGATCATTATGAAAAAAATATTGAAATAAAAAATTTCAATAAAATAAATTTAGATAAAAATAATTATTTATTCCATGCGGGTACCAAAAAAATAAATGAAAAAATTTTTGCTATAGGAGGTAGAGTGCTAAATTTCACGTCGATATCAGAAGATTATGGTGAAGCAAGAAAAAATATTAATGAAAATCTCAAAAAATTAAATTGGAGAAATGGTTTTTATAGAAAAGATATTGGCTATAAAGTTATTGATAAATGAGAATAATTTCTGGGATTTTTAAAGGAAGAAAAATTTTAAACCCGTTAGACGTAAAAACAAGACCTTTAAAAGATCTTACTAAAGAATCAGTTTTTAATATTCTTAAACATTCTAATAAATTTAAAATTAATTTAGAGGGAGCAATAGTTTTAGATTTATTTTCAGGAGTTGGTTCTTTTGGAATTGAGTGTTTGTCTAGAAAAGCAAAAAAGGTTATTTTTGTGGAAAATTATAAACAAGTATTGCCTGTGCTAAAAAAAAACCTACTTAACTTAAAATTAATAAATAATTTTGAAGTTATAGAGAGAGATATTTATAATAATGATATATTTAATTTTTTAAATTACAAATTTGACATTATTTTTCTAGACCCACCATATAAAGACAAGCATTTAGAAAAAATATTAATAAATATAAAAAATTCAAAAATTCTAAAGAAAAATGGTATTTTAATTTTGCACAGACATAAAAAAGAAAAAGAAATCTTTTCCTCAAATTTTAAAATTATTGAAGAAAAAAAATATGGGATATCAAAAATATTTTTTATTTGTTTCTAGGATAAAATTTTTCTTGTTTCTTTTTTAATCAACTCAACAGCGGGCTGATCAAATGGATTCAGATTTAATAACCTACCTAGAAGAATAGTTTCTAAAATAAAAAAACAAAAAAGCTTTCCTAAATTTTTTTCACTTCTATTATTTATCTCAAAACTTCTAAATGGAATTTTTTTTCTTTTGAACACTATCTCAGTAGCTTTTTTTTGGGCAGATATTATTTCTGATAAGTTTTTATTTTTTAGAAATTCATGTGAGTGTAGTATATTTTTGCTTTTAATTTTTTCAGACTTACCTTCATTTACAATAAAAAAAGTATAAAAATTATTTTTAAACCCATCCAAATACAACTGCATAACACTATGGTTGTCTTTTGGCATGTTAGAAACTATGGGCAGCAACCCTTTACTTTTTTTTCCTAAACTTTCCGCAACCAATTGTTGATACCATTTAAACAAATTCTCAGATCTTTCGTCATAATTAATTATTACTGAATTAAATTTTTTTTGTTTTACAAAATAAAGTGTACTTGAAACGTTATTGATTAAATGATTTATAAAGTTTTTATTTTTAATTAGTGAGTTGAATTGTCTAAAGTCTTTTGATTTTAAACCCATTAATTCTGCAGGAAGCATTCCAACTTCTGAAAGTACAGAGTATCTTCCTCCTATAAAGTTATTATGATGAATAACTTCAGCTTTTAATCTATTAGCTAAAAGATAAAGATAATTTTTTTTATTTTCAGTTATAAAAATATTTTTATCATTTCTTTTAAGTAAGATATTAGTATTTGTAATTGTTTCAATTGTATTACCTGATTTAGAAATAATTAAGTTAACAAATTTTTTATTATTTTTATTTTTTTTGGGTTGTAAATTATCTATAAAATAAAAATTTTTATTTATTTTTTTTTTTAGAAAGGAATAGATACTTTGAGCTCCCAGAGAAGATCCCCCCATACCCAATAATCTAAAATTTGAATATTTTTTATATTTACTTATTTTTTTTTTATCAAAATTGTCTTTATATTCTTTTGATAAGGATTTGATTATAGGGTTATTTTCTTTAATTAATCTATTAAGTTCTCTATGAATTTTTTTTTTTTTATATTTTTTTTTAAAATTAACAAAATTAATGCCAGTGCCTATCATTAATTTTTCTTAATTTTTTCTAACAACATTTCCTCAAAATTTTTATCTGTCTTATCTTCTTCAGAAGAGGATAATTTTTCTTCTTGCTTTATTAATAATTCAATTTCATTGTTCTTTTCATTAGTTGGTGCTTGAGTAATTTTTGGTGTTGGTAAATCATTATAATCAGGTGGCATTACTAGCGGTGATTTTTTTTCAACAAGAAATTCATCAGAATTATCTTTTTTTTGATTTTTAAACCCTTCTCTTACTGTCCCACAATTTGAGATAAATATAATTAAATTTAATAACAAAAATATTTTAAGATATTTCATGACTATTTTTATTTTTTTTATTATTAACAAATAATTCATAAAAAATCATAAAAACTACACCTAAAGTTATAAATATATCTGCGACATTGAAAATGAACCAATGAAAATTTCCTATATGTAAGTCAATAAAGTCAGGTACTGCTTTATAATACATTCTGTCAAAAATATTTCCTAAAGCACCACCTAAAATCATCAAAAGTGAATATTTTTTTAAACCTTCGCTTTTAATTGTCATGAAAACAATCACTAAAATAATTATAAATATTAGGATCGTTAAAAAGTCATAAAGTGTTTGATCTCCAAATGAAAAAAAACCAAATGCAATTCCTTCGTTCCAAATCAAGTTAATATTCAAAAATTTTGAAGAGAATATTTCAGATCCAAGAAATTTTTTATCTAGATTAATTACATAAGTTTTAGAAATTCTATCAATTAAAAAAATCAGGACAACTACAGATAAATTAATATAAAAATTTTTTCCTAAGTTATTTATTTTCATTCCTTATTCACAGCACAATTAGCTCTATCGCAAGCTATTTCTCTAATCTTCCAACAAATCGAACACTTTAATCCTTTTGCTTTAGTGGTTATTGCTGTTGTTTCAACATCATCCTCATAACTAACCTCAGCTTTTGAAGTAATACAAAGTTCAGAAAAATCTGTCTTTTCAGTGAGATTTTTTAGTTTTTGACTCATTTGTATTTTTAAATCAGCCTCTAAGCTTGATCCTATTTCTTTACTACCTCTTTTTTCTTCAATACTAATGTTACAAATATTTCTAATTTTAATTAATTCACTCCATTTTTCACTTAGTTTTTGATTTTTAAATTTATCGGGAAATTCTAGAAATTTTTCAAGGTGAATACTTTTTTGATTTTTAAATAATAATTTATAAATTTCTTCAGTTGTAAAAGATAAAATTGGAGCAAACCATTTTAACAATGCATTTAAAATTATATTAAGGACTAAAATGGTTGATTTTCTTTTCTCTGAGTCTTTAGGATCGCAATAAAGATTATCTTTTCTAATATCAAAATAAAAAGCAGATAAATCAACAGTGCAAAAATTTAGTAATTCTTTATATAAATTATGAAAATCATAATTATTAAAATATTTTTTAAAATTATTATTTAAAATACAAATTCTATGAAGCATTAATTGCTCTAACTCAGGTAGCTTTTCTAATTCTAGTTTATCAAAGTTTATAGTTTTAAAATCATCGTTTATGTTTCCAAGTAAAAATCTAAAAGTATTTCTAATTTTTCTATATGAGTCTGCGTGTTGATCTAGAATAGAATAATCAATTCTTAAATCCTCTGCATAATTTGATGATGCTACCCAAATTCTCAAGATATCAGCACCATACTTTTTCAAAATATCCTCAGGTGCAATGACATTTCCTAATGATTTAGACATCTTCAAACCTTTACCATCCACAACAAAACCATGAGACAAAATAGATTCGAAAGGAGCTCTATCTCTTGTTCCACAAGATTCTAATAATGATGAATGAAACCAGCCCCTATGTTGATCTGAACCCTCTAAATACATTGATGCTGGCCATTTTAGATCCTCTCTTTTTTCTAATACAAAAGAATGAGTTGATCCACTATCGAACCAAACTTCCACAATATCACTTAATTTTTCATAATCTTCAGCTTGATATTTGTTCCCTAAAAATCTTTGAGGATCATCCGAAAACCAACAATCAGAGCCTTCTTTTTCATAAATAGTTGCAATATTTTCTATTACTTCATCATCAATTAAAATTTCATTTGTTTTTTTATTCACAAAGATTGGAAGAGGTACGCCCCAAACTCTTTGTCTTGAAACACACCAGTCAGGCCTTGTTTCAATCATTGATTTTAATCTTTCTTTACCTTTGCTTGGGTAAAAAGTTGTTTCATCAATAGCCTTTAATGCTTTATCTCTTAATTTGTGACTTTCCATTGAGATAAACCATTGTGGAGTAGCTCTATGTACAAGTGGTGCCTTAGACCTCCATGAGTGTGGATAAGAATGAACCAACTCACCATTGAATAATAAATTTTTTTGTTCTCTAAGTTTTTCAATTACAATAGGATTTGCTTTAAAAATATGAATTCCTTCAAACAATTTCACATTGTTTGTATATTTTCCATCTCCATCAACTGTTTCTATTGCTTTGATACCGTTATTCAAACAAAGATTAAAGTCATCAGGTCCGTGACTAGGTGCGCAGTGTACTATTCCAGTTCCTTGCTCAGTAGTTACAAATCTGGCCTCTAGCATTGGAATATCATGATCATAACCAAGATTTAAAAATGGGTGATCACAAATAGTATTTTTAAATTCTTTACCTTTAAACGTGAGAATTTTTTTATATTCTTTTAATTCACACTCTTTAACGACTGAGTCAAGTAGAGCAGCTGCAATAACAATTTTTCTATTTTTAAAATCACCTTCATCATTTATTTCCAAAATGACATAATCAAGAGTTTCATTAAATGCTAAAGCTTTATTGGCTGGTATAGTCCATGGAGTTGTTGTCCAAATAACTATTTCACTTTCGACTAATTCTTTTAAATTTGATGATTTAACTTTAAATGAAGTGTAAATTGTATCTGATTTATGGTCTTGATATTCTACCTCAGCATCCGCAAGTGCCGTCTTCTCAACCGTTGACCATAATACAGGTTTAAAACCTTTATATAAACTTCCTTCTTTTAAAAATTTACCAAGCTCCCTGACTATCTGAGCTTCTGCATCAAAGCTCATTGTCGAGTAATAATTTTCCCAATCCCCTATAACACCTAATCTTTTAAATTGACTTTTGTGAACCTCAATCCACTTCTCGGCAAATGCTCTACATTCTTTTCTAAACTCAACTATTGGAACCTCATTTTTGTTTTTTTTATTTTTTTTATAATGTTCTTCTATTTTCCATTCAATTGGTAAACCATGACAATCCCAACCTGGAACATAAATAGAGTCTTTTCCATCCATTTGATGAAATTTTACAATTATATCTTTAAGTATTTTATTCAGAGCTGTCCCCATATGAATATTTCCGTTAGCATAAGGCGGACCATCATGTAGAATAAATTTTTCTCTTCCTTTACTTTCATTTCTCAATTCATCGTAAAGATTTATTTTTTTCCAATATTCAAGAATTTCTGGCTCTCTAGCAGGCAAGTTAGCTTTCATGGAAAAGGCTGTTTTTGGGAGATTTATTTGTGATTTATTCATTTAACCTTTTTTGCAATATTTAAATCTTTTTTTATTTGAGCTCTTAATTGATTAACATTATTAAATTTTTTTTCTTTCCTTATAAACTTTAAAAACTCTACTGATAAAAGTTTATTATAAAGATTTCCAGAAAAATTAAATAAATGAACTTCTAGTAATATTTTTTTTTGATTAAATGTTGGTCTATATCCAAGATTAGCAATTCCTTTAAGATATTTCTTACTATTTTTTCTCAAAACCTTTACAGCATAAACTCCTGGTTTTGCTAAAACATAATCGTCGATGTCTATGTTGCAAGTTGGAAATCCAATTTTTTTTCCTACTTGTCTTCCCTTTTTAACTACTCCTTGTATCGTCCAGTTTCTTTTTAAAAAAATATTAGCTTTTTCCAATAGACCCTTTTCTAAAAGATTTCTTATTAAAGATGATGATACGATCCTTTTACTTTTAATTAATGGCTCAGGTTTAACAACTTTATAATTAAACAATTTTTCATATTTTTTTAGTAAATTAACAGTTCCTTCTCTTTTGTTTCCAAATCTAAAATTATTGCTAACAAAAATAAATTTGGAACTTAATTTTTTATTTAAAATTTTAGATATAAAATTTAGCGCTTTAGTTTTTGAAAAGTTTTTATCAAATTTTTTTGTAATAACAAAATCCACTTTTAAATTACTAAGTAACTCAATTTTTTGATTTATATTAGAAAGCCGAAAATTTTTTAAATTTTTATTAAAAAACATTTTTGGCATTGGATCAAAGTTAACAACACCAATCTTCAAATTATATTTTTTCTTATATGATTGTGCTAATTTAAATAATTTTTGATGTCCTAAATGTAAACCATCAAAATTACCTATTAAGATAATTGATCCTCTATGTATTTTTTGAATATTAAAATTTGAATAATGTTTTACCATTTTAAATCTGACTGAATATAATTAACTATTACCTCGTACTCTTTTGCAACATTTTTAATACCCTTGTTTTTAATTTCATTTTTATGTATTCCATTACTAATTAATAAAGAATCATAATTTAAAAGATTTGCACCTCTGATATCAGTATTTAAATTATCACCAATTGCTAATATTTTTTTATTTTTATTATCAATAGATTGATTATAAACCTCTGGGTATGGTTTTCCAAAATATACTACTTCTCCACCCATTTTTTCAAAAACCATTGCAACAGAACCTGCACACAACTCTCTAACATCTCCACGATCAACGATTAAATCTGGATTTGTACAAATCATTTTTTTGGTAATATGCTTTTCAAGTAAATTTTTATAAAATTTTAAATCCTTATCATGATCATCAAATAGCCCTGTACACAATAAATATTCACTATCACTAATATTTTCACACTTATTTTTGTCAAATAAATAAAACAAATCAAAATCTCTGGGTGGACCTATGTGATAAAACTTTTTCAATAAGTATGATTTTTTCAGATAATTTAATGCTGCTTCTCCTGATGTAAATACATGATCTCTGAGAATTTTATCCATGCTCATCTTTTCTAAAAAATTTTGAACAGTTTTATTTGGTCTTGGAGCGTTTGTTAAAAGTACTAGTAATTTCTTTTTTTTTAAAAGTTCATTTAAAACAGCTATTGCCTTTTCATGAAGTTTAACCCCATTATGAACAACGCCCCATAAGTCTATATAAAAAAGATCATAATTATCAGCAATTGATTGTAAGCCATTTAAATCTAAATTTTTGCTCATATTTTAAGGTATAAACCATAAAATCCCGAATTTACTAGCAATATTAATATCCTTAAATGTTTTCTGATCTTGAAATAGGTGGTGAAATATCTATATGAGGCTCATATTTATAAAGATTTATAAAGGAGAATTTATGAAGTTTAAACCGTTACATGACAGAGTTTTAATCGAAGTATTAGATGGCAGTGAAAAAACTGCTGGAGGAATAATTATCCCTGACACAGCTCAAGAAAAACCTCAAGAAGGTAAAGTAGTTGCTGTAGGTGGTGGTGCAAAAACTGAAGATGGAAAAATAATTCCAATGGATGTTAAAGTTGGTGATAAAGTTTTATTTGGCAAATGGTCAGGAACTGAAGTCAAAATTAATGGCAAAGAATACAGCATAATGAAAGAGTCTGACATTATGGGTATCTCGGGTAAATAATTTAATTTAAAGGAGAAAAATAATGGCAAAAGTTGTTAAATTTGATGCTGAAGCAAGAGCAGCAATGATTAGAGGTGTAAATATCTTGGCTGACACTGTTAAAGTAACTTTAGGACCAAAAGGAAGAAATGTAGTAATGGATAAATCTTATGGTGCACCTAGAATTACTAAAGATGGTGTTTCTGTAGCTAAAGAAATAGACCTTGAAGATAAGTTTGAAAATATGGGCGCACAAATGGTTAAAGAAGTTGCTAGCAAAACTAATGATGAAGCTGGTGATGGAACTACTACTGCAACCATACTTGCGCAAGCAATAGTCAAAGAAGGTGTGAAGTATGTAACAGCTGGTATGAATCCAATGGATGTAAAAAGAGGAATTGATGCTGCTGTAGAAACGGTAAAAGATAGCCTTGTTGCGTCTGCAAAAAAAGTAAAAGACAGTGATGAGATTGCTCAAGTTGGAACTATTTCTGCAAATGGTGATAAAGAAATAGGAACTATGATTGCTAAAGCAATGCAAAAAGTTGGAAATGAAGGAGTGATTACTGTAGAAGAAAATAAAGGTATTGAAACTGAACTAGATGTAGTTGAAGGTATGCAGTTTGATAGAGGATATCTATCACCATACTTTATCACAAATAGTGATAAGATGACTACTGAGTTAGAGAATCCTTTTATTCTGTTACATGAAAAGAAATTAACTAACTTACAGCCAATGGTTCCTCTTTTGGAAGCTGTTGTACAGGCTGGTAGACCATTGATGATTATTTCTGAAGATGTTGAAGGCGAAGCTTTGGCAACTTTAGTTGTAAACAAACTTAGAGGTGGTTTGAAAGTTGTAGCTGTTAAAGCTCCAGGATTTGGTGATAGAAGAAAAGCTATGCTTGAAGATATTGCTATTTTAACAGGAGGTCAGGTTATATCTGAAGACCTAGGTATCAAACTTGAAAATGTTAAACTTGACGATCTTGGATCTTGTAAGAAAATCAAAGTTGATAAAGATAATAGCACTATCGTTAATGGTAGTGGTAAAAAATCTGATATCGAAGCTAGATGTGCATCTATCAAACAACAAGTTGAGGAAACTACTTCTGATTATGATAGAGAAAAACTTCAAGAAAGACTCGCTAAGTTAGCTGGTGGAGTTGCAGTAATCAAAGTTGGTGGTGCAACTGAAGTTGAAGTTAAAGAAAGAAAAGATAGAGTTGAGGATGCTTTGAATGCAACTAGAGCTGCTGTTGAAGAAGGTATTGTTACTGGTGGTGGATGTGCTCTTCTTTATGCTGCTCAAGAACTTGATAAAGTTAAAGCTAAAGGTGATGACCAAAAAGCAGGTGTTGATCTGGTCAGAAAAGCATTAGAAGCTCCAATTAGACAAATTACTAAAAATGCTGGTGTAGATGGTTCAGTGGTAGTTGGTAAATTATTAGAGCAGAAGAAAAAAACTAACGGTTACGATGCTCAAAACGAAGAGTATTGTGATATGTTTGCAAAGGGTATCATAGACCCAGTTAAAGTTGTGAGAACTGCTTTACAAGACGCTGCTTCAATTGCTGGATTATTAGTAACTACAGAAGCAATGATCGCTGACAAACCAGAGGAAAAAGATGCTGCTGGCGGAATGCCTGGTGGTATGCCTGGTGGTATGGGCGGCATGGGAGGAATGGGTGGAATGGGAATGTAATCCCTCATTTTCTAAAACAAAATTTAAAAGGCCATCTCAAGATGGCCTTTTTTTTATGTGAAATTTAATAATGTCAAAAAGATATAGCGGTAAATCATTTAAAGACTCTAGTGTTAAGAAAAAACCTAAATTGAGCTTTAAAGAAAAAAGAAAACTTAAAAAAGATAAGCAAAAAAAGCCAAATTAATCCTAAATTTTGAAAATTATTCAAGCCAGTTATGAGTTTTTTTGAGTTTTAATATCCTTTTAAATATGTATAAGAGCCAGAATTTATGAGCAATAACATCAGAAACATCACAATCATAGCCCATGTTGATCATGGCAAAACCACTCTAATTGATAATTTAATGAAACAAAGCGGTTCATTTAGAGAGAATGAAGTTGTTGATGAAAGATTAATGGACTCAGGTGAGCTTGAAAAAGAAAGAGGGATTACAATTTTAGCAAAACCTGCTTCAATTAATTGGAACAATTCAAGAATAAATATAATCGATACTCCAGGCCATAGAGATTTTGCTGCTGAAGTTGAAAGAGTTTTAAGTATGGCAGACGGAGCACTTTTATTAATTGACTCTGCAGAAGGTGTTATGCCTCAAACAAAATTTGTATTATCCAAAGCACTTAAACAAGGATTAAAACCAATTGTTGTTATTAATAAATTAGATAAAGCTGATCAAAGAGCTAATGAAGTTTTAGATGAAACATTTGATTTATTTGTTAGCTTAGATGCAAATGAAGAACAATTAGATTTTCCAGTTCTGTATGCAAGTGGAAGATCAGGTTGGGCTGATCATGAAGTTGATGGTCCAAGAGAAAATTTAAATCCTTTGTTAGATTTAATTGTTGATCACGTAAAACCTGCTGAACTGGATAAAACCAAACCTTTTGCAATGTTGTCAACGCTGCTTTACGCAGATAGTTTTTTAGGAAGAAGTTTAGTTGGAAGAATTACACAGGGGACAGCGAAAGCTAATCAATCCATAAAAGCAATTAATTTAAATGGTGAAAAAGTTGATGAAGGAAAATTAACAAAAATTTTTAGATATGAAGGAACAAAAAAAGTTCCGATAGATGTTGGCGAGGCTGGGGATATCGTAGTTGTTGCTGGGTTAGAAAAAGCAAACGTTGCTGATACTATATGCGATCTAGAGGTAAATGAGCCGATCCCTGCGACTCCAATAGATCCACCTACAATGTCAATTACAATTACTGTAAATACTTCACCTTTAGCTGGAACTGAAGGTAAGAAACTAACCAGCACCCAAATAAGAGATAGATTGGTTCAAGAAGCTCAAAATAATGTTGGTATTACATTTTCAGAAAACACTGGAAAAGATTCTTTTGTTGTTAGTGGTAGAGGTGAGCTAATGTTAGAAATTCTTTTAACTCAAATGAGAAGAGAGGGTTTTGAAATGACAGTTAGCCCTCCAAAGGTTTTATACAAAACTGATGAAAGTGGAAATAAACTTGAGCCAATTGAAGAAATTACTATGGACCTTGATGAAGAACATTCATCAAAAGTAATAGACTCAATGAATAGAAGAAAAGGTAAACTAATAGAATTAAAAGATACTGGAACTAACAAAAAAAGATTAATTTTTCATGCGCCTACTAGAGGCCTGATGGGATACACAAGTAGATTTCTTACACTTACAAAAGGAAATGGAGTGATTAACAGAATATTCCATAGTTATGGTCCTTTTGAGGGAGAAATGGAAGGTAGAAGAAATGGAGCGTTAATCTCAATGGAACAAGGAAAAGCTGTTGCATTTGCAATCTTTAACCTACAGGCACGAGGAGAAATGTTTGTTACACATAACGACTCTGTTTATCCTGGAATGATCGTAGGTCTTTCACCTAAACCAGGTGATATGATCATTAATGTAATGAAGGGTAAGAAACTTACAAATATGAGAACTCAGGGCACAGATGAGAATGTTGTACTTACACCTGTAAGAAAAATGTCAATTGCAGAACAATTAAGTATGCTTAATACAGATGAAGCTTTAGAGATAACTCCAGACTCATGTAGATTGAGAAAAGCAATTCTTGATCCCCACGAAAGAAAAAAAAGCGAAAAAGCTATAGTTGCAGCCTAATCAAAAGTTTTATCAACTAAATAAAGTCCTAGAGCAACGCAAGGACCTATGCCAAACGCGAACAATAAAGTTCCAACCCCTACTGTTCCTCCTAAATACCATCCAATACTTACAACTGAAATTTCTAAAGTTGCTCTTACAACGGCTATAGGAAAATTTGTTACTTTTTGTAATCCTATCATAAGCCCATCTCTAGGACCGGCTCCTAAATTTGATACTAAGTAAATACCCCCACCTATTCCTACCAAGATTACAGAAATTACAGCTAAAATTAATTGATAAATATAATTTGATGGTGTTGGAACATATTTGATACAAAGATCAATCATAATTGCAATTATCAAAGCATTAAATATTGTACCCATCCCTGGTTTTTGCCCGAGTGGGATCCATAAAATTAAAACAGCAATACTTATTAATAATGTAATAGTTCCAATACTTAAATTAATATTTAAGGAAATACCTTGGGCTAAAACACTCCAAGGAGAGGCTCCTGTGAATGAAACAATTAATAATCCTTCACCTAATCCAAATAAAGACAAACCAAAACATAAGAAAAAAAATGTAGAAAACTTTGGTTTAAAATTAAATGGTTTTTCTGAGCTCCATTTTACTTTTGGAATTTTTTTTATTTTTAAAAACATAATTATAATAAGCTATATCTATTAATGAAAAATTCTAATATTGTAATCAGCAAATGAAAAAGATTGCAATTATTTTACTTTTAACATTTTTCTCATCAATTTCTTTAGCTCATATTGGTCATTATAACAAATTTGACAAAATAGAAATGGAGATCTTGAGAAATGATGAAGTAATTGGGTATAACAATTATTTTTTTAAAAGAGATGGTGAAAAAACGATAGTAAAAAATCAATATAAATTTGAGGTAAAACTCCTATCTGCAACAATATTTAAAGTAGAGGGATATGGAGAAGAAATTTATTTAAAAGATAATTTAATATCTTTTCAATCAAAGACGCTTCAAAATAAAAAAGAAAAATTTGTAAACTTAAAACTTGATAAAAATAATAAGAAATTTGACATCAAAGGATCTTCATACTCAGGCGAAGCTTCTATTAAAAATATTATTGGAAATTGGTGGAGTCATAAAATTTTACAAGCAGAAAGCCAAATAAGTCCTATTTCTGGAAGTATAAAAGAACAAATAGTTACTTTTATTGGTAAGGAAAATATTTCAATTAATGGCAAACAATACGAAACAGATCATTTCAAACTTACATCTAAAGATATGTCTCTTCCTGAAGATAAAAAATTAAATTTTGATATTTGGCTTGATAAAAAAACTTCGGTGATTGTTAAAATTACATATGAGAGAATGGGAAATTGGGAATATCGCTTAAAAAATCTTGAATAAAATTATTTATTTATTTTTTTAAAAAGATCGTTTGCACTTATCCATCCGGCCTCTACTCTAGGACCTACAAACCAATCTGCACACACTCCTAAATTTAATTTATTATTCCAATAACTTTTAACTTTTAAGGCTCTAGAATTTGAGGAATATTTCCAACCATGATTTAATGAAGTTATTATTTTTGTTTTTTTAATTCCAGTAAGTTTAAAAAATTGATTAATTAAAATCTTTGAGTTTTTTTCTTTATTTTCTCTATTTTTATTTATTTTTTTATTTGCCCATAAATTTGTACTTTGTAAAGTCCATAAATCATTATTACTTTTAAATCTTTTTTTACTATTTTCTTTAGCCGCCCAGCCTAAAATTTTATCATTAAATAAATAACTTGATATGTTTTTATTTGTTTTTTTAATTTCGATCATGACTGTAATATTTGCATCCATTTTGATTTTTTGCTTAATGAATGAATCCTTAATAAATTTTTTTGATAATTTTTTTAATTGTGGGAATGGGCAAGTTAATACCAATTTATCATAATATTTTGTTTTATTATTCTTAAAGACTAGCTTCCATTTTTTGTTTACAAATTTAATCTTCTCTAACTCACTTTGAAAATTACAATTTATATTCTTTATTAAATGTTTGCTAATATCATTGTTGCCCTTGCAGCCAATTATTTTAACATGATTTTTATTTTCTTTTTTTAATTTGTTTAAAAAAATATGTTTGCCACTCCATTTTTTTAGAATTTTTTTTTTACATAAATTGGTAATAAATTTTTTAAATTGAATTGTTTTTGGAGAAATATATTGTGCCCCGTGATCAAATCCTTTAGTCTTATTTAATCTTTTAAAAGAAGATCTTCCACCTGGGCCCCGAGCTTTATCATAAATGTGTACAGAATTTTTTTTACTTAACAAATTAGCTATTGTTGCTCCAGAAATTCCAGAGCCAATTACACAATAACTACTCATTTTCCTGCAACAGTCATACCTTCTATCATCATAGTTGGTGAATTGACTGAATATTCGAATTCTAAATCATTAGCTAAAATAATATTTTTGAACATATCCTTAAAATTTCCAGCAATTGTTATTTCATTAACAGGATATTTAAATTCTCCATCTTCAACTAAAAAACCAGTTGCACCTACTGAATAATCTCCGGTTACAATATTAGAACCATGGCCAATAGTTTCGGTAATATAAAGACTTCTTGAATCTTTTTTCATAAGATCCTCATAGCTTATATTTCCTTTTTCAAAATATAAATTGGTAGTTCCACCACTTCTTCCATTTGATTTTAAATTTAATTTTTTTCCATTGTATGTGTCGACAAGATAATTTTTAAGTATTCCATTCTCTATAAGTTGTAATGTGTTTGAGTTTACACCCTCTGAATCAAAATTTTGAGAACCCATTCCTTTAATCATATCTGGTTTATCAATTACATTTATCGAATCAGCAAAAACCTGTTCATCAATTTTATCCTTTAAAAATGAAGTGCCTCTTGCAATTGCGGAGGCAGATATTGCACTTGCAAAAACACTTAACATTCCCTTTGAAATTCTTTTATCAAAAATTATGCTGATCTTTTCACTTCCAATTTTCTTAGGGCTCAATTTTCTAATAGTTTGCTTGGCAGCTTTATTTCCGAGTTCTATTGCTTGCTTAATATCAGACAAATGACGTTTACTAGAAAATTCATAGTCTCTTTCCATGCTATTTTCATCTTTTGCAACCGTTACACAAGAAGTAGTAAAAGAGGAAGTTTTATAGCCGTCACAAAAACCGTCACTATTTGCTAATATAAAATTTGATTTATTTTCAGTAAAACTAGATTCTGTATTTATGATTTGATTATCTGATGAAGCAGATTCCTCTAAATCATTTAAATATTTTATTTTTTTATCATTTTCAAATCTTGTTTCATCATACAAATTAAGACTACTAATTTGTTTAGCTAATAAATTTTTGTCAGGCAAAGAATTAAATTCATCCTCTGGTGTAATTTTTGTGGTTTCAAAGCACTTTTCAATTAAAGTTTTTATATTTTCATCTAGTAAATTTGATGATGAAATTGATGATCTTCTTTTACCTAAATAAGTTTCTATACTTAATGCCAATCCATCTGATCTATCTGAGGCTTCTAAGGATTTATTTCTAAAGTTAACTGTTTCTGAAATTGAGTGACCGACTGTAACACTGGCATCAGTTGCTCCCATTTTTTTTGCCAAATCTAAACAATATGAAGCTTTAGATTTTAGAAATTCTTGATCCTTAACCATAATTAAAGTTTTGTTCCACCAACTGTCATTTTATCGATCAAAATTGAAGGTTGAGCAACACCCACCGGAACTCCTTGTCCTGCTTTTCCACAAGTTCCTATGCCTGGGTCTAACATCATATCATTTCCTACCATCGATACTTCTTTAAGTATTGATGGTCCATCACCAATAAGTGTTGCGCCTTTAATTGGAGATCCAATTTTACCATTATTAATTTCGTAAGCTTCAGTACAATTAAATACAAATTTTCCAGAAGTAATATCTACCTGACCACCTCCAAAACTTACTGCAAAAATTCCTTTATCAACAGATTTGATCATTTCATCTTGAGTTTGATTGCCACTTAACATCATTGTGTTTCTCATTCTTGGCAAAACAATATGTCTATAATTTTCTCTTCTTCCAGATCCGGTAGATCTTGTATTCATTAATCTTGCATTGTGTCTATCTTGCATAAAATTTTTGAGAATACCATTTTCAATTAAAACTGTTCGCTCAGTTGGCGTTCCCTCATCATCAATAGTTAAACTGCCTCTTCTATTATCTATCGTACCATCATCAACAATTGTTACTCCCTCACTTGCAACTTTTTCTCCAATAAGATCATGAAATGCTGATGTTTTTTTTCTATTAAAATCTCCTTCTAGACCATGACCAATTGCTTCATGAATTAATATAGCAGGCCAACCAGGTCCTAAGACTACTTTCATCTCACCAGCAGGTGCTGGTTTGCTTTCTAAATTTACTGATGCAATTCTAAAAGCCTCTTCACAAACATTTTTCCAATTATCATTTTTTAAATAATCGTCATAAGATTGTCTGCCACCAATTCCATATACTCCAGTTTCTTTTCTTCCATTTTTTTCCAACATTACAGAGACATTAAATCTAATTAATGGACGTACATCGGTAAGTGCTTCTCCACCTGATCGAATAATTTCAATTGATTTTTGCTCACCAGCAAAACTAGCAGTCACTTGTTTTACTGATCCATCTTTTTTTCTTAAAAAATCATTTACTTTATTTAAAACTTCTAATTTCGAGTCTAAAGATTTTTGTTCAATTGGATTAATATCTTCATAAAATTTTTTATTAGATTTTGGAATTTCATGATTATATGTGCCTTTAATTGATTTAAGAGTTGATTTAAGATTTTCTGAGGAATTTTTTAATGAATCTTTTGATATTTCGTTAGAATATGAATAAGCAACAACCTCGTTTGAGATAGCTCTGAAGCCAAATCCTAAATCAGAACTATAGTTTGAGCTTTTTATTTTATTATCATCTAAAACAATTGACTCTGATTTTGACTCCTCTAAATAAAGCTCACCATCATCACAATTATTTAGTGTTTCAGATACTATTTTATCTGCATCTTGTCTTGTTAAATCAGATTTGTTAAAGAAATTACTCATTCATCTTAAATAGTGGTTTGTTGATAATTTTCAACTGATCATTTTACGCATGTACAATTTATTACTAAAAGTTAATTATTGTTAAATGAAAGTATTTTTTAATAACTCTTGTAAAATCTGTAGATCAGAAATTAACTTATATAAAAAAGAAAATATCAAAGATATTGACTGGATAGATATAACAAATAATTCAGATGCTGAGAAAGAAACATCTAGAAATGATAAAGAATTATTAAGAAGATTGCATGTCAAGGAGAATGGTAAAATTATTGAAGGTGCGGAGGCATTTCTTTATGTTTGGAAAAAAATTCCTAAATATAAATTTTTATATAAATTTTTCAAACTACCAATAATTTTCACAATCTTTAAATATGGGTATGAAATAATTGCCTTTTTTTTATATTTAAAAAATAAAAAACAACTTAAAAAACTAAGTTAAAAAAAATATTAAAAATTCACTGAGTAAAGACATAGATAATAAAAACATAATTAATAAAATTGAATACATAAGAGTTATAACTCTATTTCTTTTTCTCCTTAGTCTAACAAAAGTTTTATCATCTAAATCTGAAATATCCCTTTCACCAACTACGGGATAGTCATAACTCCATCGCCATGTAGATTGGCCTAATCTAGAGTCGAGACTGTTAAAATACCTTATCCATGCAAGAACATATTTTAATACTAGATACAAAATAATCATTAGTATTGAAGAAAGTAACATTCTTAATAGTACTTAATTATGTATGATAATTTAATTGATATTTTTGGCTCTTTTTCTTGCGATTAACTGTGTAAGAGCATCAACCATGGTATCTGAGGCCTTAAATATTTCATTATTTTTAAACTCATGAGAAATATTTTTTTCTGGATTAGTTTTGTCTTCAATAACTATTCCTTCATCTGGTGAATTATTTTTTATATAAATTAATAATAACCATTCATCATCTGAGGCTTCATCCCATTTAACAAATATTTCTCCTGTTTCAAATCTTCTGTCTATACATCTAAAGATAGACATATGTCTTGTTATGTGTCTTTTGTTTAACTGAAAGACTAAACTACTAGCACTTCTGTAAAAACTTTCGAGAGCAAACTCAATTTTTTGTCTAGCTAAAGTATATTCTTTTTCTTTTTGTAAAAGTGTTTCTCTATCTTCGTCGCCTTGAATTTTTACTCCTAAGGCCTCTACTCTTTCCCTAATCTTTTGATCTCTAATAATTCGGTATTTTTCTTTAAGTTTTTCTATTCTTTGTTGTAAGCCAGCATAATCCTCTCTCTTTTCTCTTAAAGAAATTTTTTCTAATTTCTCTAATTCTTTAACCTCTCTAACTCTAAATTTTTCAATTTGCTTATCTAATTTTAATTGTTGTAAAAATTTCTTTTGTTTTTCTGCTTGTTCAATTCTTAAAAGAGCTTGTTCTTTTCTTAAAAATAATTTTATTTCTTTTGTTCTTTGTTTTTCTAACCTAATTTCATCTTTTAGAGCCTGTTCTTTTAATTTTACCTTTAATTCAGCCTCTTTTTGTTTTTCTTTTGCTATTTCAATCTTTTCTGATCTCTCTTTTTCTTGTTTTTCTAATTTTAACCTTCTTGCTTCATCCTTTTTAAGCACTCTGTATTGAGAAATTGTATCTGCTATTTTATCAAAAAATGCTTGAATATATTTTTCAAAACCAAAATTTATTTTAAACTTTATTTCGGGTTTTAAAGAATTTTGAAAATTTATTAACTTTAAAAGAAAACCTGTTTGCTTTGGTTTAATTGATTTAAATTTTTTTATTACTTTTTTTGTTTTTTTAATTTTACTTTTTTTTGGAATTTTTTTTCGTGTTACTTTTGTTTTTTTTTCATTTCTTTTTTTTGATTTTTTAAAAATTTTTTTAGTTTTTCGTTTATTTTTGTTTTTAGAAACGTTTTTTTTTAGCTTTTTTTTCTTTTTTTTCATTTTAAGGAAATTAATATCTATCAATAATTTATTGATAAATATAGTCTCTTGTAACTGGAGTTGATGAATAATCTTTTGTTAATTGAAATTGATATACAACTTGATCGCCCCATTTAAATGCCATCTCACAGCCCGCAAGATAAAATTCCCACATTCTGAAAAATCTTTCGTCAAACATTTGAATTATTTTCTCTTTATTTTTAAGGCAATTTTCTTTCCAATGTCTTAGGGTATGTGAATAATGCATCCTCAAAACCTCAATATCTGCAACGATTAAACCTGCTTTTTCTATTGGCGTTGTAACTTCACTCAAGCTTGGAGTGTAACCACCTGGAAATATATACTTCGTAATCCATGGGTGTGGATCCCTTGGTGGATTTACTGATCCAATAGTATGAATTAAAGATACACCATCATCTTTTAATAATTTTTCAACTTGTGAAAAAAATTTTTTATAAAATTTTCTACCAACATGTTCAAACATTCCAACGCTAACTATTCTGTCAAACTTTTCATTAAGTTCTCTATAATCCATTAATTTAAAATTTAATTGATTTTCTAAATTAAGTTCCTTCGCTTTTTTTTTACAATAATTAAATTGGTTTTCTGAGAGTGTTATTCCTGTAACCTCACAATTTGCGCTTTTAGCAATATCTATAGCTAGTGAACCCCATCCGCATCCTATATCTAAGACCTTTTGATTTGGTTTTATATTTAATTTTTTAATTATATGTTGAATTTTGTTGTTTTGTGCAGTTTCTAAACTGTCAGTCTCGCTTTTAAAATAAGCACAAGAGTATTGTCTTTTAGGATCTAGAAACAAGTCATAAAGATCATCTGAGATATCGTAGTGATGCGAAACATTCATTTTTGATTTTTTAATAAAATTGAAATTAGTTAAGTATCTATAAGTACCCCTCAATCTATTGATAAAATAACTAAAAAAATTTAAATCCCCTCTTCCAAAATTCATTAATGATAAATCTAGAAAATCAGTAAGGCTTCCATTTTCAATAACTATCTCACCATCCGTATAAGCTTCTCCAAAATAAAGATCTGGATGAAATAACAGCTTATAATGAAGATTTTTGTTTAAAATTTTAACTTTAATGGGATTGTCACTTTTGGGATTTCCAATAATGTAATTTTTAGAATTAGCATCCACTAATATAAATCCATCTTTCTTAAAAACACTATTTAGGAATCTTGCTAATTGCATTTTATGCTGCCATTAAAGATTTAATTGAAAAGTTAAGTTTTTCTAAATTGCTAATAAGTTCTTTTTCACGTTTAGCATCTAAAACTCTTAAAGGAGGTAATAAATTTTCGTAGATATTTTCCTTTTTTTTATAAAAAGTATGAAGCCCAGAGATAAGATTATACTTTTCAAACTCACCTCTAACTTCACAAAGTTTTTCATTAACTGTTTGGGGTGTACCCTTGCTAAAATCATCATAAACTTTTCTTGCTAATCCTGCTGTAGCATTGCATGTAGCTGTAATTATGCCAGAGCATCCTAGCTCAAGTCCTTTTAGTAACTTTGATTCAGAGCCAGGCATAACAGAAAAATTGTCTAACTTTAAATTCTCAAAAAGATTATAAGAACTATCTTTTACTCCAACTATTTGATTTGGAAATCTTTTCACAAGTTCTTTGACACATTCTATACTAAATTTATATCCACATAATTTTTCAAAATTATAAAGGATAATTTTACTTTCAGGAATTGCCTCAACAATTTTGCTATAAAAATCGATTACTTCACTGTCTCCATACAAATAATAAGCAGGAGGCATAATTAAGAATTTTTCAAAATTTAATGATTTGGCTACTCTCATTAGATTTATTGTATCTCCTAATGAATTAAGGCCAGTTCCAATTAAATATTTATCTTTGTATTTATTTGTAGCAAGTTTATTTAATAAATTAATTTTTTCTGAAATAGGAATAAGTTGTGCCTGCCCGGTACTTCCAAAAATTGCAGCTCCATGACATCCATTGTCAATAACCATCTCTGCATGCTCTATTGTTTTACCAATATTTAATGTCAAATTTTCATTTAATATTGACATTGATGCAGCGTATATTCCTTTAATATTATTCATACTTAAAATTTATATAAAAATTAAATTTAGTAAAGATTAAATAAATTAACCTATATCTCTTAAAACAATTTCTTTTGCTTCATTCACCAAGGAAGACAGTCTTGATGTTTCTGGAGAAATATCTGGATGTATTTTTTTTTGTATTTTAATGTATGCTTTATTTACTTCCTCTTTTGTTAAACTTTTAGAAGGATTTAAATTTAAAATTCTATATGCTTCTTGGGTTGACATAGTCCTTAAATTAGAGGGATTTTGATTGTTAAAAGAAAACCTTCCAGAATTTCTCAAAGTTTGAATTAATCTATACAGAGAAATTAATTGAAAAATGGAAAGACCCTTTAATTTTAAAAGCGCTAAACTTGCAAGTGTGAAAGGTAAAGTTAATAAAACTTTTCCCCCTATTGCAAATAATATTGCAAAAACAGCCAATATTAGAAATAATAAAATTCTTAAACCCTTGGATATTTTTTTTGATGCAACTCCAGTTAAAAATCTTAGTAAAAAATATAAACCTGCTAAAATTAATACTGTATAAATTATAATATTCATATATTTCCTATAAAAATGAAAGTACCACAACTTAAAAAAAAACTAGAGATAAAATCTTGTCACAATATAGAGTGGGAGGATAATTACAGCTGGATACATCAAAAAAATATTTTAGAAGTTCTAAAAGATAAATCAAAACTAAACTCGGAAGTTAAAAAATATTTAGAAGAAGAAAATGCATACACCGATTATCACCTAAAAGATACTAAAGATATTCAAAAAAAATTGTTTGATGAAATTAAAGGTAGAATAAAATTAGATGATGAGTCTTTACCTTATAAAGATCATACATATGAGTATTGGACAAAAACTACAACAACAGGAAACTATTCTATAAAACTTAGAAAAAAAATTGGTTCAGAAAATATAGAAGAAATATGGAATGGAGATAAGGAAAAAGAAAAACTCAAAACTGAATATTTTGGAGTTGGAGATTTAGAAGTAAGTAATAATGATAAATATCTAGGATACTCTTTAGATCTCAAAGGTTCTGAGTATTACACAATTTATTTAAGAGATATAAAAACAAACAAAATTATTTCTAAAGAAATCACAGAAACATCAGGGGGAATAACATTTAGTTTGGATGATAAATATATTTTTTATTCTAAACTTGATGAAAATCATAGAGCAAGAACAATATATAGACACAAAATAGGAGATTTTGATAATGAGGATGAGTTAATATTTGAGGAGAAAAGTGAAGCTTTTACAGTGGGAATTGGAAAAAGCTCAGATGAAAAATATTATTTCATAAATACTTCTGACCATAATACTTCGGAGCAATATTACTTTAAATCAGATGAATTAAATCCATCTCCAAAACTTATTATTAAAAGAGAAAGAGGTGTTCTGTATTCTGTTAATTCATGGGAAGGTAAATTTTATAATCATACAAATAAAAATGCTGAAGACTTTAAAATTGATATTTGTGACAATATAGAAAATCAAAATTGGCAAACATATATTCCAGCAAAAGATGAAGTTTTAATTGGTGGATTAACATTCCTTAAAAATTGGATTATTCGTGGTGAAACATCAGATGCACTAGATAAATTATTTGTTAAAAATATTTCTACAAATATAGAGGAAGAATTAATTTTTTCTGATGAGTCAGTTTATGTTCCGGGAGTAAGCTTAACTCAAAAAGATAGAAATACTGATGAAGTTTATTTAGGATACTCATCTCCTAAAACACCCTCTAGAGTATTTAAATATAATTTAGCAACAAAATCTAAAGAACTTGTTAAAGAGCAAGAGATCCCATCAGGTCATAATAAAGATGACTATATTGTCGAGAGAGTTGAGTTTAAATCTCATGACGGAAGAATGGTTCCATTAACAATCACAAGACACAAAAAAACGAAAATTGATGGGTCCGCAAATATTTTATTGTATGGATATGGATCTTATGGGAATTCTATGTCACCAAGTTTCTCTTCCACAAGATTGAGTCTTATAAACAGAGATATAATTTGGGCTACAGCCCACATAAGAGGTGGTATGGAAAAAGGTATGAAATGGTGGAAAGAGGGAAAGTTAACCAACAAAAAAAATACTTTTGAAGATTATGTTTATGCAGCAAAATATTTGATCAAAAAAAAATATACCTCGAAAGGAAAAATTATTGGCATGGGTGGATCAGCTGGAGGATTGTTAATGGGAGCTGTAGTAAATCAATCCCCTGAATTATTTTTAGGAATTATCATGGCTGTTCCTTTTGTAGATTCTTTAACAACAAATCTTGATCACTCTTTACCCTTAACTGTGGGAGAATTTGATGAATTTGGGAATGCAAAAGAGAATAAAGAACACTTTGATTATATTTTTTCATATGCACCCTACAACAATATTAAAAAAATGGATTATCCACATATTTTTATTACAACAAGTTTGAGTGATAATAGAGTTTTATTTGATGAACCTACAAAATTCACTGCAAAACTCAGAGATTATAAAACAGATAATAATTTGCTCCTTTTAAAAACTGAAATGAATGCTGGTCATGGTGGGAAATCAGGAAGAGATGGCGCAATAGAAGAAATTGCTATTGATTATGCTTTTGCATTAAAAATTTCTAATAAAATTTAGTACAAATTCAATCTTGAAAAAAAAAAATTAATTCCCACATATATTAAGTAAGTCGCCTAATGGGGCTTACATAAATAAACTTGCTTAACAAAGGAGGATATTATGACAAGTAAGGATCTATCTATATTTAACTCACTTAGACCTTTTTCAATTGGTTTCGACGATATGTTCGACCAATTTGAGAATATGTTGGGAAATGGAAATTTGACAATGCAATCAAATTATCCACCATACAACATACGAAAGACAGGTAAAGACAACTATGCAATTGAAGTAGCATTGGCTGGCTTTAGCAAAAAAGATGTTGAAGTTGAGTTCGAGGACAATTTATTAACCGTAAGAACAAAACAAGTTAATAAGTCTGAGGACAGTGATATTAATGGAGAAATTATTCATAAAGGTATTTCTCAAAGACAATTTGCAAGATCATTCACTATTGCTGATGATGTAAAAGTTAATGGTGCTGAACTTAAAGATGGTCTTTTAACAATATCTTGTGAAAGAATAATTCCAGAACATAAAAAAAAGAAGCTTATTGAAATTAAATAAGTCTTAAACCTTACTTGTGGGGAGAAGTCCCCACAGGTATGAGTAAATCTTAAAAACTGATTAATTTATACAAGTTTGTTTTGTATCATTAAAAAACCTATAGTGAGCAGATTTTTTACTAGCATCGAATTTAAAAACACCCGTTTGATACAAAACCAACGACTATATTTTCTGAATTAATCTCAAACCTTCGTTCACAAGGAACTAGGTATTTTTTGCTATTATAAACTAGTTCAAAATTACCTTTAGCATTTTTAAAATCTTCGTCTGGTTTTCCAAGTTCCATTTGAAGTTCACTGGCAGATTTTCCTAAGAATTTACTTAATTTTTCATTTTCTTTTTCAACAATTGCATCTGTTTTTTCCTTTACAGTTTGGCACCCTGAAAAAAAAATTATGATAATTAATAGGCTTATTGCTGATTTAAATTTTAACATAAGTTCAAATTAACATTTTTTGCTTTAATAAATTATTAACTTTTAAGTTGTATAAATAATTTATTTCTTATTACTTTTAAGTTTAATTATAGTAACAATTGTGTTCTTTATTTGATGGTCCAAGCATATGAATGAAAAAGCCCTAGAAAAGATACTAAAAATATTTTTAAAAGAAGTTTTACCCTTAACTGAAAAAGGTGTTGCTAAAGGTAGTAAAATATTTGGGGCAGCAATAATTAAAAAAGATGATTTATCACTTGTAGTTGCTGAAACAAACAATGAAATAGAAAATCCATTGTGGCATGGAGAAATGCATACTCTTAAAAAATTTTATGAATTAGATGCAAATACAAGACCAAAAGAAATAGACTGCATGTTTTTAAGTTCACATGAGCCCTGTAGTATGTGTTTGAGCGCAATCACATTTTCTGGATTTGATAATTTTTATTATTTGTTTCCATATACTGCCACAAACGAAGAATTTAATATTCCACATGATTTAAATATACTCAAGGAAGTATTTAAAATTAATGATGGAGAATATAATAAAGAAAATTATTATTGGAAAAGTCAAAATATAAATTTACTTATTGAAAATTTACCTACTTCAAAAAAAGATAGTATTATTAATCAATTAGATGAAATTAAGAAAAAATATCAAAAATTATCAAATCAATATCAGGAAAATAAGGATGGAAATTCTATACCATTAAATTAATTAATGAATACAAACCTTAAAATTTCAAATGTAACTAAAATATATCCTGGGTGTATTGCAAATGACAATGTTTCACTCGAATTTAATAGTGGTAAAATTTACGCTCTTCTTGGAGAAAATGGTGCTGGAAAATCTACACTTGTTAAAATTCTCTCAGGTGTAGTCATTCCTGATGAAGGTAAAATTTATTTAAATAAAAATATTCTTAAACTTAATTCACCATCAGATGCAAAAAAAAATGATATTGGAATGGTATTCCAGCATTTTAATCTTTTTGAAACTTTGTCTGTATTTGAAAACTTAATAATAGACTCAGATGAACAAAGAGAAAATTTAAAAGAAAAAATAGATACAATCATGAAAAAATACAATTTTTCAGTTGATCTTGATGTTCCTGTTCTCAACTTATCAGCAGGTCAAAAACAAAAAGTAGAAATAATAAGATGCCTAATTAGAAGCCCAAAAGTTTTAATTATGGATGAACCCACATCGGTATTAACAGAGCAAGAAACCAGTGAATTATTCTTATCATTAAAAAAATTTTCAGAGGAAGGAATATTAATTATTTATATAACCCATAAACTAAAGGAAGTTATGCAACTTTGTGATGAAGTTGCTGTGATGAGAAGAGGAAAATTGGTCTCTGTAAGCCAAATCAATAATGAAAATATAGAATCTCTTGCTAACAAAATGGTAGGTCAGGATTTAAAAACAATTAAGAAAAAAAAGGAAAATACTTCGTCAGAACAATTAATTAAAATAACAAATCTTAATTTTACAAGTGAAGATCCTTTTGAAACAAACTTAGTTGACATTAATTTTTCTCTAAATAGAGGGGAATGTTTAGGAATCGCTGGTATATCAGGAAATGGCCAGAGTGAATTATTTCAAGTGTTAAGTGGTGAAATTATATCAAATAAGAATTCCATAGAATTTAATAAAAATTTTATTGGGGATTTAAATCCTCAAGAAAGAAGGGAATATTTAATGGCTTTTTCTCCAGAAGATAGGCTTGAACAAGCTGCTATTCCACAAATGGCAATTTTTGAAAATGTAGCTCTAAACAATTTCAAATCCTCAAATTTTTTTAATAATGGATTAATAAATGAAAGCAAAATTAAAGAGCATTCAAAAAAAATAATTTCAGAATTTAACGTAAACACTGACAATATAGATTTAAAAAGCCAATTTTTATCTGGAGGAAATTTACAAAAATTAATTATTGGAAGAGAATTAATAACATCTCCAGATTTATTAATTTGTTTCAATCCTACATGGGGTTTGGACGTTGGAGCTATAAATTATATTCATGAAACATTAATTAAAATAAATGAACAAAATAAATCAATAATATTAATATCAACAGACACTGATGAGTTGTTAAAATTAAGTGACAAAATTTCAGTAATCCATAGAGGAAAATTATCAAAAATAATGAATGCTGAGGATGTTACCTCTGAGAAACTTGGGATACTTATGGGAGGAGGAAATTGATTAAAATTGTAAAAAGAGATCAACCTTCAAAAGCTATATTTTTCTTTACACCTGTCCTGGCTATTTTTCTCACATTAATAGCTGGAGGTATAATATTTTATATTTTAGGTTTTAAACCATTTGAAGCCCTAAAATTTTTTTTCATAGTTCCAATTGCAGATAAATATGGTTTCAGTGAATTACTATTAAAAGCCACACCACTTTGTTTAATAGCGATTGGTTTATCTTTTTGTTTTAAAAGTAACAATTGGAATATTGGAGCAGAAGGGCAATTAACTTTTGGGGCTATAGTTTCAGGAGGAGTTGCATTATTATTTTATGATCAAGAAGGTTTCTATATTCTACCAATAGTAATATTAGCTGGCGCAATTGGTGGTATGATATATGCATCAATACCTGCAATATTAAAAACGTACTTCAATACTAATGAGATATTAGTAAGTCTTATGTTGGTATATGTTTCAAAATTAATTTTAGATTATCTTGTTGTCGGTCCTTGGAGTAATCCAGAAGGATTTAATTTTCCTGAAACTAGACAGTTCAGTGACTCTGCAAGACTTCCTTTATTATTTGAAGGACTAAGAATTCACGCAGGAATATTTTTAGCATTAGCTGCGGTGGTTATTAGTTGGTTTGTTTTTTATAAAACATATTTGGGTTTCCAAATGAAAGTTTCAGGTTTTAGTTTAAAAACAGCAAAATATGCTGGCTACAAAGGTAAAAAAATGATTATCCTGGTTTTTTTAATAAGTGGAGCTTGTGCAGGTCTAGCAGGCGTAGGAGAAATAACTGGACCGATTGGACAGCTTCATAGAGAAGTATCTCCAGATTATGGATTTACTGCGATTATTGTTGCATTTTTAGGTCGCTTACATCCTGTGGGAATAATTTTTGCATCGCTAGTTGTTGCAATAACTTATCTGGGTGCTGAAACGGCTCAAATCTTTATGCAAATACCAAAATATACAGGTCAGGTTTTTCAAGGGATGATTTTATTTTTTCTTCTTGCTTCTGACTATTTACTCTTTTTCAAATTTAAATTTATAGGTTCAAAAAAATGATAGTAGATGTAAATTTTGTTGGACTAATAATTGCATCTATAATGGCTTCTGCAGTTCCTTTGATTTTGGCGTCTTGTGGTGAATTAATTACTGAAAGATCTGGGGTTCTAAACCTTGGTGTTGAAGGAATGATGATCATTGGAGCTATTTCGGGCTTCGCACTAATGACGGTTACTGGAAGTTTAATTATAGCAGTTTTTGGTGCAATGTTAGCTGGAGTTTTAATTTCAACAATTTTTGCATTTCTTACCCAAACATTAATTACAAATCATGTTGCTACTGGTTTAGCTCTAACTATTTTTGGAATAGGAATTTCTGCAATGATTGGAAAAAACTTTGTGGGTATTCCTGGAAAAGAGTTTCCTGTTTTGTTTGAAGGTTTAAAAGACACAATACCACTTTTAAGTCCAATATTGTTTGGTCATTCAATAGTTTTTTATTTTGCTTTTGCACTACCCTTCATAACTAGCTACTTTTTAAAAAAAACAAAAATTGGGTTAATTGTTAGAGCTGTAGGAGACTCGCCTGAGTCTGCCTCTAATCAAGGAATAAATGTAAGGTTTGTGCGTTACGCTTGTATACTTTATGGGGGCGCAATGTGTGGTCTTGCAGGGGCGTATTTGTCAATGATTTATACTCCGCAGTGGATTGAAAATATGACAGGTGGAAGAGGTTGGATCGCATTGGCTCTAGTGGTTTTCTCAACGTGGAACCCTATTAAAATTTTAATCGGTGCAATGATTTTTGGTGGATTGACCATTATTCAATTTCATATGCAAGCAATCGGAGTAAGAATTCCTGTTCAATTTTTAACGGCCCTGCCTTACATAGTAACAATAATAGTTTTAGTTGTAATTTCTCGTGATAGTAGAAAAATAAGACTGAGTACTCCTAGTTCCTTGGGGAAATCTTTTCATAAAGACAATTAATTTTAAAATAATCATTTTTTTTTAGATAATTTAATTTAAATTTAATTAATTAAAAAACCAAAAGGGGAAATAAATTTATGCATAAATTTTTAATTCGTTCTTTCGTCTCTTCTTTAGTTTTATTATTTACATTAACTGTGGCTGCAGTTGCAAAAGATGTAAAAGCAGCATTTGTTTATATTGGTCCAACTGGTGACCATGGATGGACTTATCAGCATGATGTAGGTAGAAAAGCTGTTGAAGCTGCCGGATTTAAAACAACATACGTGGAAGGTGTTCCAGAAAGTGCTGATGCTGAAAGGGTTCTTAGACAATTAGCTAATTCTGGTCATGACATTATCTTTACAACTAGTTTTGGATATATGAACCCTACTAACAAAGTTGCAAAAGAGTTTCCAAATGTAAAATTTGAACATGCTACTGGATATAAAAGAGAGCATCCAAATGTTGCAACTTACGCAGCTAGATTCTATGAGGGTAGAACTATTTTGGGAACAATTGCTGGAACTATGACTAAATCTAATGTGATTGGATATGTTGCATCTTTTCCAATACCTGAAGTAATAAGAGGTATCAATTCATTTACTTTAGCAGCTCAAAAAGTTAACCCAAATATTAAAACTAAAATTGTTTGGGCTTTCACATGGTACGATCCAGGTAAAGAAGCAGAAGCAGCAAAAGCTTTAATTGATCAAGGTGCTGATGTAATTGCTCAACATACAGACAGTACAGCAATTGTTCAAATGGCTGAAAAAGCAGGAGTATATGCTTTTGGACAAGCGAGTGATATGGATAAGTTTGCACCAAAGGCTGTATTAACTTCAGTTGAGAATAACTGGGGACCATATTATGTCGATAGAGTTAAAGCTGTTGCAAATGGCACATGGAGTCAAAAAGATACATGGCACGGTATAGGTGATGGCATGGTAGTAATCTCAGGTTTAGATTCTCAAATGCCTAGTGACCTACAAGCAAAAGTTAAAAAACTACAAGCAGATTTAGCATCTGGTAAAGTTCATTCTTTCACTGGACCAATTTATGACCAAAAAGGGAATTTAATGGTAGCAGAAGGGAAAACTGCAGATGATGGTATGCTAGCAGGTATGATGACTTATGTTAAAGGTGTTGAAGGAGATATACCGAAGTAAGCTCTTAAACTTATAAAAATTTAAAAGGCCGGTTATTTAACTGGCCTTTTTTATATTTGATGTTTTTTTTTAATTTCTTCAATTCTTAATTCTTCATAAATTTCGAAGGGCTGCACAATCCAAGGATTACCAGCAAGTTTTTTCGCACAAAAATCTGGCTCAAATGTTGATTTCTTTTTTTTAAACAACGTAGCAGTTTTAATATCTTCTATTTTATCTTTTATCGGTTCATATTTTTTTAACCAATCTATACTTTTGTTGAAAGTTATTCCTGTATCAGATAAATCATCACATAAAAGTATTTTACCACCCATATTAGGTGCTATAGAACTCATTTCCCTTGAAAAAACAATATCACCTTGCTCATCTTCCACTCCTTTACCACTATAAGACTCAACTGCAAGATATGCACATTTTAATTTAAATATTCTGCTTAATACATCTATCATCGGTGCTGCCCCACGCATGATGCCAACCAGTATTGTTGGTTTATATCCACTTTCATCAATTTGGATTGCTAACTTCTCAACGGTCTTGTTGTAATCATCCCAGCTGACTATTATTTTTTCAGTCATAATCTTTTAATATCTATTTATTTAAATAATAAAACTAAAACTGCAAGAACGATAAGTGCAATTATTGAAGATATTAAAATATACAACCTGTGAATGTTTCTTCCTCTTAAGTTAAAATAATGTCGTGCTACTCCAGTAATGACTGCTAATGCGCATAATATTAACCAATTATATTGATGATAAACTAAGAAACTTGAGTGTCCAGAAAGCATTATAAACAATACTAAATAAGTGGAATAATTATTATGAATTGACCTCTGTTTAGCTGCTAGAGAAAGACTCATATCAAATTTTTCACCTCTTTCACTACTGCTGATGATGTTCATTTGATTTGGTATAATTACTGTAAAAACATTGCCAAACATATTGGTTCCTATAATTAATCCAACACTTAAAATTGCAAATTTTGGTCCAAATAATTTTGTCAAACTAAAGGAAACAGCTGCTAATAAAATAATTGCTGTAGATATAAATAGTGCATTATTTTCAACCAATTTTGATTTACATAAAAGATCATAAATAAACCAAGCTACAATCAATGATAAAAGCGAAATAATAATAGCATAACTAGGTGGCATTAACAGGACACGTTTATCAACCATTAATACACCAGCGTTATAATAATAAATTACGACTAATAGCAACATTCCTGTTACAAAAGTAAGGTAACTTTGCCATTTAAAAATTACTAATCTATTTAAATAATCCTGCGGTGGCGAGGTTTTTAACCTCGAAAGTTTATAAAAAAAACCGGAATGCATCAGATACCCCTCTCCATCTACATCATCACTAGTTATATTTTTATTTAAATTATTGTCTAAGTAATTAAATAAAAAACTGTTACCTACCCATAATATTGCAAATACTACATGACCCCATCTTAAAATAACTTCTAACCATTTAATTGTGTAAGGTAAGAATTCCATCAGTACTTTATTTTATCTACTTTTTTATCCCAGATTTCAAACGCTTTTAAAGCTTCTTCTCTAAGCATTTGCACCATTTTAATTTTTCTATCATCAATTTTTTTTGGAATTTCTGTATAAATAAAAGAGTCATCAAAATCTATATTTTTTGCATCGTCTCTTGTATTTGCATAATATATTTTATCTAATCTTGACCAATAAATTGCTGAAAGACACATCGGGCAAGGTTCACAAGATGTATAAATCTCACATCCAGAAAGATCAAAAGTATTTAAATTTTTGCAGGCTTCTCGAATTGCTACTATTTCTCCATGAGCAGTTGGATCATTTGTAGAAGTAACTTTGTTAGAGCCCTCTGCAATAATCTTTTGATCCTTTACTATAACACTTCCGAAGGGACCACCTATATTATTCGCACTTTTAATTGAAAGTTCAATGGCTTTTTCCATAAATTTTTTTTTATCTTCCATTTTTAACTTTTTAATTTATTTCTAATTTTGTTAATACTCATTAAAATTCTTTCAGGTGTTGCTGGGGCATTAAGTTCTGGTGCGAGCTGATAATTTCCAACTGAGGCAACTGCATCTTTAATTGCATAAAAAACGCTCATGGCTAACATTAGAGGAGGTTCACCTGTTGTCTTTGCTTTATTAACAACTTTTTCTTTATTTATTCCCTCTTTAAAAATTTCTACATTAAATTTTTTTGGAATATCACTTACGGCAGGTATTTTATACGTTGATGGAGAGAAAGTTGTAATCTGACCATTTGATTTCCAATTTAGTTCTTCAATTGTTAACCAACCTTGTCCTTGAACAAAACCCCCTTCGATCTGACCTAATTCAAGTGCTGGATTTATTGGTTTTCCTGCATCATGCAAAATATCAACTCTTTCTAAGACATTTTCACCAGTCAATGTATCAATAGTCACTTCTGAAACAGCTGCACCATAACAAAAGTAATAAAATGGTCTTCCTCTAAATTTTTTTTTATCAAAGTTTATTTTTGGCGTTGAATAATAACCTGAGGATGAAAGAGAAATTCTATTTAAATATGCTTCTTTAATAATACTTTTAAATTCAAACTGTCGGTTTCCAAATATTATATATTGATCCTTATAAATTGCTTCTTGATTATAAATCTTATATTTTTTTTTGATAAATTTTTCTAAATTTAACTTAATTTTTGCTACTGCATTTAATGCTGCAGCACCATTAAGGTCTGTGGTTGAAGATGCAGCGCTAGCTGAAGTATTTGGAACCTTAGCTGTATTTGTTGATGAAATATGAACTAAACTATAGGGTAATCCCAAAGAATTGGCCACTAGTTGAGCTATTTTTGTATGGGTCCCTTGACCCATTTCTATACCACCATGGTTCAAGTACACACTTCCATCTGTGTAAATATGCACTAAAGCACCAGCTTGATTTAAATGAATTGTTGTAAATGAAATCCCAAATTTTACTGGTGTAATAGCTATACCCTTCTTTTTAAATTTATTTTTTTCATTGAATTTTTTTATCTCTGAATATCTTTTCTTATAATTAGATTTATTTTCTAAATTTTTAAATATTTCATTAATCACATTGTCTTCAATAGTCATTCCATAGTGAGTTATATTTTTTTTATCTTTTTGATAAAAATTTTTCTTTCGAACTTGAATAGGATCTATTTTTAAATACCTTGAAATATTATCAATAACATTTTCTATAGCCATCATTCCTTGATTTCCACCAAAGCCTCTAAATGCAGTTGAAGTTGGAATATTTGTCTTGCATAAATTGTTTGTTACCTCGATATCTGATATGTAATACGCATTGTCTATATGAAGAAGAGCTCTTTCATTTATTGCTGCTGATAAATCAGGCGACATTCCACAATTTGATGATAAGTTAATTTTTAATCCTTCAATAATTCCTTTATCATTAAATCCAACTTCGTATTCAGATAAAAATTCATGCCTTTTACCAGTCAAAATTATATCATCATCTCTATCTAGTCTTAATTTCACAGGCTGTCCTGTTTTTTTTGCCAACAACGCACAAATACATGCGGTCATAAAATTTGTCTCTTTCCCTCCAAATCCACCTCCAATTCTTCTTACTTCAACATTTATAGAATTACTTTTCTGATTAAACATTTTTGCAATTAATTGTTGTGTCTCAGAAGGATGTTGTGTTGAACTGTAAACTAAAAAATTATCATCTTCTTTAGGTATAACAAACGCTGCCTGACCCTCTAAATAAAAGTGTTCTTGACTTCCAGTTGTAAAGTTTCCTCTCAAATTATATTTTGAATTTTTAATTTTCTTAGAAGGGTTTCCTTTTTTAATTTTTCTAGGCTTAAATAAAAACTGTTTTTTATTTAAAGCATCTTTTATTGTGATAACTGGTTTTAAATCTTTATAAGTGATTTTTGCCTTTAATACTGCTTTTCTTGCAAGTTCAGTAGTTGTGGCAGCTACAGCAAACAATGGTTGACCAAAAAACTCAACTTTTTTATCTGGAAATATTGGATCACCATCAAAAACAGGGCCTACATCGTTCCTTCCTGAGATATCACTTTGAGTGACTACTGATATCACCCCTTCACTTTTTTTTACATCGCTTAAGTCTATTTTTTTGATTATTGCATGAGCTTTTTTACTTAAACCGATAGCACCATAAATTGTATTTTTTGGTTCATTAATGTCGTCAGTGTATTCAGCGTATCCACTTACATGCTTATAAGCACTATCATGTGGTCTTACATCATTAATATAGTTCTCTTTGCTCATTTAATTAATTCTTGTTAGCTTATTAGAATCTATTTCTACGAAACATTTCATCAATAAATTTTTTGCTATCTCTAGTCTATATTCTTTACTTGCTCTCATATCCCCTATAGGACTTAGGTCTTTATCAAGATAATTTTTGGCTTGATTAAAAGTACTTAAATTAAGAGGTTTATTCTTAAGAATTTTCTCACAGGCTTTAGCTCTTTTTGGTACAGCTGCCATACCTCCAAAAGCAATAAAAACCTCTTTAATTTTATTTTTATCAATTTCAAAATTAAAAGATCCACAAACAGATGAAATATCATCATCAAATCTTTTTGATATTTTAAATGCTTTAAAAATATTTTTCTTAAATAATGGTATTTTTATTGAGTGAATAAATTCATTCTTTTTTAATTTAGTTTTTCTATAATCAAGGAAAAAATTATTTATAGGAATAACTTTTCTTTGATTGAAGCTTTCGATTAAAATTTCTGCATTTAAAGATAACAAAATTGGCAATGTATCACCTATCGGAGATGCTGTTGCAATGTTACCACCTATAGTTCCTACATTTCGAATTTGAACAGAACCGTATCTTTTAAGAACTAAATAAAAATCTGGATAATGTTTTTTAATTTCTTTTTCAAATTTTATTAAAGGTGTAGAGGAGCCAACTTCAAGGTAATTTTTATTTACTTTTATAAAATCTAATTCTTTTATTTCTTTTAAATCAATTATAAAAGGAATTTCTTTTCTTTCTTTTGTAACTTTTAAGGATAAGTCTGTTCCACCTGCAAGAAAACTAAAGTTAGAGTATTTTTTAATTATATTTTTTAAATCCTTAATATTCTTTGGTGAAAAATAAATTTTATCATCTTTTTTAATATAAATATTTTTTGGTTTAATTTTTTTTAATAATTGAATAACTTTATTATTATTTTTACTAAATTGATCATTCCTGTTTTTCTTGTCTAGACTTTTTGCAGCATCTATTATAGGTCTATATCCAGTGCAACGACATAAATTACCTGATATAGAGTCTGTTATTAATTCATTGTTAAGATTTTTGTTATTTTTAAACATTGAAAATAAAGCCATAACAAATCCTGGTGTACAGAAACCGCATTGGGAACCATGAAATTTTACCATCGCATCTTGTACAGGGTGAAGTTTGCCATCTTTGGAAACCAAATCTTCTACAATTAAAAGTTGTTTACCATTTAATGATGGAACAAATGAAATACAGGAATTAATTGCTTTATATATAATCTTATTATTGACTAATTCACCTAAAACAATTGTACATGCTCCACAACCACCTTCTGAACATCCCTCTTTAGTTCCGGTCTTTTTTAATTCAGTTCTAATATAATTAAGTAACGTTTGATTTGGATCAGGATTTTTGATTACTATAAGCTTGTCATTTAATAGAAATTTAACAGAACTCGATATCACTTAACTACCTCTATAAGTAGAATAACTCCAAGGTGAAACAAGTAAAGGAACATGATAATGCTGTGAGGGATCTGAAATACCAAATCTTATAACAACATCATCCAAGAATGGTACATCGCTAGCTGAAGATATATTTTTAAAATAGTCACCAATATGAAAAATTAATTCATATTTACCCTTAATGAAAACATCTCCCTCTGCTAATGGTGAATTAGCTCTACCATCATCATTGAGTTTTATTGACGTTAATTTTTTTCGTTCTGAATTATTAATATAAAACAAATCAACTAGGATACCTTTGCCAGGTTTACCAGAATACACATCTAAAACATGAGTTGTGAGCTTTGTCATAAAATTATAGTATCTTTAATTTCAAACTTAAATTTTTAAAAGTTATATGAGAACAATAGATAACATTAACGATCTTAACAAGTCTGATTTTTTGTCTATATTTGGTAATGTTTTTGAAAAAACTGAGTCAGTTGCTATGGAAGCTTTTGAGTTAAAACCATTTAAAAACTTTGAAGATATTGTGTTTAAAATGCTTGATATTTATGAAAATTACGAAAAAAATAAAATTTTAGAGATTTTAAATGCTCATCCTGAGCTTGCTATAGCAAAAAAAATGACCTCTGAATCTATATCAGAACAAGCCTCTGCAAAATTAAACCAATGTTCTAATGATGAATATGAAGAATTTAAAAAATTAAATTCAGAATATAAAAAAAAGTTTAATTTTCCTTTTATAATTGCTGTAAAAGGCAAAGATAAAAATGAAATTTTGAATAATTTTAGACAAAGAATACAAAGTGATGTAGAAAGTGAATTCCTTGAAGCGAAAAAACAAGTAAAAAAAATCGCAACCTTTCGTTTGAATAAAATAAATAAAAAATGAAAAAATTTATAAGTGCAAAAATGATTAACTTAGCGGATCCAAGAATTGGATCTAAAGTGATATTTAAGACTGACGATTTTTTTGCGGCTGCTCACAGAATATTAAACATCGAAACTCCAGTTTTTAAAGATGGACTATTTGACAAACATGGTAAATGGATGGATGGATGGGAAACAAGGAGAAGAAGATCAAAAGGTTTTGATTATTTAATTTTAAAACTTGGTAAACCTGGAAAGATATTTGATATAGACATTGACACAACACATTTCAATGGAAATCAGCCCACACATGCTTCGTTAGAGGGTTGCTTAAGTAAAACAAAGCCTAATAAGAAAACAAAATGGATTTCTTTACTGAGCAAAAAAAAACTTGGGCCAAGCCGAAACCATAGCTTCAAATCAAACAACAAATCTGTTTTTAATTATATAAGACTAAACATTTTTCCAGATGGTGGAGTTGCAAGACTAAGGCTTTATGGAAAAATTGAAATGGAGAAAAACTTTTTAAATAATAAAACTATCAACCTTACATCTGTTTTAAATGGCGCTTCAATTATTGGTTGTAATAATGAACATTTCGGCAGGGCTGAAAATATCATAGCACCTGGTAAAGGAAAAAATATGGGAGATGGTTGGGAAACTAGAAGAAGTAGAGGAAAAAACTTTGATTGGCTTATAATAAAATTTGGAAAACCAGGATTAATAAAAAAACTAGAGATAGACACTCATCATTTTAAAGGAAACTACCCCGATAGTTGTTCAATTCAAACTGCAAGCATTTCAAAAGATCTGTCCAATAAATCAATTGTCAATAATTCAAAAAATTGGAAATTTATTTTAAATAAGTCAAAACTGTCAGCTCACAAGAAACATATTTTTAAAAAATTCTTAATTAAGAGAAGTAAGGAAAATTATCTTAAAATAAATATCTATCCAGACGGTGGAATTTCAAGAATAAGAGCATTTGGAAATTTTGTGAGATGAAAATAATAAAAGCAAAAAAAATTACTAAAAAAAATTTTTCTAAATTTGGTCAATTAATAGATACGTCAAAGAAAAATCCTATAAATATCAATGATGGGTATGCAAAAAGATTTGATAATTTGATAAACGTAGACGCATCTAAAAACAAAGGCAAAGCAATTGTTAGTATTTTTAAAGCAAAAAAAAGAAGGTTTCCTATGAAAATTGACATGATGGAAAAACATCCTTTGGGAAGCCAAGCCTTTATACCAATGGAAGATACAAAATTTTTAGTATTTGTAGCACCAAAAGGAGATAAACCAGATGTAAATAAAATCCAATCCTTTTTAGTCCCAAAACAAACTGGAGTTAATTACAATGCTGGTATTTGGCACTTTCCGTTGATTTCTATGAAAAATATGAATTTTCTAATTGTTGATAGAAAAGGAAAAGGAAACAATCTTGTTATTTATAAATTTAAAAAAGATAAAATTATTTTGAAAAAATGAAAAAAAACTACCCAAGAGATTTAGTTGGATATGGTTCCAAAAAAGTTAAGGTAAAGTGGCCTGGTAATGCTAAGTTAGCTTTGCAATTTGTGCTTAATTACGAGGAGGGAGCAGAGAATTGCACTCTTCATGGTGATAAAACTTCAGAAGTATTTTTATCAGAAATTATAGGAGCAAAACCAATTAAAGGTCGACACTTAAATATGGAATCAATTTATGAATATGGATCAAGAAGAGGGTTTTGGAGAATTCATGATCTATTTAATAAAAAGAAAATTCCACTTACTATTTTTGGAGTTGGTATGGCATTGGAAAGAAATAAAGAAGTATGTTCGGCTATAAAAAAAGCAAATTATGAAGTTGCAAGTCATGGGTGGAGATGGATTGACTATCAAAATGTATCAAAGAAAAAAGAAAAGAATGATATGGAGCTTGCAGTCAAATCTATAAAAAAGATTTTTGGTAGTCAACCTGCTGGTTGGTACACAGGTAGGTGTAGCAAAAATACTTTAGATTTAGTAATTAATAATGGTAGTTTTTTATACTGTAGCGATACATACAGTGATGATCTTCCTTACTGGATAAAAAAAGGTAATAAAAAACAACTAATGGTTCCTTACACACTTGATAACAATGATATGAGGTTTGCAACCAATCAAGGATTTAATTCGGGTGAACAATTTTATAATTATTTAAAAGATAGTTTCGATGCCCTTTATGAGGAAGGAAAAAATTCGCCAAAGATGATGTCGGTTGGCTTGCATTGTAGATTAATTGGAAGACCTGGTAGAATACAGTCTCTTAAAAAATTTTTAAATTACATCACAAAATTTAAGGATATTTGGATCTGCAAAAGAGTAGATATAGCTAAACATTGGATAAAAAATTACAGTTAAATTTTTATTATTGTTCAGCAGCTATAGAGGTATAGTGCGCAACTGCCTCTATTTCATCATCAGTTAGTATACCCTCCATTGCGGGCATTACTCCTATACCGTTTCTAACTGCCATTATAATTCTTTGAATATCAGGTCTAATTTCATTTAAATTTGGACCAACCATTGCATTCGATCCAGCATCTGAGAGCATATGACATGCTGCACAATTTCCAGTTCCCAGAAAAACTTCTTTTCCCTTATTAAACAATTCATCAGCATTAACATGGGTAAATGATAAAAATATCAAAAATAATGATGTACCAAAGAAATTTAAAAATAATTTTTTCACATAAATTTGGTATCATAATTAAAAAAATTTAAAAAGGAGAATTATGAAAGCTTATTGGGTTGCAAATTATACTGAAATAAAAGACGACGAAAGACTTAAAAAATATGCTGTTAAAGCAAAAGAAGCGGTTGAAAAATATTCTGGAAAAATAATAGCGAGAAGTGCAAATAACGTAACTTTAGAAGGCAGAGAAATGGTTAGAGTAGCACTTGCAGAATTTCCAGATATTGAAACAGCAAAAAATTGTTACAATTCTGAAGAGTATGTTGAAGCTAGAAAACATTTAGAAAATAATGCTACTAGAGAACACATAATTTTTGAGGGAATGTAAGTTAATAAAGGCTCAATACTGAATAGGTTCGGGATCTATACTTCTCCATAAATACCATGTCGCTACAGAACAGTAAGGAGAAAACTTTTTGTTTAAAAATTTCACGTAACTTTCTGGAGGTAGATATTTTTTATTAAAATTTTTTGAAATAGCTCTTAACAAACCAATATCCTGAATTGGCCAAATATTAGGACGATTATAAGTAAATAATAAAATCATTTCTGCTGACCATCGTCCAATTTGTCTTAATTGAGACATATAAATTATGGCATCTTCATCAGACATTTTTGAAATAAGTCTTGGATTAAACTCTTTACTTAATATTTTTTGGGCTAAACTTTTTATTCCTTTCACTTTCTGTCTACTTAGACCACAACTTTTGAGCTGAATAGTAGATAACTTGCTTACTGTTTTTGCATCAATTTTATTTTTGCATTTTTTCTTAAATTTTAAAAAAACTGAATTAGCAGCAGCAACGCTAATTTGTTGTCCAATTATACTTTTACAGAGGGAGAAAAAGACATCTTTTCTTGAAGTTAGCACTGTCTCTGATGGAGATTTATATTTTTTAATCAAAAAAGACATAGTTTTATCTTTTTTAGATAAATATTTTTTTGCTTTATTCCAGTATGATGGAGTTTTACTCATGTCGTGAAACAGATAACTTTTTTTTCAAATACATCTCTCTTCTAAATATAATAATAGATGAAACTATAACTAATAAGGCACCTAATAATGTTTTAGAAGTTGGTATTTCGTTCCAAATAAAATATCCAAATATAATTGCAAAGACTAATCCAAGATATTTTAAAGGAGAAACTAAACTTACTTCTGAGTATTTGTAAGATTGTGATAACCATAAATTTGCAAGACCGCCTAATATACCAACCATAGATAACAAAAATAAATCTAGTAAACTTGGCAAGATCCATCCCTGATAAAAAGATAAAAAACTTAGAAGCATTATTGAGAATGAAAAGAAAAAACTAATTAACCAAGCAGGCTCAGTTGAAGATAATTTTCTTATAGCAATAGCTACATAAGACAAGCCTAAGCAAAAAATTATTGGATAAATATAATATAAATTTAAAGAGCTAAAACCTGGTTCAGTTATGAAAATTATACCAACAAACCCTACTATAACTGCTAACCATCGATAAATACCAACTTTTTCTTTTAATAAGAAAATTGAAAATATTGTTATAAATATTGGTGCTGCAAATGATATACTTACAACTGTTGCCAAAGGTAAATTTCTTAATGCTACAAATATAGAAACCAAAGCAATTAATCCTGCTAAACATCTTTTAAAATGAAGAAATGGTCTCGTCGTTTTGTAAAAATCTAAATATCTATCTTTAGGAATAAGAAATAAAATAGGAATTATTCCACAAAATCCTCTAAAAAATAATACTTGTCCAACAGGATAATCCTCGGACCATTTAACAATCACATCCATAAGTGAAAATGCACATACTGATATGAACATGTAAAAAAAGCCTAATTGATTTTTTGATAGCATATGATTAACTTTAGATTAATTAAGTTAATTATCAATGGAAATAGCAATTTTAGGATTAGGATGTTTTTGGGGACCAGAAATTAAGTTTAGTAAACTTGATGGAGTTATAAAAACAGAGGTAGGTTATTGCGGAGGTCATAATGCTGAAACCAATTACAAAGAAGTATGCACAGGAACAACAAATCATGCAGAAGTAGTAAAACTAGATTTTGATCCTAAGGTAATATCTTATGAAAAAATTCTTGAATATTTTTTTGAAATTCATGATCCAACAACCTTAAATTCTCAAGGACCAGATTTTGGAACCCAATATAGAAGTGAAATATTTTATTTAAATGATCAGCAAAAAATTACTGCTGAAAAAATGATAGAAAAACAAAACGTCAAATTATCAGGAAAAGTAGTAACAAAAACTTCTTTAGTTAAAAATTATTGCCCAGCTGAAGAGTATCATCAACGATATTTGGAAAAAAGATAAAATGTCTTTAGTTGATACAAGTTGGTTAGAAAATAATGCTGATAAAGTAAAAATTATTGATTGCTCATGGCATATGCCTCAAACTCAAAGAAACGGTTTTGAGGAATATACAGAGGAACATATTCCAAATGCTATTTTTTTTGATTTAGATAAAAATTCTAAATTAGATACTGATTTACCACATATGCTTACCGATACTAAATCTTGGGAAAAAATAATGAGCAACATGGGTATAGAAAATAATGATCGAATAGTAATTTACGATAATTCTGATGTTATTAGTTCTTGTAGATGTTGGTACAATTTAATTTATTATGGACATGATCCTAAACTAGTTCATGTTCTGGATGGTGGATTAAAAAAATGGAAAAAAGAAAATAAACCTACAGATAATAAAGAAGTAACCAATCAAACTTCAGAGTATGTATGTAAAGAAAATATAGAATTAGTTAAAAATAAAAAACAAATAGATGAAAATATTAATTCACATGAATTTAATGTTGTTGATGCAAGAAGTAGAGAAAGATTTGAAGGCAAAGTAGCTGAACCAAGGAAAGGTCTTAGAAGTGGTTCAATAAAAAATTCTTTTTGCCTACCCTTTTCTGAATTAATAAACAAAGACCATACTTTCGTTAGTAAAGATAAAATAATGGAAAAATTTAAGTCCTTTAAATTTGACCATGATAAGAATCTCGTATTTTCATGTGGTTCTGGAGTGACTGCAAGTGTATTGGCACTAGCTTATTCTTTAATAAATGCTAAATATATGCCGATAATTTACGATGGCTCTTGGGCTGAATACGGAAAAAATTAACTTATGAAAACATCTACAAAAATAACAAGTATAGTAATCATATTTTTTTTAATCATTGCAACAGTGATCATTGGAAGAACAATGATAGGAAATCATTTCAAAAAAAAATTTAGTAAAAGACCGCCTCCTGGAATAATAATAACTACAACTCAAGAAAGAGTTTTTGAAAACGTTGTTAGTACCTATGGGACTGCAACTCCAATTCAAACACAATCATTTAAAATTGAAAAATATGAAATATTAAAACCTATAAAATTTAATCAAAAAGTTAAAAAGGGTGATGTAATTGCTGAGCTTAAAAATCGAAAAGTTATTGCTCAATTTGATGGTGTTATTGGAAAAAGAGAATTTTCAGAAGATATAGAGGTTTCAAAATCCTCAATATTAATTAATCTTGAAGATACTAGCTCAATATATTGTGATGTAGATATACCTGAAATTTTTGTACCATTTATTGAGGTTGGTCTGCCAGTTGATATTAAATTTTCTGGATATGAAAATAAAATTTATAAAGGTGAAGTAGACTCTTTTGCTAGCAGGATAAGTGAAGATACAAGAGCTTTAGCAACAAGAATTAAGATGGATAATGCATCAGGTGAAATTTTACCTGGCTCATTTTTAGAAATATCAATCAAATATGATGTGAGAAATGGCTTAAGTGCTCCTGACACTAGTACAATTGTCGAGGGTGAAAATGTTTTTATTTATAAAGTAGATGAAAAAAATAAAGTAATGAAAACAAAGGTAACCATTGGTGATAGATATTTAGGCTTCGTAGAAATATTAGATGGATTAAATAATGGAGATAAAATTGTTGCAGAAGGAACAAAAAAAGTAAGACCAAATTTAACAATCAGACCTATAGAGAAAGGTGCTAAAAAAAAACAAGGAAATTCTAGCTGGGGTAAAAAAGATAAATCAAAAAAAGCTGAAGAAAAAAAAGGTAAATTTGATTGGTTGAAAAATATTTTTAAAAAATCAGATAAAGAGAAAAAATAATTAAATGTATATAACTGAAGTTAGCATTAAACGACCTGTTGTTGCTTGGGTTATGTCTTTGATATTGATAATTTTTGGTATTTTTGTCTTTTTAGAATTGCCAGTACGAGAACTTCCAGATGGTATACAGCCCCCGGTAGTTCAAGTTCAAACCGATTATAAATCTGCTTCTGCTGAAATTGTTGATGAAGAAATAACTCAAAAATTAGAGGATGTAATTGGAGGCGCTGAAGGTATCAAAAATATTGACTCAAGTTCTCTCAATGGAAGAAGTAGGATTAATATTCATTTCAACACAGACATTGATTTAGATGATGCTGCTAATGATATTAGAGAAAGGGTTGCAAGAGTTGTTGACAATTTACCAAGTGAGTCAAACCCTCCTCAAATTTTAAAACAAGCAGCAGGTTTTACAACTACAATGTGGGTAGCTTTATCATCTCCAACTTGGAATGATTTAGATCTTGGAGATTATGCTGAAAGATATCTAATAGATGCATTCTCAAGTGTTCCAAACGTAGGTCGAATTTTAGTTGGTGGATTAAGAGAGCTTAGCGTTAGAGTTTGGATAGATCCAATAAAATTAGCTGCAAACGATCTCACAATTCAAGAGGTTGAAAGAGCTCTTAGAAATGAGAATATAAATCTTCCAGCTGGAACCTTGGAAGCTAATAACAAAGACTTAACTTTAAACATTGATAAATCCTATTCTAATATTGGTACTATTAAACAACTGCCACTTAAGAAAAATAAAGAAAAAGTTATCATTTTATCAGATGTGGCTAATGTAGAATTTGGACCTGTTTCGGAAAAAACTTTATTTAAAGCACAAAGAAAAAATGCAGTAAATTTAAAAACTGTAGGAATTGGAATTTATGCAAAAAGTGGAGCATCAACGGTAGAGCTTTCTAAACAAATAAAAACTAAGATTAAAGAACTTAACAAATCCTTACCTGATGGATTAAAGTTAGAAATAGCATTTAACAGAGCAACCTATATTGGTGCCGCAATAGAAGAAGTATATAAAAGTTTAGTAATTGCATTTGTATTAGTTGTTTTAATTATTTATCTTTTTTTAGGTAACCTTAAAGCAGTAATAGTTCCTGCGGTTGCTTTACCAGTTAGTCTTATTGGATCATTTTTAGGGTTATATATATTTGATCTATCAATTAATATTTTTGTGTTACTAAGTTTTATTCTGGCAATTGGTATAATCACTGATGACTCTGTGATCATGACTGATGCGATCTATACAAGAATTGAAAATGGTGAAACACCTTTAGTGGCTGCTTACAAGGGTTCTAAACAAATTACATTTGCAATTATTGCAACTACTTTAATTCTTATAGCAGTATTTTTACCTTTAATTTTTATTAAAGGAATATCAGGAACTTTATTTAAAGAAACAGCAATAGCCTTATCTTTTTCAATTGTTGTATCTTCTTTTGTGGCATTAACGTTATCTCCAATGCTAGGAAGTAAATTTCTAAACAAAAAAGAAAAAGTCAATTTGTTTGTAAAAAAATTTAATAATGGATTTAAATCTTTTACAGGATTTTATGTAAATTCACTTAAATATTGGATCAATAAACAAAAAACTATTTCAATATTTATAATTTTAATTATTGCTGCCTCTGCTTATTTATTTAGTTTTTCCAAAAAAGAATTAATACCAATTGAAGATAGAGGTGCTTATTTAATTATTGGGTCAACTGATGAAGGAAGTTCATTTGAATATACCCAAGAAAAAGCACAGATAATTGAAGGAAGAATATTAAGATTATTGCAGGCAGAAGACAGTCCATATGCAAGACTAATAATGAGAGTTCCTGGTTTTGGAAGATCAGCAACGTCTTATAACAGTTTTATAATTATTGCATTACTTGATGAGTGGAAAAATAGAGAAAAAGGTAGTCAACAAATCTTGAGAGAAGCTATTGGGCAAGTGGTTTCTGTACCTGAAACTTTTGCTTTTCCAATTTCTCCACAATCAATAAGAGTATCTAGTTATAATAAGCCTGTTCAAATGGTCATATACGGATCTAGTTACGAAGAATTAGAGGAAATTCAAAATAGTGTCTTAAGAGAATTAAGAAAAAATAGAAAAATGTCTAGAATTGAAAGTGATTATACAAAAAATAAACCCGAGGTTAAATTAATCACTAACAAAAATAGAGCAAATGATTTGGGAGTTTCTACAGAAAATATAGGTAGAACTTTAGAGACTCTTTATGGAGGAAAAAGAGTAACAACTTTTAGTAAGGAGGGAAGAGAATATCCAATTATTTTACAGCAATATTTAGCAGACAGAAGAGATAAAGATGGTTTATCAAAAATTTTTGTTAGATCTGAAACAACTGGTAAACTTGTATCTGTTGCAAGTTTAGTTGAGTTTAAAGAAAAAGGTACTGCTGAAGCACTTCCAAGGTATAATCGTCAAAGAGCTGTTACAATTTCTGCTGCGCTTGCAGAAGATTATACATTAACAGAAGCAATAAAATATCTTGAAGATGTCATAATTAGAGTTGCACCTCAAAATCAAATCACTTGGAAAGGAAAATCTGAAGAGTTAAAAGAAACAACAAATGAAATATACTTAATCTTTGCGCTTGCTTTGTTAACTGCTTATTTAGTTATGGCGGCAACATTTAACTCTTTTGTTCATCCATTTATTATTATTTTAACAGTACCATTAGCTGTATTTGGTGGCTTAGTATTTATTTTATTTTTAAATAGTTCAGTAAATATTTTTTCTCAAATAGCTTTAATAATACTCATTGGTATATCCACAAAGAATAGTATTTTGATTGTAGACTACACAAACCAGATAAGAACTACTGGTGTTAAAATCCAAGACGCTATAATTAAAGCTTGCCAACTTAGAATTCGACCAATCATAATGACCTCACTTAGTACAATGATAGCAATGCTTCCGTTAGTTATTGGAAATATTGGTCCAGGTGCAGGTGAAGGTTCTAGATTAGCTGTAGGTTCTACAATTTTAGGAGGCATGATCATTTCAACTTTCTTTACTTTATATGTTACTCCAACAATGTATTCAGCTCTTGCAAAAAATACAAAGCGTATTGATGCAGTTGATATTGAATTAAAAAAACAGCTTAATTAAAAAATAATATATTTTGAAGTTGACAAAGAATTTTTGCATTTAGATAATTGTTGCTTATAAATATTTGATTGCTTCTCAACTCTTTTAGCTAAATCA
>CABYSJ010000002.1 GCA_902521615.1 uncultured Pelagibacteraceae bacterium | reverse complement strand
TTTAGCAAGTCTAATATCATTTGGAGAGGGATTAATGAATAAACTTGTTCTTATCCTTGCTTTTTTAAATTTTTTAATTATTTTCTCTAATTTATTAAAATTTCCCTTTATATTCAAACCTCCTTCAGTAGTAATTTCTTTTCTATTTTCTGGAACTAAACAAATAAAATTTGGTTTTATCTTAAGTGCTTTATTAACAATTTCTTTATTCATAGAAATTTCAAGGTTTACAAGCACATTTTTTAAATCACATATTTTTTTGGCATCAATATCATTTATGTGTCTTCTATCTTCTCTTAAATGAATTGTTACAGAGTCAGCTCCAAAACTAATAACTGTTCTTGCTGCGAATAATGGATCTGGATGTTTCTCTCCACGAGCGTTTCGTAAAGTTGCAATATGATCTATATTTACACCTAACCTTTTCACTTAATAAATCTGCTTCCTGGGGTTGTTATTGGTATTGATTTAAGTTCTGGAGGTAATTTATTTGCTTTAAAAGTTGGAACATCTATTTTTAGATGAGATATTATTCCAGTTTTTATTTTTAAAGATTGTTTAGTTGATCGATCAATTATAGATGCAAATCCAATTAATTTTGCTTTCGATTTTTTAATTAGCTTTACACACTCTAAACTTGATTTTCCTGTAGTGATTACATCTTCTATAATTAATACTCTTGCACCTTTTTTAATATTAAATCCTCTTCTAAGAGTAAATTTACCATTTACCCTTTCGCAAAAAATTGTTTCTTTTTTTAGTAATTTTCCTATTTCATATCCTATAATTACTCCTCCCATTGCAGGAGCTAATATTAAATCAATTTTTTTAAATTTTTTTTTAATTTTTTTTGCTAAAGATTTGCAAATTACATTAGCTAAATTAGGGTAACTTAAAAGTTTTGCACATTGAATATATTTTGAAGAATGTAGACCTGAAGATAAAACAAAGTGACCTTCTAATAATGCATTAGTTTTTTTTAAAATATTTAAGGATTTTTTGAGTGAAAGCATTTCTTTTTTCTTCGTGTCTAATTATCTTAAATTTTATACCCTTTTGTTTTAGCTCTGCAATAAAATTAGTAAAATTCTTAAGGTTTCTAATAATTAATTTAAATTTAAAATTAATATAATTGGGATTTTTACCAACCATTTCTAAGCTAGATATATTTAATTTATGACTTCCTATGAGTGAGCTTATATCACCTAATTGACCTGGCTTGTCAGGTAATGACATCCATAGAGTGGTGTTGTATTTTTTTGTTTTTTCCTCTTTTTGCTCTCCTTTATCATGCCAATATCTTCTAATCGCTGCTCTAGCTTTACCTGTTTTAGTTGTTGGTATCCAATGAAGTGAAGGTGAATTATTTTTAGATGTTATAATATTAACACGATCACCATTTCTTAAAATAGTTTGTAATTCGCTTTTGTTTCCATTAATTTCACAACCAATTGCTGAATTGCCAATTTTAGTATGAACAGCATATGCAAAATCTATAGCTGTTGCGTCTTTAGGTAATTTTATTACTGAACCTTTTGGTGTAAAACAAAATACGTTTTCTTGAAACATTTGTAGTTTTGTGTACTCATATGAGTCTTCAAGATTTTCATTTTTTTCTATAATCTCAACAAGATCTTTTAACCAATCATACTCCTTCCAGCTTAAAGAATTAAATTTTTCAGAAGATTTATATTGCCAATGAGATGCAACACCTCTTTCTGCAAATTCGTGCATTTCATGTGTTCTAATTTGAATTTCTATTGGTTTTTTATTTGAACCAATTACAGATGTATGAATAGATTTATAACCATTGATTTTTGGAGATGAAATATAATCTTTAAATTTTCCAGGTATACAATTCCATTTTTTATGAAAAATACCAAGAGTTTTATAACAATCGTCAACGTTTTTTAAAATTATCCTAAATCCTATAATGTCTGTTATTTGCTCAAGTGAAACTCTTTTTTTTTGAACCTTTCTCCAAATTGAAAAAGGTGTTTTTTCTCTACCATGTATCTCGGCATTAATTTGATTATCATTCAAGATTTCACTTAACTCATAAGATTGTTCTTCAAATAAATCTTTTCTGTCCAATTTTATTTCATCAAGTCTTTTTTTTATTAATTTTCTTGCATCGTTATTTAAAATTTCAAAAGACAAATCCTCAAGTTCATCTCTTATTCTGTGCATACCCATTCTATCAGCTAATGGAGCGTAAATTTCCATAGTTTCTTGAGCTATTCTTTTTCTTTTGTCTTCTTTGGTAATTGCTTTAATGGTTCTCATATTGTGTAGACGATCAGCAATTTTAACTAGCAGAACTCTTATGTCTTTTGATGTTGCTAAAATTAATTTTCTGAAATTCTCAACTTTAGAATTAACTCCAGCTGAATTTTCAAATGCTGAAATCTTGGTTACACCGTCAACTAAATCAGCAACCTCATCTCCAAATTCTTGTTTGATAGTTTCATAAGTAGCAAAAGTGTCTTCTATAGTGTCATGCAATAGACCTGTTGTAATTGTAGCGCTATCTAATTTTAATTCAGTTAAAATATTTGCAACCTCAATTGGGTGAACTGAATAAGGATCACCCGAAGCTCTTTTTTGGCTTTTATGTGCTTTAACAGCAAAATTATATGCTTTATCCAATTTTTCAGGATTAAGAAATTTATTATAATTCTTAACTTTATTTATAAGTTCATTTGAATTAAGCATAATTGATATTATACCACTAAATCAAATTTGTTTAATAGATCTAATGTCTCTATTAGGAAGTAGAGAAATCAAGGTTTTAACATCTATTTGTTTATCAGGATGGATCCAATTCTTTTGAATCTCAAATAATGGAAATAATACAAAGTTTCTTTTATGCATCATTTTATGGGGTAAGTTAATTTTAGAATTTTTTTTTGATACCAAATTATTAAAATCAATTATATCTAAATCACATATGCGAGGAGCGTTCTTTTTTGCTTTTTTTCTACCTAATCGATTTTCTATAGATTTACAAATTCTTAATAGTTCTTGAGGACTGTAATAGCATTTTATTTTTAAAACTATATTTAAGAACTTAGGTTTTCTTGGATCAGGCCAAGAAGGAGTTTCATAATAACTAGATACCGAAATAAAATGTAAGTTATGGTCTGCTAATAAGAATTTTGCATTTTCTATATTTCTTTTTCTTAGACCTAAATTTGAACCTATTCCTAAAAAAACAATTTTAGCTTGATTTTCTAATATATCTTGCCTTTTCACGATTCCAATCTCTACTTTTTTTTGTTGCTCTTTTATCATATTGCTTTTTTCCTTTAGCAACAGCTAATTCTATTTTTACCTTTCCTTTTTTAAAATACATTTTTGTTGGAACTAATGTGAAACCATCTCTTTGCATTTTACCTATTAATTTATTTATTTCTTTTTTATTAAGAAGTAGTTTTCTGTCATCAGTTGGATTATGATTAGAATAACTGGCTTGCTTGTATGGTGATATATGTGAATTAATTAATACAATTTCACCTGCTTTTTCAACAGCATAAGACTCAGCGATATTTACCTTGCCATCTCTTACTGATTTGATTTCAGATCCCTTTAAAACAATTCCAGCTTCAAGTAGATCTTCAAAAAAATAATTAAAACTAGCTTTTCTATTCAAACAAATGATTTTTAAACCAAGATTGGTTTTTTTGTTCATTAAATTAACTTAGCAGACTGAAGAGCTTTTTTTACAATTTCTTTTGTTGTGTCTGTAACTTTTACAAGTGGTAGTCTTACATTATCGTCACAAAGTTCTAAAAGTTTTGCAGCATATTTTACAGGACTAGGATTGCTCTCAACAAACATTGAGTGATGAATTGGTTGTAAAATTTTATCTAATCTTTCTGCTTCTTTCATCTCATTATCAGTATCTGATTTTGAAAATCTTTGAAAATCAGAACAAAGTTTAGGTGCAATATTAGCTGTTACACTAATAGTACCTACCCCACCACGTTTATTAAATTCGAAAGCATTATCATCATTACCTGTTAATTGAATAAAATCTTTACCCATTTTTTCAAGTGTCTGATTGACTCTATTTAAATCCCCTGTTGCATCTTTAACTCCAACTATATTTTTTAATTCATACAGTCTGGCCATTGTATCCACTGACATATCAATCACAGATCTACCGGGAATATTATAAATTATAATTGGAATGCCACACTTGTCATTAATTGCTTTATAATGTTGATACAGGCCTTCTTGGGTTGGTTTATTGTAATAAGGCGTAACTATCAAAGCACCGTTAGCTCCTGCTTTTTCTGCATGTGTTGTTAAAGAAATAGCCTCCTCCGTTGAGTTGGAACCCGTACCAGCAATAACTGGTATTTTTCCATTACTTTCTTTTATACATAAGTCTATTACTCTTTGATGCTCATGATGACTTAATGTAGGAGATTCACCTGTTGTACCAGCCGGCACAAGTCCATTAGTACCATTATCGATGTGGAAATGGATTAATTTTATATATGCTTCATCATCTAGACCATTATTTTTAAATGGTGTAATTAAAGCAACATTTGATCCTTTGAACATAAATACTTATAACATAGTTTAAAGATTCATATAGTAAAAGATTATGCTCAAAAAAATATTATTTTTAGGTTTCACCGTATCAATATTAATATTTTCAAATGATCTCTTTGCTGAAATCAAATCAGTTGTACCTTTAAAAAAACCTGTTTTAAGTAAAGAAGAAATTCAAAAGAAAATATCTATAAATATCCTTAAGCCATTAAAGAAGCCCACGAAAACCAAAGAAATTAAAATAGAAGAAGTGATTGTTAAAAAAGAGTTGGTTTTAAAAGAAAAAAAATTAAGTTTTAAAATACCAAAGAAAAAACCAACTATAGCTGGCACTAGCACAACTAAGAGTATTAAAATTTCAAGATATTATAGTAAAAAAGACTTTGGGTTAGCTAAAAAAGCCATTTCAGAAATGCAGAAAAGCAAATGGTCATCTGCTCTTAAAATAGCAAAAAAAGCAAAAGACAACTCAATTTATAATTTTATAAAATGGAGACATCTTTTAACCTCTGGCAACCAAGCATCTTTTTACGAATATCAAGTTTTTTTAAATAAAAATTCAGATTATCCTAGAATAGAAAGAATTAGATATTTAGCTGAACACAAGCTATCAACAGAAAGCGTTTCACCAAAAAAAATAATAAATTGGTTTGGAGAAAAAGATCCATTAAGTGGTTATGGAAAAATGATTCTCGGAGAAAGTTATATTTTAATTGGAGACAAAAATAAGGGTATAAAGCTAATTAAAGAAGGTTGGATAACAGCAGATTTATCTAAAAATGAATTAAAATATTTTAGAAAAAAATTTAAAAAATATTTAAATGCAGACGACTATATTAAACGAGCTGATTATTTAGCCTGGAACGGAGATCGTTGGGATTTACAAAGATTAATAAGGTATCTACCAAAAGATTACGAACTTTTATATAATGCAAGGTATCTTTTAATGAGTAAAGGCTATGGGGTTGACCAAGCAATAGCAAATGTTCCTCAAAAGTTTAAGAATGATGCTGGGTTAAACTATGATCGATTGAAATGGAGAAGAAAAAAAGGACGTGTGGATTCTTCTACAGAAATATTATTGAAAATAAGAAATGATAAAGAATATTTAGTTAGACCTGACAAATGGTGGAAAGAAAGAGAAATTATCTCAAGAGCATTACTTTATAAAAAGAAATATGAAATTTCATATAAAATTTCAAGTAATCATGGAATGACTGAAGGGTCTGAATATGCGGCTGCAGAATGGATGAGTGGATGGATAGCATTAAGTTTTTTAAACGATCCGTTGACCGCTAAAAATCATTTTAAAAATTTTTATGAAAATGTTAGTTATCCAATAAGCTTATCTAGGGGCGCATATTGGCTTGGAAGAGCTTATGAAAAAGTAGGCGAAAGAGAACAATCAAATAATTGGTATACAGAGGCTTCAAAATATTTAACTACGTACTATGGTCAACTGGCTTTTTTAAAATTAAATCCAAATAGAAAATTTGAATTAGATAAAGATATGAAAATTGATCCAAAATATAGAATTCAATTTTTTAACAAAGAGCTTGTAAAAATTTCTTATCTTTTAGACGAATTAAAGAAAGATAAATATACAAAACACATTTTAAGACATTTAGCTAACGACAATATAGCTAAAGGCAGCGAAGTTTTGGCAGCAGAATTAGCTACAAGTATAAACAGATATGATTTTGCTATTCAGGTTTCTAAAATTGCATCTTATCAAAAAAGATTTCATAATAAATACAATTATCCAATAATCAGCACTCCTAAATATATTAATAAAAGAAAAATTCCAGAAAGTGCTTTGATATTATCTATAATTAGACAAGAAAGTGAATTTGATTTAGAAGCTAATAGTCACGCTGGCGCAAAAGGATTGATGCAATTGATGCCTTACACAGCAAAATTAGTTTCAAAACAAGCTAAACTTCCTTACTCGAAATCAAGACTAACAACCGATCCAGAATATAATATTAATTTAGGCTCACATTATATTGCAGGTTTAATTCTAAATTATGATGGTGCTTACCCTTTTGCAGTAGCTGCATATAATGCTGGACCTAATAGAGTTAAATATTGGAAAAAAATAAATAAAGATCCACAAAAAAAACAAGTTGATTATGTTGATTGGGTTGAGTTGATAAAATTTAGAGAAACCAGAAATTATGTTCAGCGAGTAATGGAAAATTATAATGTTTATAGATATATTTTGGAACAACGTCCTGTAACCATGAAAAACTTTTTTGTAGATCAGCCCTTATTTTAGTTTACTTTATAACTTCATTTGAGTTTACTTTATAACTTCCCAAATGATTTTCATTTCTTTAACAACGTTATTGTATTTGAGTACTAAATCATTCAATTCTTCTTTTTTTACAGTGCCATTTTCTATTAATGTTATATATTTATTGTCTAAACGATTTTCCACTTTTTTTATTACAAAGTTAACGTTATGTATTAAAGCCAAAGGTGTATTTGCTGCCCTTTCTTTTTCCCATCTCAAATTTTGATTTTTATCATATAAATGTAAAGTCATTAACGTTATTGGTCTGACATGGGTAGGATCAGATAAAAAATCATCATGTCTTGGATGTGGAACTCTTATATCAATTAAAGCCTTATTACTGCAAATTCTATAAAGTTCTTTTATAATTGAATTGAATACATCGGGATTTTGACCCAAATGTTCAAGTACATGGCTAAGTAATATATGACTGACAGAATTGTCTTTAAAAGGATAAGGAAATTTTTCCAAATCGTGAACGATATCTGGTTTGTAAGTGTCATATTTATCGACATTCACATAGCCTTCTAATTTGTTTGAACCACAACCGAGATTAAGTTTCATTTTTTTTTCCATTTAAATAACTGGCGGAAGAGGAGGGATTCGAACCCTCGGTACAAGTTTCCTCGCACGGTCATTTAGCAAACGACTGGTTTCAGCCTCTCACCCACTCTTCCGTATGACATTGTGTATTAAGCGATTGTATTGAAAATTCAATATATATAAAGTAATTATTCAATTATTATGAGAAATAAGTACTCAGTATTTTCGTTAATTAAAAATGCTCTTTCATATCATGAAAATTGGCAAAGAGCGTGGAAAGATCCTGCTCCTAAAAAAGAGTACGATGCAATTATTGTTGGTGGTGGTGGCCACGGATTAGCAACGGCCTACTATTTAGCAAAAAAACACAATATGAATAATATTGCTGTAGTCGAGAAAGGTTGGATTGGTGGAGGAAATACTGGTCGTAATACTACTATTATTAGATCAAATTATTTATGGGACGCCAGTGCAGGATTATATGATCATGCATTAAAAATTTGGGAAGGTTTATCTCAAGAATTAAACTACAATGTAATGTTCAGTCAAAGAGGTGTAATGAACCTTGCACATAATTTACAAGATGTTAGAGATTTAAAAAGACGAACACATGCTAATAGACTAAATGGAATTGATGCAGTCTACTTAAGCACTGAAGAAGTTAAAAAATTTTGTCCAATTATAAATACATCACCAGATATTAGATACCCTGTTTTAGGAGGAACTTTACAACGTAGAGCAGGTACAGCAAGACATGATGCTGTTGCTTGGGGATATGCTAGAGGAGCTGATGCAATGGGTGTTGATATTATTCAAAATTGTGAAGTTAAAGGAATAAAAAGAAATGGAGATAGTGTTGAAGGAATAGAAACAACAAAAGGATTTATAAAAACTAAGAAAGTTGGTGTAGTTGCAGCTGGTCATACTAGTGTAATAGCTAATATGGCTGGTCTAAGACTTCCACTTGAAAGTAAACCTTTACAGGCTTTAGTTTCTGAACCTGTAAAACCAATTATAGATACAGTTGTAATGTCTAACGCAGTGCACGCTTATGTCAGTCAATCTGACAAAGGAGAATTGGTCATTGGTGCTGGAACGGATGATTATGTTTCTTACACTCAAAAAGGCAGTCATCAAATAGTTGAAGGAACATTGAATGCTATTTTAGAATTATATCCAATTTTCAGTAGAATGAGAATGTTAAGACAATGGGGAGGAATAGTAGATATTTGTCCTGACGCAAGTCCAATTTTAAGTAAAACTTCAATTAAAGGATTATACTTTAATTGTGGTTGGGGTACTGGAGGATTTAAAGCAACTCCTGGATCTGGGGATTTATTTGCACATACTATCGCAAATGATGAACCACACAAACTTAATGCTGCATTTAATTTAAATAGATTTGTAAGCGGAGACCTTGTTGATGAACATGGGGCTGCAGCGGTTGCTCATTAATGTTTTTAATAAACTGTCCATACTGTGGAGAACGTGATCAGCAAGAATTTAAAGCTGGTGGTGAAGCTCATATTGAAAGACCTAAACAACCAACAGAATTAAGTGATGACGAGTGGGCAGAATATTTGTTTATGAGAAAAAATATTAAAGGTGTTCAATTTGAAAGATGGAATCATGCACACGGTTGTCGTAAATGGTTTAATATGGTTAGAGATACATCTAACGATGAAATAAAAGCAATTTATAAAATGGGTGAAAAACCACCTTCTCAATAAAATGACTAAGAATTTAAGAGTAAAATCCAGTGAGTACATCGATGAAACTAATAGAATTTCCTTTAAATTTAACGGCAAAACTTACCATGGATTTAAAGGCGATACTTTAGCATCAGCATTACTTGCAAATGATGTTCATTTAGTTGGAAGAAGTTTTAAATATCATAGACCAAGAGGAATAATGACGTCAGGTTCAGAGGAGCCAAATGCTATTGTTCAAATAAACCCTGGCAACAACAGAACGGAACCCAACGTTAGAGCTACTGAGGTAGAGATTTATGAAGGTTTGGAGGCATCAAGTCAAAATTGTTGGCCAAGTGTTGAATTTGATATTGGTGGAATAAACAATTTTCTCTCACCTTTTTTTCCAGCAGGTTTTTATTATAAAACATTTATGTGGCCTGCTAGTTTCTGGGAGAAATATGAATTTTTCATACGACACTCAGCCGGTTTGGGGAAATCACCAACATCAAGTGATCCTGACATTTATGACCACCGAAATATTCACTGTGATGTATTGGTTGTAGGCGCAGGTATATCAGGAATATTAGCAGCAAAAAATGCAGCTAAAAATAATTTTAAAACGTTGTTAGTTGATGAAAAAAATGAACTTGGTGGCTCAACTGTTTTTGAAAACAATGAGTTTAACAAAATTAATAATAAAACTCCTTCTGAGTGGTTAAAAAAAGAAATAGAGGAACTTAAAAATATAAAAAATCTTGAAATAAAAACTAGAACAAGTGTAGCTGCTTATCATCAATATAATTATCTTTTGGCTAGAGAAAATCTAACTGATCATTTAGAGGAAAAAGATAAAACAAATAAAATCAGACAAAGACTTCTTAAAATTAGAGCTAAGAAAGTTATTTTAGCTACAGGTGCATTAGAAAGACCTTTGATATTTAATAATAATGATAGACCAGGAATAATGCTTTCATCTGCAATAAAAAAATACAGTGAATTTTATGGTGTTGCGTGTGGTAGTAAAAATATCTTTTTTACTAATAATGATAGTGCATATGAAAGTGCCATGTCACTATACAACAAGGGTATCAATGTTGAAGCAATAATTGATATTAGAGAGCAATCCGAAAGTAAAATTGTTAAAAAAGTAAAAGAAGTAGGTATTAAAATTTACTGGTCACACTCGATTGTTGATACAACTGGTTATAAAAGACTAAATAGTATTTCTATAATGAAACTATCTAGTGATGGTACTTCAGTTACTGGAAGTAAAATTTCTATTTCATGTGATTGCTTAGGAGTTGCTGGTGGCTGGACACCTGCTGTACATTTATATACACAATCAGGAAGTAAACTTAAATTTGATGAAGAAAAAAAAGTTTTTTTACCAAATCAGAATACATCTGAACAAATAAGTGTAGGATCTTGTGGTGGAGATTTTAAAATTGATGAAATCATTAAAAATTTAAATCAAAAGCTTAAAGATACTCTAAATATTAATGAAACAGATTTAGATAGTATTAAAGTCGAGATTGATCATGAAAATTCAAAAAGAAATATTTGGTTACTACCTTCCGATAAACCTTTGGGCAAAACTAAACCATTTGTAGATTATCAAAACGATGCAACGGCAAAAGATATAAAATTAGCATTAAGAGAGGGTTTTAGATCTATTGAGCATGTTAAAAGATACACAACTACAGGTATGGGAACTGATCAAGGTAAACTAGGAAATATGCATGCATTAGGAATAATTGCAGATACTGCTGGTGTTAAAATGGGAGAATTAGGAACTACTACATTTAGACCTCCTTACACACCATTAACATTTGGAACTATTGTAGGTCGAAATGTAGGAAAGTTTTTTGATATTTTTAGAAGAACGCCAATGAATGATTGGCATGTTGAAAATAAAGCTGAATTTGAAAATGTCGGTCAATGGAAGAGAGCATGGTACTACCCTATTAACGGAGAAACTATGCATCAAGCAGTTCAAAGAGAAAGTAAAGCTGCTAGAGAGAGTGCTGGTATACTGGATGCCTCTACTCTTGGTAAAATTGATATTCAAGGAAGTGATGCTTCTGAATTCTTAAATAGAGTTTACACAAATGCGTGGTCAAAATTAGCTATAGGAAAATGTAGATATGGCCTAATGCTAAATGAGGATGGTATGGTTTATGATGATGGAGTTACAACAAGATTAGGTGAAAATCATTACATCATGACCACAACAACTGGTGGAGCAGCAAATGTTTTAGGTAAACTTGAAGACTATCTTCAAACAGAATGGCCTGAGCTTGATGTTTACTTGACCTCTGTAACAGATCATTTTGCTACAGCTAGTTTATGCGGACCTAATAGTAAAAAAATTCTTAAAAAAATAATTCCTGATTTAGATTTATCAGATGAAAATTTTCCTCACATGTCATTCAAAGAAGCAAATATTGGAAGCATTCAGTGCAGAATAATGAGGATTAGTTTTACTGGTGAACATAGCTACGAAATCAATGTTCAAGCAAGTTATGGAAAAGATTTATGGAAAAAATGCATGGAAGCAGGTCAAGAGTTTAAAATTACTCCTTATGGAACTGAGACAATGCACTTATTAAGGGCAGAAAAAGGTTTTATCATTGTTGGTCAAGATACAGATGGAACAATGACTCCTATCGATCTTCAAATGGATTGGATAGTAAGCAAGAAGAAATACGATTTCATAGGAAAAAGATCTCTTTATAGATCTGATACAATGAGAGAAGATAGAAAGCAATTAGTAGGTTTATTGACTGATGATCCAAATATTGTTTTAGAAGAAGGAGCACAAATAGTTTCTGAGTTAAATCAAAGTCCAGTAGAAATGCTTGGACATGTAACTTCAAGTTATTTCAGTCCAAACCTAAAGAAATCAATAGCACTTGCAGTAGTTAGAGGTGGAAAAGATATGATGGGAAAAAAACTTTTTGTGCCCATGGAAAATAAAAATATTAATGTCACTGTTGCGAAACCAGTATTTTATGATGAGAAAAATGAGAGGTTAAATGCTTAATTATAATTCAGTTATTAAAAATGAAATTAAACAAGGAAGTATTTCTGTAAAGGAAATCTCTCCAGTAATAAAAATTAATTTGAGAGGTAAAAAAAGAGAATTTTTAACAAATGTTGGTAAAAATCTTAATATGATCTTACCTACAGAAGCAAACACTTCAACAACAGGTGATAAATTAACAGCAATATGGCTTAGTCCAGACGAATGGATGATAATCTCAAATGAGCTGGCAAATAAAGACACTAACAAATCCGATCTATATGAAATGTTATTTGATAGTATTTCAAAAACAAATTTAGGAGCTGTTATAGATGTAACAGATCAATTTGTTCAATTAGAACTTAAAGGTGAAAATGTCTATGAAATCTTTTCAGCAGGATCTCCCTTTAATTTTAATGAATTTAAAAAAAAGAAAGGATCAACAACTCAGACAGTTTTAAATCATGTAGATGTGATTCTGCACCATAAAGATGAAAATATTTTAAATCTGTTTGTTAGAAGATCTTTTGCTGAACATCTTTGTTCTTGGATTGAAGACTGTGCTTCAAGATTATAAACTTATTTTTTTCTTCTAAAGTCCCATGGCATTTCAAATTTACCTTGCCAAAGGCCTTTTTTTTCATTTTTAGCATTAATTTCGTTTAATATATATTTTTTTGAGTATTTTCTATAAGCTACTGCATAACCGTTTGAAACTAGCCAAGAATTCAGATTTAAATTTCTTTTATAGCACTCTCCAATTAATCTTTTATATCTGTCAATATCCAAAATTTTACAAGTTATTTCTTTGTTATTTATTTTTTTTTGTAATTTTTGAGTTGAAATTTTTCCACATGGATAATCTTTAGTAAAATTAAAAAAAATTATTGTTAGATATGGTTTTTTACACATTTGCTTGAATTCAGGCGCATCAATTCCATGCAATCTTATCTTTTTTGAATTTATTTTTATTGTATCACCATCAATAATTTGAGCATTTCCAGAAATTTCTTTAATCTCTTCAGATCTTACATCGTTATATGTGAGAATAAAAAAAATCGAACAAATTATAATTAAAATTATCGCTTTCCTTTTTGTAAAAAACATATTTAAAAATTATTAAATATTAGTTAATTTATGTTTAATATAATATTTGACATAAAATAGTAACATCAATGATATGAACCATTGAAAGATAGCCCAAATATAAAAAAAAGTTTTAAAATCTGCATTTAAATACTTTGCAATGTAAAAAGATAAAACTGGCACTATAACATTTCTGGCAATATTATTAACCATGGCTTTTTCAGATTTTTTTAAAGCCATAAAAAATCCATTTGATAAGAAAAATATTGGATAAGCAGGCAAAATAAATGCAGAAATCTTAAGGTACATCGAGCCATGCATAATTACCTCTTGGTTTGAAGAAAAGAATTTAGGAACAATGTCAGCACTTATAAAAATAACTACACCAGCGATTAACATTATAAATAGACCGTATTTTATTGAGGTAAAATAGGATTGCTCAACTCTATCGTAATATTTTGCACCAATATTTTGCGCTATTATAGAAATTATTGCTGTATTAATTCCTAATATTGGTAACAAAACTACTTGCTCAATTCTTGTGGCAGATCCATACCCTGCTACAGCATATTCGCCAAATAACCCAACATATGTAAAAACAATTGTTGCAGCAATAGAATACCCTAATATGGCAATTGTAATTGGCATTGATTGAAAAAAAATATTTTTTAAGAAAAAAAATTTAGCTTTGAAATGGTCTAAAGTTATTTGTTTAATTCTTTGATTATTTAATATTTTTATCAAAATAACTAACAAAGATACAAATTGAGCAATTAAAGTTGCTATCCCAATACCAGTTATTCCTAATGGTGGAATAAATAAAAAACCAAATATAAAAATTGGATTTAAAATAATGTTTAAGAAAAAAGAAAATATTAGAACATTTCTGTAAGTTTTAGTATCTCCTTCTGCGTGTAAGAATGAATTTAATGCTACTACTAAAATAAATAATATCGTACCTAGAAAAATTACATTTATATATTCAAGTCCAAGAATTGTTACTTCTTGAGAGGAATTCATTAATAGGAATATCTTTTCACCAAAAGCAAATCCTAAAATAGATACAAATATCGAGATTATAATCGAATAAATGATTACATTTCCAAAATAACTTAAAACATTTTTTTCGTTTTTTTCTCCGATACTGCTGCCAATCAAAGATGTTCCCGCTACGGTAACTCCAATGGATGTCGCAATAATCAAAAAATATATCGGAAAAGACTTGCTCAAAGCAGATAAGGCTTCTGGAGATATTTTTCCTGCATAAAAAGTATCTACGATTGTATAAAGTGTTTGGAATAAGGTTCCTACACTTGCTGGTACAGCAAGTTTTCTTACTAACGCAGAAACTTCATCTTTTAATAAATTCATTAATTTAAGATTTGTTAATACTCTTTTTGAAAGATATGTCTTTTTCCTGCTTCTTTAGCAAGATTAATTTGTTTTTGTCTCATCCTAAATCTTGATTTTTGATGATCTGTTAAATTGTCGTGACAATTTGGACATGAAACACCCTCTTCATATTTTTTTGATTTTTTATCCTTACGAGATACTGGCTTCCTACAACCGCTACACATTGAGTAAGAACCAACTTTAAGACCATGTTTTAAACTAATCCTGTTATCAAAAACAAAGCATTCACCTTTCCATAAACTTTTTTTCTTATTTGTTTTTTTAAGATAATTTAAAATTCCACCATTTAACTGATAAATATTATTAAACCCTTTATTCTCCAAATATACAGATGCCTTTTCACAACGAATTCCACCAGTACAAAACATAGCTATAGGTTGATTTTTTTTTAATTTTTTTAGATATTTTGGAAAATCTCTAAAGTTATCAACATCAGGATTGATTGCTCCCTTAAATGTTCCAACATCATACTCAAATGGTTTTCTAGCATCTATAAGAACCGTATCCTTTTCTTTAATAAGCTTATTCCATTTGATTGGATCTACATGGCTATTCTTTTTCTTTATTCTTTTGTTTAAAATTAAATTCATAGGAACAACCTCGTTTTTGATTTTCACTTTAGGTTTATGAAATGGTTGGAATAAGCTTTTAGAATTATTGCTGCTGTTAAATTCTTTAAATTTAAAAGCTCTTTTTAAATTGTTAATTGTGAATTTAATGTCTGCAGCTTTACCAGAGATAGTTCCATTTACCCCTTCTTTAGAGATAATTATTGTACCTCTAATGTTTTTCTTTTTTAAAGTTTCTAATAAAACTTTCTGATTTTTCTTTAGATAAGAAATTTTGATAAATTTATAAAAACCAACTACTTCAAACATTATAATTTTCTACAAACAGTCATTCCATCACCAAGAGGAATTATTAACTTTTCAACTCTTGTATCCTTTGAGATATGACTATTAAACTCTTTAATATTTTTAGTAAATTTATCGTTATTGTTTTCATTCACAACTTCTCCATACCATAAAACATTATCAATGATTATTAGACCATTTTTGCTCAATAATTGTAAAGAACGTTCATAGTATTCAATATAATTCATTTTATCAGCATCAATAAAAACTAAATCAAACTTTTCATTTTTAATTTCATCTAAACTTTCTAAAGCAGGTTTAATTAATGTTTTTATTTTATGATCTTGATTAGCTTTTTTAAAAAAATCTATTGCAACTTTATTAGTTTCTTCATTTTTATCTAAAGCAATTATTCTGCCGTCATCTGATAGTGCCAAAGCCATAGATAACGTACTTAATCCTGTAAATGTACCTATCTCTAAAATTTTTTTGATATTTGAAATTTTTATAATTAAATGCAGAAATTGACTTTGTGAAATTGAGATTTGCATTCTTTTGATATGACCAAGAGAAATGTTGTAATCAATTATTTCTTTTTGGACTGGATGTAAATTAAATCCATGACTTAAAATATACTCTTGGAGTTCTTTAGTTATATTTAGGTCTGAACCCATAAATTCTAAAGTTTTTTCATTAAAATCTCATTAACTAATTGAGGATTTGCTTTTCCACCAGAAACTTTCATTACTTGACCCACAAAGAAACCAAATAATTTAACTTTACCTGATTTATATTCAGTAGCTTTGTCTCTGTTATCATCAATAACCTTATCTATCAGTGCCTCAAGTGCTTTTGGATCACTCTCTTGTTTTAAACCTTTTTCTTCAACAATTTTCTGAGGATCTTTGTCGCCTTCCATCATTTGTTCAAAAACTGTTTTTGCAATTTTTCCAGAAATTGTTCCGTCTTTAATTAAATTAATTAATTTTGATAAGTTGCCTGCGCTTATAGGGCTTTCAGTTATTTCTAAATTTTTTTCATTTAACGCTGCAAATAATTCACCAATTATCCAATTTGTTGCAAGTTTTACATCAGACTTCTTAATTACATTTTCAAAGTAATTTGATGTTTCAATATCAGAAACTAAAATGTTTGCTTCATAAGGAGATAACTTGAATTTTTCTATAAATCTTTTTTTCTTTTCATCAGGTAGCTCTGGAATTTCTGATTTTAAGTTTTCAATAAAATCATCTGAAACTTCTAATGGTAATAAGTCTGGATCTGGAAAATATCTATAATCATGAGCATCTTCTTTTGATCTCATTGATCTAGTTTCATTCTTTTTAGTATCAAAAAGTCTTGTTTCTTGATCAATCGTTTGACCATCCTCAATTAAATCAACTTGTCTATTAGCTTCGTATTCAATTGCCATCTGCATGAACTTTATTGAATTAACATTTTTGATCTCACATCGGGTTCCAAACTCTTTTGAACCTTTTTTTCTCACAGATACATTTACATCAGCTCTTAAAGATCCTTCCTGCATGTTTCCATCACAAGTGCCTAAATATCTCATTATAGATCTTAATTTTTTAATATATGCATTTACTTCATCTGGGGACCTTAGGTCAGGTTTACTTACAATTTCCATTAAAGCCACACCTGATCTATTTAAATCTACAAAAGTATTTTTAGGATCTAAATCATGAATGCTTTTACCTGCATCTTGCTCCAAGTGTAATCTTTCTATACCTACCTCTTTTTGACCATCTGGCATATCAAGTATTACTTTGCCCTCACCTACAATTGGATCTTTGAATTGTGAGATTTGATACCCTTGAGGCAAGTCAGCATAAAAATAATTTTTTCTATCAAAGACAGATCTTTTATTGATTTTAGCTTTTAAACCAATTCCTGTTTTAATAGCTTGTTTTACGCAATACTCGTTTATTACTGGCAACATTCCTGGAAATGCTGCATCAACTAAACTTACTTGAGTATTTGGCTCACCTCCAAATTTGGTTGCCGATGTTGAAAATAATTTTGACTCAGATGTAACTTGTGCATGAACTTCTAAACCAATGACAACTTCATATTGATTATCATGTCTATTAATTAGATATTCAGATTTGTTCTTACTCACTTAATCCACCAATCATTAATATTGTTTTTAAAATTAATTTTTTCTTCCATGGCGTATGCAATGTTTAAAATATTTTGTTCATCAAAAGCTTTACCAATTATCTGTAATCCTAATGGATATCCTTTAGCATCATGGCCTGCGGGTATAGAAATTCCAGGTAAACCTGCTAAATTTACAGGAACAGTAAAAATATCATTTAAATACATTGAAACTGGATCATTTGTTTTTTCACCAATTTTAAACGCAGAACTTGGAGTAGATGGGGTTAGAATTGCATCAACCTTTTTATAAGCATAATCAAAATCATTTTTAATAAGTTTTCTTACCTTTTGTGCTTTGAGATAATAAGCATCATAATATCCTGAAGATAAAACATAAGTCCCAATCATTATTCTTCTTTGAACCTCAGCACCAAATCCTTTAGATCTAGTTTTTTCATACATATCAATAAGATTTTCTCCTTCAGCTCTAAAACCGTATTTAACACCGTCATATCTAGCCAAATTAGATGAGGCCTCTGCTGGTGCTACTATGTAATAAGTTGGTAGTGCATAATTAGTATGAGGTAGAGATATATCGATTATCTCGGCACCACAATCTTTTGCATATTCTATACCTTTTTTCCATAGGTCTTCTATTTCTTTAGGCATGCCATCTACTCTATATTCTTTGGGTATTCCTATTTTTTTACCTTTAATATCTTTTGTTAATTCTTTACTGTACTCGTTTCTTTTAAAATCTATTGAAGTAGAATCTTTTTCATCATAAGTGCTAATAACTTCCTGTAACAATGCACAATCTTTAACATTTTGTGCCATTGGACCAGCTTGATCTAGGGATGATGCAAATGCTACAATTCCATATCTAGAGCAACTACCGTAAGTAGGTTTTAATCCGACAGTTCCAGTAAATGAAGCAGGCTGTCTTATAGATCCACCTGTATCTGTTCCAATAGTTATTGGTGTTAATTGAGCTGCTACAGCAGAAGACGATCCACCTGATGAACCTCCGGGCACTAAATTCTTATCAATTGGGTTTTGTACATTACCAAAAAAACTAGTTTCATTAGATGAACCCATTGCAAATTCATCACAATTTAATTTCCCCATTAGGATAGCTCCTTCGTTCCAAATGTTTTGTGTCACTGTTGACTCGTATGTTGGAACAAAGTTATTTAAAATCTTGCTACCTGCCGTAGTTCTTAAATCTCTTGTACAAAATAAATCTTTTACAGCCATTGGGATGCCAGGTAATTTCAGATTAAGATTAGGTTTTTCATCAAATTTTTTTGCTTTATTTAAAGCATTTGCATAATCTTCAGTTATATATGCATTTAATTCTTTTGATTTTTCAGATCTTTCAACAAATGCTTTAGTAACTTCACTTGAGGAAAGTTTTTTACCTTTTATATTTTCTACTAACTCAGATAATGATTGTTTAGTTATATCTGACATTATTCAATTACCTTTGGCACTACAAAATAATCTTCATTTTCCTTAGGAGAATTTTTTATTACTTGATCTCTTAAGTTTTTACTTTTTACTTCATCTGACCTTAGTTTTAGAGTTGTTTCAGCAACAGAAGTTAAGGGTTCAACATTATCAGTATTTAATTCGTTAAGTTTTTCAATAAAATCGAAAATTGAATTTAAATCTCCTGCAAGTTTCTCTGCTTTTTTCTCATCTACAGAAATTCTTGATAGTTTAGATATGTGCTTTATTGTTTTAAGATCGATGCTCATATGGTATTTAAATATGTCGCAAACTATCACTTAAGTTTAAAATATACAATATGATCACTATTGAAGAATTCAAAAAAAAACAGTCTGAAAACTCTAGATTGATTGGTTTAGATCTTGGTTCAAAAAGAATCGGTGTATCAATTTGTGATGAAAAACAGTCAATAGCCACACCTTTTAAAACGATCAATAAAACCAATAATTATGATCTAATCAGCGAATTAAAAAAAATAATAGAGGAAAACAATATTAAAGGAATTATCATTGGATATCCAATTAACATGGATGGTTCATTAGGCCCTTCTGCTCAATCAGTAAGTGATGTATCTAAAAATATAGACCAAAATGTTGATGTAGATGTTTGCTTATGGGATGAAAGACTTTCAACTGTGGGGGCATTTAATCTATCTAGTCAGCTTGATGTTAATGTTTCTAAGCGTGAAAAAAACATAGATCAAAATGCAGCTGCATTTATTCTTCAAGGAGCTATAGATTATTTAAATAATTAATCCTTGCCATTTAGGGGCTTTATAGCTATAGAGTTAATTTTAATGGCAATTCAAACCAATAAAGCTATTAAAATCTCACAAAAACATCTGTTAGGTATCCAAGATTTATCAGTTAATGATATTAATTATATCCTGGATGAGTCAGAAGCTTTTATAAAATTAAACCAGAGTAAAAATAAAAAAATTGATGTGTTAAGAGGCAAAACACAAATAAACTTATTCTTTGAGCCATCAACTAGAACTCAAAGTTCTTTTGAACTTGCTGGAAAAAGACTTGGCGCGGATGTTATGTCAATGAATATGGGTAACTCGGCAATTAAAAAAGGTGAGACCTTGATTGATACTGCAATGACCTTAAATGCAATGCATCCAGATATAATCGTAATCAGACATCAAGACTCTGGTGCTTGTAATTTATTATCTCAAAAAGTTAATTGTGTTGTATTAAATGCTGGTGATGGTAGACGTGAGCACCCTACTCAAGCATTATTAGATGCATTAACAATTAGAAATCGAAAAAAAAAAATTCAGGGATTAAAAATAGCAATATGTGGGGATATACTACATTCAAGGGTAGCTAGATCAAATATTTATCTTCTTACAATGTTAGGAGCTGAGGTTAATATAGTTGCTCCATCTAATCTTATGCCGAAAGAAATTGAAAAATTTGGTGTAAACACTTTTACTGATATGAAAAAAGGTCTCAAAGATTGTGATATTGTAATGATGCTTAGACTGCAAAATGAAAGGATGACAAGTTCATACCTTTCATCAAACAGAGAGTATTACGAATATTATGGATTAACACCAGATAAACTTGATCATGCAAAATCAGATGCTTTAATAATGCATCCTGGTCCAATGAATAGAGGAATTGAGATTGATACAAGATTAGCAGACGATATAAACAAAAGTGTAATTAAGGAACAGGTTGAATTAGGTGTTGCTGTAAGAATGGCATGTTTAAAAATATTTTGTGAGTAAATGAAAAAACAATACTTTATAAATGCAAATATTATAGATCCTCATAACTCAATAAACGAGAATGGTGGATTAATAATTGGAGAAGACGGAAAGATAGAAGCTATAGGAAAAAAGGTAAATACAAATAATATACCAACTAGAGAAAAGCCTACCAACTTAAAGGGTAAATATATATTTCCTGGGATAGTAGATATGAGAGTTTTTGTAGGCGAGCCAGGATATGAATATAAAGAAAATTTTAGAACTTTGAGTAATGCTGCATTATCTGGTGGAGTTACCTCGGTTGTAACAATGCCTAATACAGATCCAATTATAGACAATGTATCAATTGTAGATTTTTTAAAAAGAAGAGGACGTGATAAATCTAAAATAAATATCTTTCCTTGCGCTTCATTAACTCAAAACACTAATGGCACCAATATGACTGAATTTGGATTGCTAGCTAAAAAAGGAATTATTGCTTTTACTGACGGAGTAAAAACAATTCAAAATACTAGACTTATGTCTAGAATTATGAATTCAGCTAAAGATTTGGGATGTCTTATAATGCAACATGCTGAAGATTACGATTTAGCTAAAAATGGCATGATTAATTCTGGTATTATTGCAACAAAACTAGGCTTATCAAGTATACCAGATATTGCTGAAAGAATTATAATTGAAAGAGATCTTACTCTTTTAGAAAAAACCAAATGTCGATATCATATATCTCAACTATCAGCAGGAAAATCTGTAGATATAATTAAAGAACGTAAACAAAACGTTAAATTTACTTGCGGTGTATCAATAAACAATCTTTCATTAAATGAAAATGATATTGGAGATTTTAGAACATTTTTAAAATTATCACCTCCACTGAGAAGAGAAGAAGATCGAGAAGCTTTAGTTCAAGGATTAAAAGATAAAACTATTGATGTAATTGTTTCTGACCATAAACCTGAAGATGAAGAATCTAAAAGATTAACTTTTGCACAAGCTGCAACAGGTGCATCTGGTATTGAAACATTGTTATCCTTAAGTTTAGAATTATTTCATAATGGATCTGTAAAACTTGAAACTATAATTCAAGCTCTAACCTCTAACCCAGCAAAAATATTAAATATAAATAAAGGAAACCTGTCTATTGGTAATGATGCAGATTTTTGTATAGTAGATATCAATAAACCATGGATTGTAAAAAAAGAAAATTTAATCTCTAAATCTAAAAATACTTCAATTGAAGATAAGAAACTTCAAGGAAAAGTAACCAATACATTTGTAAAAGGTATAGAATTATTTAAAATATAAAAATGGAACTTTTTATAATAGGTATAATCTCATACCTAATGGGATCAATTCCTTTTGGATTAATTTTAACCAAAGTATTTTTAAAAAAAGATATTAGAGAAATTGGTTCTGGTAATATTGGCGCAACAAATGCTTTAAGAAGTGGTAACAAGTTAATTGGTTATTCAACACTAATACTTGATGTGTTAAAGGCAGTAATACCTGTTTTATACATTAAAATTAATTTTCCTGATGGAATATATATATCAGCTTTTTGCGCTTTTATAGGTCATGTGTTTCCAGTATGGTTAAAATTTAAAGGTGGCAAAGGTGTAGCAACATATGTTGGGATACTTTTTTCTTTAAATATTATTTTTGGTTTGGTGTTTGGTATTTGTTGGTTAATAATTTTTTTTATTTCCAAATATTCATCTTTATCTTCCTTGATAGGATCACTTTCTATACCGGTTTATATTTTAATTTTTGAGGGTTCAGAAAATGTATTTTTTTTTGTGATAATGTTTATTTTAATATTTTTTACCCACAGAGAAAATATTAAACGCTTGAAAAATAAAGAAGAAACTAAGACAAAAATTTATTAATTTGACTATCAAACTCTTTTGAGTAGTTTGTTATTTTATGAATCTAGTCATAGTTGAAAGCCCTGCTAAAGCGAAAACAATTAATAAATATTTAGGTGATAACTATACTGTTTTAGCAAGCTATGGTCATATTAGAGATCTTCCTTCAAAAAATGGATCAGTTGATCCTGATCAAAATTTTAAAATGGAATGGGAAGTTGATAGCTTTTCAAAAAAATATTTAAAAGAAATTACTGATGCTGCGAAAGATTCTTCAAAAATAATTCTTGCTACTGACCCAGATCGTGAGGGTGAGGCAATAGCATGGCATGTAAAAGAGTATTTAAATGAAAAAAAACTTTTAAAGGATAAAGAAATTGAACGTGTGGTATTTAACGAAATAACAAAAAAAGCCGTCACACATGGTATTGAAAATCCAAGACAGATAGAGCCCTTATTAGTCGATGCATACATGGCTAGAAGAGCACTAGATTATTTGGTAGGATTTAATATATCACCAATACTTTGGACTAAACTACCTGGTTCAAAATCTGCAGGTAGAGTTCAATCTGTTGCATTGAAATTGATCACTGAAAGAGAGCATGAAATTGAATTATTCAAGCCTGAAGAATTTTGGACACTAAGTATTAATTTTCAGGATAAAAACAAAAGCAAAATTACAGCAAGTATTTCTCAACTTGATGGAGAAAAAATTGAAAAATTTTCATTTAAAAATAAAGAAGAAATTGGAAAGGCAATTGATAATATTTGGAACAAAAAATTTAACATAACTGATATTTCCTCAAAAGTTGTTAGCAGAAATCCCTCAGGACCCTTTACTACTTCAACACTTCAGCAAGTTGCATCTAGTAGATTAGGTTTTGGAGCATCAAGAACAATGCAAATAGCACAAAAACTTTATCAAGGAATAGAAATTGAAGGAGATACAGTTGGGTTAATTACATATATGAGAACGGATGGAACTAATTTGTCAGCTGATGCTGTCACTGATTTTAGAAATTTTATTAAAAAAGAATATGGTAACGAATACTTGCCAGAAAATCCAAATAATTACTCAGGAAAAAAAGCAAAAAACGCTCAGGAAGCTCATGAAGCAATAAGACCAACTGATATTAATAGAAATCCAGACTCTATTAAAAAGTATTTAAGTTCTGACCAACAAAAATTATATTCTTTAATTTGGTCTAGAGCTCTATCGTCTCAAATGGAAACAGCAAAATTTGATAGAAATACAATAACTATTGAGTCTGATGACGGTAAAACTATATGTAAATCAAGCGGATCGGTTTTGAAATTTGATGGATTTTTAAAAGTTTATTCAAATCAAAGCATTGATGATGATGAGCAAATTTTACCTGAGATGTCAAAAGGACCAATTAATATAGAAGCTCTTATTGATGAACAACATTTTACCCAACCTCCCCCACGTTACTCTGAGGCGAGTTTGGTTAAAAAATTAGAAGAGTTAGGAATTGGAAGACCTTCAACTTATGCAAGTATTATTTCAACAATAGCAAATAGAGGTTATGCTGAAATAGTTAACAAAAGATTTTTTCCAACTGATAGAGGTAAATTAATTTCTGCGTTTTTAGAAAAACTATTTTCAAAGTATGTAGATTATAACTTTACAGCCGGACTAGAGGATCAGCTAGATGAAATAACTTCTGGAAAAGAAAGTTGGTTAAAAGTCTTAGAAATGTTTTGGAAAGATTTTAACAGCAATGTTTCAGAGGTAAAAGAAAAAAGAACTAGAGAGGTTTTAGATCTTTTAAATGAAAGTTTGGGAGCATTAATATTTGACACTGATAAAGAAGGAAAGATAGTTAGAAAATGTCAGTTATGTGACACAGGTTCCCTTAGTTTAAAAAATAGTTTTAGGGGAGGTGCATTTATTGGTTGTTCAAATTATCCTGAGTGTAAATTTACAAGACCATTATCAAAAGCTAAAGCAGCTGCTCAGTCACAATTAGCAGAACCAAAATTTCTAGGAAAACATGAGAATGGAAATGATATTTTTTTAAAAAATGGGAGATTTGGTCCTTATCTTCAGTATGAAAAAATTCTTGAAGAAAATATTGAAGAAGAAAAACCTAAAAAAAGAAAACAAACTAAGAAAAAGAAAACTGAGGTAAATGAACTATTAAAAAATGTGTCTATTCCAAAAGGAATTGAATTAGAAAGTATTGATTTAAATAAAGCAAAATTTCTATGCTCATTACCTAAATCATTGGGCATAAATCCTGAAAATCAAAAAGAAATCACTTTGAACACTGGTAGATTTGGACCGTATCTAAAATGTGAAAATAAATCAGCTAGAATAGAAAATGTCGAAGAAATTTTTTCTATAGGATTAAATAAAGCAATTACACTGATAGCTGAGGCAAAACCTGGTAGAATGTCTTCTTCAATTATAAAAGATTTAGGGGAGCATCCTGAAGATAAAAAGCCAGTCCGTATCATGAAAGGTCAATATGGACCATACATTAAATATAAATCTCTGAATGCAACAATACCCGAGGAAAAAGATCCAGTAGAGCTAACAATGGAAGAGGCTCTTATACTAATTGAGAAAAGAAGAGAATACGATAAAAATAAAAAATCTAAAAAAAAGATAAAATGAAAATAATTAAAATCATAATTTCAGTTTTATTCATTTCTTTATATAATTTAACATTTTCATCTGCTGAGGATTGCTCAAAATATGATAAATTAAGTAAAGATTATGCAAAATGTACATCTGATAAACTTAAGAAAGAGACCTCAAAAAAAGCAGAGGAAATAAAATCTAAAACAGCAAAAAAGATAGAACAAGGTAAAAAAAAATTGAAGAACTTTAATCTTAAAGATAAGCTTAAAAAATTTAAAAATAGCAAAACACATAAAGAATTTTCTAAAGAATAAAATGGATTTTGAAAATAAAATTAAAGAATTAAAGATTAATCTTCCGGAGGCAAAACCACCTGTTGGTTCTTATGTTGCAACAAAAATTGTTGGCAATTTACTTTATATTTCGGGACAGATTTCTATTTCAGATAATGGCGAATTAATAAAAGGAAAAGTTGGAAAAGATCTATCTATAGATGATGGTTACAAAGCAGCTGAAAGATGTGGTTTAAGTATTATATCGCAAGCAAAAGTAGCTTGTCATGGAGATCTTTCTAAAATTAAATCGTGTGTAAAATTAACAGGTTTTGTCAATTCAACTGATAGCTTTACAGATCAACCAAAAGTAATTAATGGAGCTTCTGATTTAATTGCTTCTGTTTTTGGTGAAGCAGGAATGCACACTAGAGCAGCAGTAAGTACAAATAGCTTACCACTTGGTGTGTCTGTTGAAGTTGATGCAATTTTTGAGTTAAATTAAATTATCTTCCAATACCAAAATATTTAAAACCTAGTTTTTTAATTTTATTTGGTGAATAAATATTTCTCATATCGTAAATAATAAGTTTTTTATTTTTTGAAAATTTTTTGAAATTAATTGATTTAAAATCATTCCATTCTGTATGTATAATTGCAATATCTGATCCTCTGATCGATTCTTGTATTGAATTAGAAAATTCAACATTTTTTAATTTTTTAAATTCTTTTTTTGATCCTGTAGGATCATAATATTTAATTTTTGCACCTTTTTTAGATAAAAATGGAATTAATTTTAGGCTAGACGAGTCTCTCATATCGTCAGTATTTGCTTTAAAAGTTACACCTAAAAAGGATACAACTTTATTTTTAATTTTATTATTTAAAATTAAACTAACTCTTTTGGATAATAAATCAGATCTTAAATCATTAGATCTGATAACGCTTTTTACCACCGATAAATTAGTTTTGAATTTATCTGCAGTTGAAACTAAAGCTTTAGTATCTTTTGGAAAACATGACCCACCGTATGCAGGTCCAGCTCTTAAAAATCTGCTACCAATTCTTTTATCCAGTCCAATCCCTATTGAGATATCCTCAATATCTATACCAGTTTTTTCACATAAATTTGCTATTTCATTTATAAAGGTAATCTTTGTTGCCAAAAAAGCATTCGAAGCATATTTGATTAATTCTGCTGCTCTTCTTTTTGTAGAAACAAATTTTGCACCTTTTGATATTAATGGTGAATATAAGCTTTTTAATATTTTCTGGGATTTACTATCATTTGATCCAACTACAACTCTATCTGGATAGATAAAATCTCTAATAGCCTCACCTTCTCTTAAAAATTCAGGATTAGATACTACTGAAAAAAATTTTTTATTTACTTTTTTAGATATAATTTTTTCAATCTCATCACCCGTTGTCACAGGCACAGTCGATTTGTTGATTATAATTTTAAATTTTTTAATAGATTTAGATATTTCTTTTGCAGCAGCATATACTTGGCTTAAATCAGCACTATTACTATTTTTTTTGGTTGGTGTTCCTACACATATAAAAACAATATCTGATTTTTTCACCGACTCTTTTAGGTTTGTAGAAAAATTCAGTCTTTTATTTTTATAATTTTTTAAAACTAACTCTTCTAGACCAGGTTCGTAAATAGGAACAATACCCTTTTTTAAATTGTTAATTTTTTTTAAATCTTTATCAACACATATGACATCATTACCTAAATCAGAAAAACAAACGCCGCTAACTAAACCAACATAGCCTGTGCCAATCATACATAATTTCATATTTTTCCTATTTCTTTCGAGGAGTTGATATAGCCACTCATTGTTCCACAATCGAGATACTTACCTTCAAAATTATGAGCTATGAATTTTTCTTTATCATTAATTAATAGCTGTATTGCATCAGTGATATGAAGCTCTTTACCTTTAGCAGGTTTAAGAGATTTTATTTTTTTAAAAATTGTACGCGGTAATATATATCTTCCAATAACAGCATTGTTAGATGGTGCTTTTTTTATTGATGGTTTTTCAACTACACCATCTATAACATAATTTCTTTTATTTAATTTTTTATTAATTTTATATACTCCCCATCTTGAGACATTATTTTTTTTTACTTTCATAGATGCCATAACTGAAGCTTGATATTTTTTATGAACCTTGATCATTGACTTAGAACAATTTTTTCTAATTATTAAATCATCTGGTAACAACATTAAAAAATATTTATTTTTAATATATTTTTGTGTCTTAAGGACAGCATCACCTGTGCCCTTTGGAATATTTTGAAAAACAAACTTAATTTTATTCTTATATTTAAGTATTTTTTTATATTCATTAATTATTCTAGGATCTTTTTTTTTTTTAATAATATTTTTATAAAACTGATCACTATAAAAATATTTTTTAATCATTAATTTTTTAGTAGAGATAATAAACACGATCTCTTTAATACCTGCATCAATACATTCATCTATAATATATTCAATTCCAGGTCTTCCATTAATGGGTAAAAGCTCTTTAGCAAAAACACTTGTTAAAGGTAGTAACCGAGTTCCAAGTCCAGCTAAAGGAATAATTGCTTGTTTAATCATTTAAATGTTTTACTTATTAAATATTTTTATACAAATGAAAATTTTATTAAACAATACGACATTATTTGAATCATTAAGGCCATTTAATGACCTGGGTTTTGTTCCTACTATGGGTGGAATACATAAAGGTCATTTATCACTAATAAATAAATCAAATAAACTTTGTAAAAAAACAATTGTAAGTATTTTTGTTAATCCAAAACAATTTAATAATAAAAAAGATTTAAAATCCTATCCACGAAATATCAAAAAAGATTTAAAAATTCTTAAAAAAAGCAAAAAAGTTGATTTTGTTTATCTTCCTAAATTTAAAGACATATACAAAGATAAAAAAAAATCAAAAATTACATTGCTAAAAAAAGATAAAATTTTGTGTGCTAAATTTAGAAAAGGTCATTTTGAAGGTGTTTTGGATGTAATGAACAAACTAACTAAAATTGTAAAACCTAAGAAGATATTTATGGGAGAAAAAGATTTTCAACAACTATATTTGGTAAAAAAAGAATTGGAAAAAAAATATAAAACTAAGGTTATTCGTTGCAAAACAATTCGAGATAAGGATAATGTAGCTCTCTCATCAAGAAATCTTCTTTTAAATAAATCTAATTTAATCATTGCAGCAAAGATTTACGAAACACTGGTAGATATAAAAAAAAATATTAAAAATAAGAAAAATATTCCAAGCTTTTTAAATCTTAAAAAAAAAGAATTAATAAATAATTATAAAATTAAAATTGATTATTTAGAGCTAAGAAACATAAATAACCTAAAACTTTCAAATACAAAAAATAATTCAAGATTGTTTATTGCTTATAATTTAAAAAACGTCAGATTAATTGATAACCTGTAATTTTATAAAAAATATGCTCCTACACCTAAAAAAGAAACAAAACCTATTACATCTGTAATTGTTGTCACAAAAACACTTGAAGCAATTGCTGGGTCGATATTCATTTTTTTTAAAGTAAAAGGAACTAGTATGCCAAATAATCCAGCAATTATCATTGTTAGTACCATTGATATTGCTATTATTAGTGAAAGGATGCTGTCTTGAAACCATATCTGTACAATTAAAGCACTTATTGCTGCAAATATAATCCCATTTAATATACCAATAGAAAATTCTTTAAATACATTAGATGAGAAATTATTTTGAGTTAAATCATTTGTAGCTATAGTTCTTACTGTAACTGCAAGTGTTTGCATTCCAGCATTACCTCCCATTGAAGCTACAATAGGCATTAAGAAAGCTAATACTACCATTTGTTCAATGGTTGCTCCAAATAAACTAATACACCATGTTGCTAGAAAGGCAGTAAATAAATTAAGTAAAAGCCAATTGAATCTTCTCTTTGTTTTTTTTACAACTCCATCAGTAATTTCTTCATCTCCTACCCCTGCTAATCTTAAAGCATCTTCCTCAGCTTCCTCTTTCAAAACTGTTAAAACGTCATCGTTCATAATCATACCAACTAATTTATTGTTTTTGTCTATAACAGCGGCTGAATTCAAATTATAATTTTCAAATAAGTTAGCAACTTCCTCTTTATCCATTTCAACAGGAATTAATAATTGAGATTCTGACATAATTGTTGCCATTTTAGTATCTCGAGGTGTCGTTAAAACTCTAGAGGAAGGAACAGTTCCTATTGGTTTGAAATCTTCATTAATAATAAAAATTTCTAAAAACTCTTCTGGTAAATCTTTGTTTTCTCTTAAATAGTCAATTGTTTGACCTACAGACCAATTACTTGGTATGGCTGTAAATTCACGCTGCATAAGTCTAGCAGCAGTATCCTCTGGATAACTTAAGCTTTCTAGTAGAGCAAATCTATCTTTAGGGGGTAAAGAGCTAAGGATTGCATTTTTATCCTCTTCAGGAACATTTTCCAATATAGATATAGCATCGTCTGACTCTAAGCCTTTTAGAATACTTACTATAGATTCTGAAGATAGATAGGTAATAATTTCTGATTGAATAGACTCATTTAATTCAACAAAAACGTCTGGATCAATATTGAAATTATTTAATTTAATTAAACTTTCTCTATCCCCTTCACTAAGGTGCTCAATAATATCCGCAGCATCAGCTGGGTGCATTTCATTAAATGAATTGGTGATAAATTGAGCATCATTGTTGGCTATTTTGCTAGTAACAACTCTTATATATTCTTTATTAAACTCAAAATTTACTTTTTTATCTTTAGTTTTTTTAGTTAAAGACATAAATCTACCTATAATTTAGATTTGCACTATTAATACATAATAAAGATAATACAAATTATAAATGAACATAGAGATCAAAAAGTCAATAAAACCAGTAAATTATGTTGATGCTATTGATATACTAGAGACAAGATTAAAGGATTTATATGAAAATAATGAGCAAGAATTAATTTGGACTTTGGAGCATAATGAAGTTTTTACAGCAGGAACTTCTTATAAAGAGAATGAGATTATTGATAAATCCATTAAAATAATAGAAACGAATAGAGGTGGTAAAATTACTTACCATGGACCAGGTCAATTAATTTGTTATTTTGTTTTAGATTTAAGAAAAAAAAAAGATATCAGAAAATTTATAACAATTATTGAAAAAACAATAATTCAAACTTTAAAATTTTATAAAATAGAAACTTTTCCAGATAAAGATAATATAGGTATATGGTATAGATGTAATAATGAAGTTAAAAAAATCGCTGCAATAGGTATCAGAGTTAGCAAATGGATTGCCTATCATGGTTTTGCAATAAATATAAATAATGATCTAGAAAATTATAAAAAAATTGTACCATGTGGTATTTCAGATAAAGGAGTAACTAATTTAAAAAGCATTTTAGATCAGGATTACTCAAATCTAAGTGATATATTAATTCAAAATTTTATTTCAAATTTGAAAACCTAAGTCTTTTAGATTTTAAAAGTTTTTTAAAATAATCAGGTAACAATGCTGAATAAGTATGTTTTATGTCATTAATTTTAAATTTAATTTGATATGAATGTAACATTAAATTTTTATTAACTCCTTTATTAGAATTTGATAATTTATATTTTTTATCTCCAAATATAGGATTCCCAATTGCATATAATTGTTTTCTTAACTGATGTTTTCGTCCAGTAATAGGTTTTAATTCTAATAAACTTGCTTCAGAATTTTTATCAATAACTGTGAAAATTGTTTTTGCTTTTTCAATTATTTTTTTATCACCATCGTACCTAATTAAATCATCATCCCATACACCAGATTTTTTATTAATTTCTCCTTGACATATAGCTAAATAAGTTTTGTGTACTTTTCTTAGTCTAAATAAAGAAGTAAGCAATTGAGCGCTCTCTCTGTTTTTGGCCATAATAAAAACTCCAGAAGTATCTTTATCCAATCTATGAACAGAATATGGTTTTGTTCCTTTAAAAAATTCACTTTTAGCAAAAATATCAACTAGATTTTTTTTTGATTTAGTTCCACCTTGCACTGATATGCCTGATGCTTTGTTTATAACAATAAAATTGTCATTATTGTCAATAATTTGATCTTCATTTGATTTTATAATTTCTTTCGACGGTAAAAACTTAATTTTTTTTTGTTGAATTGTTTCTTTAAATTCAATGTTAAATATATTTATTTCATCTTTCGTTTTTATTTTAAAAGAGCTTTTAACTTTCTTTCTATTTAATTTTATTTTTCCTGTTCTTAAATATTTTTCAACAAGTCCTTGTGGAATCTTACCAATTTTTAATCTTAACCATCTGTCCAAACGCATATCATTACACGTTGACTCAACGATGTAAGATTTCTTCATGATTTAAGATTTAAGCTGTAGCTTGTTTTTTCTCTTCAGTCTTAGGAGATTCTTTAGTTGTATCTTTTTTTGGTTTATCAACTCTCTTTGCTTCAACGTCTCTATCAACAAATTCAATTATTGCCATTGGAGCATTATCTCCATATCTAAATCCAGCTTTAATTATTCTTGTGTAACCACCTTTTCTATTCTGATATCTTTTAGAAAGTGTTGTTTTGACTTTATTAGCTAATTTAATATCTTGTAGTTTAGAAACTAAAATTTTAGTTGTCTGTAAAGATTCTTTTTTTCCTAATGTTATTATTTTATCAGCTTGAGGTTTTAAAAATTTAGCTTTTGGTAAAGTAGTTTTAATCTGCTCATACTTAATCAAAGAATTAAGCATATTCTTAAGTAAAGCTTTTCTGTGCTCTGATGTTCTATTTAACTTCTTATTTGCTAAACCATGTCTCATTAAATTGCTTCCTCTAATTTCTTAGACATTTCTGCAATGTTGTCTGGTGGCCAGTTAGGAATTTCCATTCCTAAATATAGAGACATACCTGTCAAAACTTCTTTAATTTCATTTAATGATTTTCTTCCAAAATTAGGTGTTCTCAACATTTCACCTTCAGATTTTTGAACTAGGTCACCGATATAAATAATATTGTCGTTTTTTAAGCAGTTCATTGATCTAACTGATAACTCTAACTCATCTACTTTTCTTAGTAAGTTTTTGTTAAATTCAGGTTCAGTAGAAACTTCTTTTACAGGGGCTTCAACTGGCTCATCAAAGTTTATAAACATTTTAAGCTGATCTTGAAAAATTCTAGCTGAATAAGCTACAGCATCTTCAGCAGAAATTGATCCATTAGTTTCAACTTCCATTATTAATTTATCATAATCTAATGCTTTACCTTCTCTAGCAGTACTTACTGAGTATGAAACTTTTTTAACTGGACTATAAAGTGAGTCTATTGCAATAAGACCTAATGGTGGCTCTTCAGGTTTATTTAGCTCCGCAGGAACATATCCTTTACCTGTATTAACATTCATCTCCATATGAAAAGTAGTTTTTTCATCTAGATTACAAATAACTAAATCAGGATTTAAAATCTCAACATCTGTAACTGGAGTTATATCTGAAGCTTTAATTTCTCCAGGTCCTTTTGCGTCTAAAATTAATTTTTTTGTACCATCAGAATTACTTTTCAATGCTAAAGATTTTACGTTTAAAACGATATCGGTCACATCTTCTCTAACACCTTTTATTGAGGTGAATTCATGTAAAACTCCATCAATTTGAATTGATGTTACAGCAGCTCCTCTTATAGATGATAATAAAATCCTTCTTAGAGAATTTCCTAAAGTTAATCCATAACCTTTCTCTAGAGGCTCAGCTACAATTTTTGCATGAGTTAAATCATCACTTATTTGAACATCTAATTTAGATGGCTTAATTAATGACTTCCAATTTTTTACATTAACATTTTCGACTTCCATTAAACTCTCCTTTTCTTTGGTGGTCTAGTTCCATTATGAGGCATAGGCGTAGTGTCTTTGATTGACAAAATCTTAAATCCTCTAGCTTGCAATGCTCTTAAAGCTGTTTCTCTACCTGATCCAGGTCCTTTAACTTCAACGGACAAAGTTTTCATTCCGTACTCAAGAGCTTTCGAAGCTGCAGAATCAGCTGCTACCTGAGCAGCGTAAGGAGTTGATTTTCTTGATCCCTTAAACCCTTTTTGTCCAGCAGATGCCCATGAAATTACATTTCCATTTGTATCAGCAATAGAGATGATGGTATTATTAAATGTTGATTGCACATAAGCAATTCCATTTAAAATATTTTTTTTAACTTTTTTTTTTTTTGAATAAGAGCTTTTTAAACTTTTCTTGGTAGATTTTTCTACTTTCTGATCTTTATTCTCAATCTTATCAGTCTTAGCCATAACTATTTTTTAGTTGGTGTTAATTTTTTTCCAGCAATAGCGATTGCTTTTCCTTTTCTTGTCCTAGCGTTACATCTAGTTCTTTGCCCTCTAACTGGTAGTTTTTTTCTATGTCTTGTTCCTCTGTAACAAGCAAGATCAATTAATCTTTTAATACTTAATGAATAATCTCTTCTTAAATCACCTTCTACTTTAAAGTTTTGATCTATGTACTCTCTAATTTTTAAAATCTCTTCATCTGTTAATTCATTTACTCTTTTAGCTCTTGGAATTTCAAGAGATGAACAAATTTTCTGAGAGAATTTATCACCAATTCCATAAATATAAGTTAAACCTATATGAACAAGTTTATTCTGTGGAATGTTTATACCTGCGATACGAGCCATAATTTTTGTGATAAATTGTGCCTTTTATATAAGAAGATTAATCAAAGTCAACGTCTTATACATTGATAAAAGCGTCTATTTTCCTTGTTATTTCCTCAATTTCTAAGCGTCCATCAATCTCTTTAAAATTTGGATTCTTAGAGTAGAAATTTAGAACTGGTTGGGTTGTTTCCATGTATTTTTCATACCTTAAAACTATCGTATGAGTATCATCATCAGACCTATTTTCTATAATTTTTCTCCTCTCAAGCCTTTTGAGAATTGTTTCTTTATCTACGCTTAAAAATAAAATTAAATCTATGTTTTGATTTGAATTTTTTAGTAACACTTCTAAATTTTTAGCCTGACTTAATGATCGAGGATATCCATCAAAGATTAATTTATTTTTTTTTTGGGGATCAGATATTAAATTTTCTATAAGTTTATTAACAATTTCATCACTTATAAATTTTCCATTCTTCATGTCATTGGTTATTGCTTTACCAATATGTGAATTTTTTTTGATTTCTTCTCTTAAAAGATCACCTGTTGAAATTTGAAAAGCTTTTAATTTTTTTACAAGATATTTAGACTGAGTACCTTTTCCAGCACCAGGAGGTCCAAATAAAATTATATTCACTTACTTACCAAATTTTGTTTTTTTAATCAGTTGTTCGTATTGTGAACTCATTAATCTTGTTTGTATTTGTGTTACAGTATCAATAGCTACTACAACAACAATTAATATGGATGCACCACCTAAATAAAAAGGTATTGGATAGTTTGCAATTAAAAATTCTGGCATCAAACAAACTAGAGTTAAATATAGAGCACCAATCGTAGTTAATTTTGTTAAAATATTTTCAATATACATCGCAGTACTTTCACCTGGTCTAATTCCTGGCACAAATCCTCCATACTTTCTAAGATTCTCAGCAGTTTCTGTTGGATTGAATGTTATAGAAGTATAAAAAAAAGTGAAAAATATTATCCCCGATGCATAAAGCAACATATAAAGAGGTTGTCCCTGAGTAAAATAAGAGCTCAAGTTTAAAAATGTTTCATTGTTAGAAAATGAGAAATTTGAGAATGTTACTGGTAGTAATAAAAGTGCAGAAGCAAAAATTGCAGGAATTACTCCAGCCTGATTTATTTTTAAAGGTAAATGTGATGACTCTCCACCATACATTTTATTTCCCATTTGTCTTTTTGGATAATTAATAAGAATTTTTCTTAGTGCTCTTTCCATAAAAACTACAAAAAGAATTGTAACTATTAATAGAACAAATATAGCTAGGATCATAAATGTTGAAACCGCACCTGTTCTACCTAATTCGAAAGTTGTAACCAAAGCTCTTGGAATTTCTGCAACGATACCAGCAAAAATTATTAACGATATACCGTTACCAATACCTCTTTGAGTGATTTGTTCTCCTAACCACATTAAAAATATTGTTCCTGCAACAATGGTTGTAACCGTAGTTATTTTAAAAAAAGCCCCTGGATTAATTACTAAGTCTGCCGATGACTCTAAACCAACAGATAGACCATATCCTTGAACTGTTGCAAGTAATACTGTTCCATATCTAGTGATTTGTGTAATTTTGGCTCTTCCTGTCTCACCTTGAGCTTTTAGATTTTTAAAATAATCAGAAACCCCTGTTAAAAGCTGTACTATAATTGCAGAAGAAATGTAAGGCATTATACCTAATGCAAATATCGCCATTCTACTAACTGCGCCTCCTGCAAAAACATTAAACATACCTAATAATCCTTTTTGATTACCTTCCATCATGATTTTTAATTGTTCAGGATCTATACCTGGTAAAGGTACAAAAGTTCCAAATCTATAAACGGCTAATATTAAAATAGTAAATATAATTCTATTTCTTAAATCATTTGTTGATGATGATGCACTCATTTAAACAAACTATTTTTTTAATTGAATAGATCCACCAATTTTTTCTAGTTTTTCTATTGCTGATTTAGAGGCCAGGTCAGCTTCAATATTAATTTTATCTTTTACTTCCCCAGATCCTAAAATTTTTAATTTTTTTGAGTTTTTATTTATTAGTTTAAGTTTTTTTAATAATTCAGAGTTTAATACTTCATTTGGATTGATATTTTTCTTGTCTATATAAGATTGAATTTTATCTAGATTTAAAATTGCAACATTCTCTTTTGATATTGGATTAAAACCTCTTTTTGGAAGTCTTCTGTATAATGGCATTTGGCCACCTTCAAAACTTTTTATAGCTACACCAGATCTTGATTTTTGACCTTTTACACCTCTACCTGATGTCTTTCCTTTACCCGAGCCAATTCCTCTTCCAACTCTTATTTTAGATTTATTGATTTTTTCTCTATTGTTTAAAGTAATCATTATCCTCTTTTTTCAATTATTTCAGAAATTTTTTTATTTCTAATCGCTGATATTTGTTTTGGTGAACTTTGTTTCATTAATGCTTTCATTGTAGCTCTAATAACATTGTGTGCGTTAGAAGTTCCCATAGATTTTGCAACAATATCTTTTACTCCTAAAACTTCACACACTGCCCTAACAGGACCACCCGCAATAATACCTGTTCCTTTTGAAGCAGCTCTTAGAACTATTCTACCCGAGCCATCTTTTGCCTTAACATCATGATGTATCGTTCTGCCTTCTCTTAATGGTATATGAGTAAGTTTTCTTCTTGCCATCTCATTTGCTTTTTTTATAGCATCAGGTACTTGTTTAGCTTTTGCGTGAGCTATACCAATTTTACCTGCTTGATTTCCAACAACTACAAGCGCTGAAAATCCAAATCTTCTTCCACCTTTAACAACTTTAGTAATTCGATTTATGTGGACTAATTTTTCTAATATATCGTCTGTTTTTTTATCTTTTAAATTTTCCATAATTAAAATTCCATTCCGTTTTCCCTTAAAGTTTCTGCAAAAACTTTAATTCTACCGTGATATTTGTAAGAACCTCTATCAAAGTAAATTTTGGTAATATTTTTCTCTTGAGCTTTTTTAGCTAATTTTTGAGCAACCAATTTAGATAGCTCAGTTTTATTAACTTTGTCTGCTGATCTAAGGTCTTTTTCTATAGATGAAGCTGATAACAAGGTTACTTTTTTTGTATCGTCAATTATTTGAGCTGAAATATTTTTTGATGATCTAGAGATACTTAATCTAAATCTATCTTTTGGAGCAACTTTTTTAACTTTATTACTAACTCTAAATCTTTTTCTTATACTAGTGTTTAATTTCATTACTTTTTCTTACCCTCTTTTTTAAGAACATACTGTCCTTTTTCTCGAACACCTTTTCCTTTATATGGCTCGATTTTTCTTAATGTTTTGATTTTAGAAGCAACTTCTCCAACTAGCTGCTTATCAGAGCCTGTAATTTTTAATGTTGTTTGTTTTTCTACGGCAATTTTAATGCCTTCTGGTATGTCAAAATTGATATCATGACTATAACCCAATTGTAAGTTTAACTGATTTCCTTTTAACGCTGCTCTATAACCAACACCAACTAATTCTAAGGTTTTTTCATAACCTGTGCTGGATCCAATAACAGCGTTATTGATTAAACTTCTATTCATTCCCCAAAGTCTTTTTGAGTTTTGATCTACTTTTTTTGGTTTAATAGAAATTTCTTTACCCTCAATTATATCTAAATTAAACATATCTAGATCAACATTGATTGATTTTTTCCCTAGAGGTCCTTCTATATTTATAATATTTCCAGCTAAAGCAACTTTTACTTTTTCAGGGATTGATATGTTAATTTTTCCTATTTTAGACATTAAAATACCTTACAAATTATTTCGCCACCAACTTTTTGTTTTCTTGCATCTATGTCTGTCATAACTCCTTTTGGAGTTGAAACAATAGCAATTCCTAAACCATTATTTATTTTAGGTAAGCTATCAGCAGATGAAAAAATTCTTCTTCCAGGTTTTGACACTCTTTCAAAAGCACTAATTACTGGATTACCTGAATGGTACTTAAGCTCTAATGATAAAATTGGTTTTTTCTCCTCAGAACTCACTTTAAAATCTTTTATAAAACCTTCATTTTTAAGTATATCTGCAATTTTTGTTTTAAAATTAGATGAAGGTAATTCAACTTTTTTATGATTTCTAGCTTGAGCATTCTTCACTCTTGCAATCATATCTCCTATTGGGTCGCTTAAACTCATAATTTTCCTTTCTACCAGCTAGATTTAACCAAGCCAGGTATCTTTCCTTGTAATCCTAATTGTCTTAATGCAATTCTTGAAATCTTTAATTTTCTGTAAACACCATGAGGTCTTCCAGTAATCTCACATCTATTCATAACTCTTGTTTTAGCGGAGTTTCTTGGCAGTTTAGATAATTTTTGTTGCGCTTTAAATCTTTCTTCTAATGGAATCTTTTTATCCATTACAATCTTCTTTAATGCTTGTCTTTTCTTATAAAGCCTATCTGAAAGCTTAATTCTTTTTTTATTTTTATTAACAGCGCTTAACTTTGCCATGTTTAATTATCTCCTTTTTTAGTAAATGGAAAATTCATTTTTTCTAGTAATGCAAAACTATGTTCTTTATTTATTGCTTTAATTACTATTACTATATCTAAACCTCTAACTTTGTCTGCTCTATCAAAGCTTACTTCTGGGAAAATTATATGCTCTTTAATTCCAAAAGTATAATTACCAAATTTATCAAAGCCTTTTGGTGACAAACCTCTAAAATCTTTAATTCTTGGCAATGCAATATTCACTAATCTGTCTAAGAATTCATACATTCTATTTTTTCTTAATGTTACCTTTAAACCAGCATTTGATCCCTTTCTGGTTTTAAAATTTGCTACTGATTTTTTAAATTTAGTTGTAACTGGTTTTTGTCCAGTAATTTTAGCCATATCTTCTTCGCATGATTTTAAAATCTTAGAATCTGTAGCATCTAAACCAAGACCCATATTTAAAACAACTTTCTCTATTCTTGGAGCCATATAAATATTTTTAAAACCAAACTTATCTTTTAATGCAGGCTGAATTTCTTTATTGAATATTTCTTTTAATCTTGGTGTCATTATTTTTTAGCCTCTTTTTTCTTAGCCGCTTTTTCATCGATTAGTTTTAAGTTAGAAATATGAATAAAGCTTTCTTTTGGAAAAATTCCACCTTTTTTCTCTTTTGTTGTTTTAACGTGTTTTTTAACCATGTTTATTTCTTTAACTTTAGCTCTGTTATTAACTCTATCTATTTCAATAACTTCACCCTCTTTTTTTTTATCTTTTCCAGTTAAAACTCTTACTTTCAAACCTTTTTTAATCATTACAAAACCTCCGGTGCCAAAGAAATAATTTTCATTTGACCTCTACTTCTTAATTCTCTAGTAACTGGACCAAAAATTCTTGTCCCCACTGGCTCCCCTTTGTCATCAACTAAGACAGCAGCATTATTATCAAATCTTACTTTAGAACCATCATTTCTGTGGATTCCCTTTTTAACTCTTACTACTACAGCTTTGTGGACAGATCCTTTTTTAACTTTTCCTTTAGGTATCGCCTCTTTAACTGCAATTACAATTGTATCACCAATACTAGCGTATCTTCTTTTTGACCCACCTAGAACTTTAATGCACTCAATTCTTTTTGCACCAGTATTATCAGCTACTTGTAATTCTGTTTGAACACCAATCATTACTTTGTATTCTCCATAACTTGAAATTTTTTATTTTTAGAAAAGGGTTTGCTCTCAATAATTGAAACTCTGTCACCGGTTTTGAATTTATTATTTTCATCGTGAGCGTTATAGTTTTTTCTAACTCTGATTACTTTTTTTAGAACTGGGTGAGAATATTTACGTTCTACCATAACAGTAACTGTTTTATTTGGTTTGTCGCTTATAACTACACCTGTAAGTATTTTTTTAGGCATTTGCTTTCCCTTTTAAAATTGTTTTTAATCTTGCTATTGTTTTTCTAGTTTCCCCAATTTTAGATGGGTTTGTTACTTGTGAATTCATTTTTTGAAATCTGAAATTAAAAAGATCTTTTTTAAGTTTATCAATATTCTTCACAATTTCGTCCTTTGATAATTTTTTAATTTCTTGTTTTTTCATTATGCAAATCTCTTAATCGTTTTGGTCTTTATAGGTAATTTTGCTGATGCTTTGTATAAAGCTTCTTTTGCAATTTGCTCAGAAACACCATCAACTTCAAATAATATTCTTCCTGGTTTTACTCTGCACGCGAAGTACTCTGGTGAACCTTTTCCTTTACCCATTCTGACTTCAATTGGTTTTTTTGAAACTGGAATATTTGGAAATATTCTTGTCCAAACTCTTCCTTGTCTTTTCATATGTCTTGTTAAAGCTACTCTTGCAGCTTCAATCTGTTTTCCTGTAACTCTTTCAGGCTGTAAAGCTTTTAATGCGTAAGCACCATAATTTATAGTACTTGCTCTAGTAGCATTACCATGAATTCTACCTTTATGCGCTTTTCTCCACTTTGTTCTTACTGGTTGAAGCATTATTGTTTACCTTCCTTTGGTGTTACCTTGTTTGTCTCTTGGCTAAATTCTCTAGCAAAAACTTCACCTTTATAAATCCAAACTTTAATACCAATAATTCCATATGTTGTAAGAGCCTCTGCCTCTGCATAATCTATATCAGCTCTTAAAGTATGTGATGGAATGCTTCCATCTCTTAACCACTCTGTTCTAGCTATTTCATTTCCACCAAGTCTTCCACTCACTGATACTTTAATTCCTTTTGCTCCTAGTCTAATACATGATTGCATTGCTCTTTTCATAGCTCTTCTATAAGAAATTCTTTTTACAAGCTGTTGAGCTATGTTTTCAGCTACTAAATAAGCATTAGTTTCAGGTTTTTTAACTTCTTTAATATTTAGATTAACTTCATTTGAAGTTAATTTTGAAAGATTGTTTTTAATTTTGTCTATATCACTTCCTTTTTTACCAATCACAAATCCTGGTCTAGAAGTATAAATTGTGACATAACACTTATTAGATGTTCTTTCGATCATTACCTTGGAAACACCTGAATTAATTACATTTTTCTTGATATATTCCCTAATCTTAAAATCTTCGATTAAATAATTTCCAAAATCTTTTTTCTTAGCATACCATACAGAGTCCCATCCTCTGTTGACACCTAATCTAAAACCTACCGGATTAACTTTTTGTCCCATGTTTCTCCATTTGTTTTGCTTCTGATAAAATTATTGTAACAGTTGACCAAGGTTTTAATATTGGTGCTGCTCTTCCTTTGGCTCTTGGTCTAAATCTTTTCATAACTATTTTTTTTCCACAATATGCTTCTTTAACTATTAATTTATCAATATCGTATTGAAAATTATTTTCAGCATTGGCAACTGCAGAACTAATTGTTTTTCTAACATCTCTAGTAACTCTTTTTTCTGAAAACTGTAAATCTCTAATTGCAACATCAACTTTTTTACCAACGATACTTCTAAGTATTGGATTTAACTTTCTAACACTTGATCTAATACCGTTATTAACAGACTTCACTGTTTTTTCGTTAGATTTATCTATTTTTTTTTTCTTGCCCATAATTATTTCTTCTCTGCTGTTGCTGGTTTAGCTTTTTTATCAGCCGGTGTATGACCAAAGAACGTTCTTGTTGGTGCAAACTCACCTAATTTATGTCCAACCATATCTTCTGAAACAGTTATTGGTATAAATTTTTTACCATTATAAATTTGGAAACTTACCCCTACAAAATCTGGTAAAATTGTAGATTTTCTTGACCAAGTTTTAATAGGAATTTTCTTTGGATCGTCTTTATACTTGTCAACTTTCCTCATCAAGCTTTCTTCTACAAAAGGACCTTTCCAAACTGCTCTAGCCATTACTTAGTATCCTTTCTCTTATTTCTTCTCTTAACTATAAATTTATCTGTTCTTTTATTATCTCGTGTTTTTAAACCTTTAGCAGATTGTCCTGTAGGTGAAACTGGATGTCTTCCTCCAGCAGATTTTCCTTCTCCACCTCCATGTGGGTGATCAACTGGGTTTTTAACAACACCCCTAGTATGAGGTCTTCTACCCAGCCATCTTGATCTACCTGCTTTTCCAATTTTAATATTTTTTTGATCTGGATTACTTAAAATTCCAATTGTGGCTAAAGCTCTTGAATCTATTTTTCTCACTTCACCTGAGGCTAGTTTTATTAAACTATAGTTTCCATCTAGACCACTAATAGTAACTGATGAACCAGCTGCTCTAGCAATTTTTCCACCACCACCTGGCTGTATCTCGACATTATGTATATTGATACCTACTGGAATGTCTTGCAATGGCATACAATTACCTACTTTAATTTCTTTTTTAGAACCGCTTTCAACTTTATCTCCAACTTTAATTTTTTGTGGTGCTAAGAAATATGAGTGAGTACCATCCTCAAATTTAACTAACATAATGTAACATGACCTATTTGGATCATATTCAATTCTTTCAACTGTGGCTTCCATGTCGAATTTTTTTCGATAAAAATCCACATGTCTGTACATTTTTTTATGTCCACCAGCTCTATTAATAGAGGTGATATGACCATTATTATTTCTACCTTTCATTGCATTTTTAGGTGAAACTAGTGTCTTAAATGGTTTACCTTTCCATAAACCAGTTCTATCAACTAAAATGGTACCTCTTGTAGATTTTGTATATGGTTTAAAAGTTTTTAATGCCATTAATTAAATTCCTGTTGTTAGATCAATGCTCTGACCTTTTTTTAAAGTAATTATTGCTTTTTTATATCCAGATACTTTTACTTTTTTGCCTCTGGTAACTTTTGTTCTGTTTTGTTTGTTTATAATATTTATCTTAGTCACATTAACTTTAAATATTTTTTCAATATTTTTTTTTAAATTTTTTTTATTTGCACCATCTGGAACTTTAAAAACAATTTTATTCAGTTCAGACAAGTTAGTTGATTTCTCAGTAACCACAGGTGATAGAATTTTGTCGTATAAATGAATTTTTTCCATTTTATGAATATCTCTTTTCTAATTCTTTCACTGAGCTTTCTGTGAAAACAACTTTTTTAAATTTAATAATATCGTAAGCACTAAAATGATTTACATCAGTAACTTTAACATTTGGAATATTTCTCACTGATTTTTCAATTTTTTCTTTAGAATTTTTATCCAAAATTATTAGTGAATTTGTAATTTCAAGTTTATTAATAATTGAATTCATTTCTTTTGTTTTTTTAATTTCAGAACTAAAATCATTTAAGATTAATAAATTTTTATTATTATTTTTTTCAGTAATTAATGAAGCTACGCTCTGTTTTTTCTCAGTTTTATTTAATTTTCTTTTTTTGTATGCTAATTCACCTTTTGGTCCATGAGCAATACCTCCACCAACAAATATAGGAGCTTTTCTACTAGCATGCCTTGCGCCACCAGTTCCTTTTTGAGCATATATTTTTGAAGTTGGTCCTTTTACTTCATTTTGTTGTTTAGTTTTGGCATGTCTTCCTTTGTAATTAGCATTTGTTTTATAAAGAACAGCGCTAACTAATTTATGGTTAATTTTAGCAGAAAAAATCTTATCCAAAACTTCAATACTATCTTTTTTCCCGTCTATGCTAATTTTATCTAATTTCATTATTTTTTCTTTTTCTCAGGTGTTTTTTTAGCCTCTTCAGCAGCAGCTTGTTTCTCACCAATTGTCATTTTGTTTATATTTTTTACTGATTTTTTAACCATTACTTCAGAATTTTTTGAACCAGGTATTGATCCTTTTAAGTAAAGAAGTTCGTTTTCTAAGTCCGTTTTTATTATTTCAATATTTTGCATTGTTCTTAGCTTGTCACCCATATGACCAGCCATTTTTTTTCCTTTAAAAACTTTTCCTGGATCTTGACTATGCCCAGTTGAACCATGTGCTCTGTGAGATATTGAAACACCGTGACTGGCTCTTAAACCACCAAAATTATGTCTTTTCATTGCACCTGCAAAACCTTTACCAATTGTCTTTGATCTTGTGTCTACAAATTTAATATCTTTAAATATTTCTAAACCAAACTCGTTTCCCTCTTTGTAAACAGATGTATCATTTACTCTAAATTCTTTTAATTTTTTCTTAGCTTCTGTATTTTTTTTAGAAAAAACACCTTTCATAGCTTTTGTTAATTTTGAATTTTTAATTTTTCCATATCCAAGCTGAACAGCTTTGTATCCTCTTTTTTCTTCTTCTATAACCTGAATAACTCTAGCTTTTTCAACCTTAAGCACAGTTACAGGAACTAACTGACCAGATTTATAGAATTCTCTCGTCATTCCTATTTTTTTTCCTAATAAAGCTATCTCGCTCATAATTAAATTTTTATCTCCACATCTACACCAGAAGCTAAATCAAGTTTCATCAATGCTTCTACAGTTTGTGGAGTTGGTTCAATGATATCTATTAATCTTTTGTGTGTTCTTGACTCAAACTGTTCTCTACTTTTCTTATCTATATGAGGAGATCTTAATACAGTGTATCTTTCAATTCTTGTAGGTAATGGAATAGGACCTTTAATTGTAGCCCCAGTTCTTTTAACTGTATTTACAATTTCTTCTGTAGAGGCATCGAGAACCTTATTATCGTACGCTCTTAGTTTTATTCTTATGTTTTGCTTTTCCATTATCCTGCTACCTTTTTAGTTACTTCGTCTTGAACGTTTTGAGGAACTTTAGAATAATGGTCAAAGAACATTGAATATTGTGCTCTTCCTTGTGACATTGATCTAAGATTATTAATGTAACCAAACATATTGGCTAGAGGAACCATAGCTGTAATTACAGTTGCATTTCCTCTTTGTTCTTGAGTGCTAATTTGCCCTCTTCTACTGTTTAAATCACCAATAACATCTCCCATATAATCTTCGGGTGTAACAACTTCTACTCTCATAATCGGTTCTAGAAGTTTTAATCCACCTTGAGCACAAGCTTCTTTGAAACATGCCCTACTTGCAAGTTCAAAAGCTAAAACGCTTGAGTCAACATCGTGATGTAAACCATCAACAATAGTTACTTTGTAATCAATCATTGGGAAACCTGCCAAAATTCCACTATCAGAGACAGTTTCAATACCTTTTTCAACACCAGGAATAAATTCTTTTGGAATAGCTCCACCTTTAATAGCACTTTCAACTTCTCTTCCTTTTCCTGGTTCTTGAGGTTCAACAAATAATTTAACCTTAGCAAACTGACCAGCACCACCGCTTTGTTTTTTATGTATGTATTCGTACTCAGCAGATTTTTCTATAGTTTCTCTGTAAGCAACTTGTGGAGCACCTACGTTTGCTTCAACTTTAAATTCCCTTTTCATTCGATCAACAATAATATCTAAGTGAAGTTCACCCATACCTTTAATGATTGTTTGACCTGATTCTTCGTCTGAAGAAACTCTAAATGATGGATCCTCTTTAGCTAATCTTGCTAATGCTTCACCCATTTTTTCTTGGTCACCTTTTGTTTTCGGCTCTACGGCAATTTCAATTACTGGCTCTGGGAATTCCATTGGCTCTAATAAAACTGGATTTTCTTTGTCACATAAAGTGTGACCAGTCATAGTATTTTTTAATCCTGCTAGTGAAACAATATCGCCTGCATTAGCCTCTTTAATATCTTCTCTTGAATTAGCATGCATTAAAAGCATACGACCAACTCTTTCTTCCTTATCAGATGAAGAGTTATATACCGCAGTTCCAGACTTAATTGTACCAGAATAAATTCTAACAAATGTTAAAGAACCTACAAAAGGATCGTTTGCAACTTTAAATGCTAAACCAGAAAAAGAAGAACCATCATCAAATTTCATTTCAATTTCATCTTCTGATCCAACTTTTGTTCCTTTAATTGAACCAATATCAACTGGACTTGGCAAGTAGTTCACAACTGCATCTAGTAAAGGCTGAACACCTTTATTTTTAAAGGCAGATCCAGTTAAAACAGGAACAAAACTAAAATTCAATGTTCCTTTTCTTATACACTTAACTAAATCTTCCTCTTTAATTTCCTCTCCATTTAAATAAGACTCCATTAATTTTTCGTCTTGCTCTACAGCAGTTTCGACTAATTCTGTTCTATATTTTTCAGTAATTTCTTTAAGATCATCAGGAATATCTTTGTATTCCCATTCAGCACCTAATGCCTCATTTTTCCAAACTTGAGCTTTCATTTTAACTAAATCAACAACTCCAGTTAAAGAGGCCTCAATTCCAATAGGAACTTGTAACACTAATGGCTTTGCGCCTAATCTATCTTTAATCATGTCAACACATCTAAAGAAATCAGCACCTGTTCTATCTAGTTTATTTACAAAACAAATTCTTGGAACTTTATATTTATCTGCTTGTCTCCATACTGTTTCAGATTGTGGTTCTACACCTGCTACACCATCAAAAACAGCGACGGCACCATCTAAAACTTTTAAAGATCTCTCTACTTCAATAGTAAAGTCTACGTGGCCTGGTGTATCAATAATGTTAACTCTGTGATCATTCCAAAAACAAGTTGTTGCAGCAGAAGTAATTGTAATACCTCTTTCTTGTTCCTGTTCCATCCAATCCATGGTTGCTGCACCATCATGCACTTCACCAATTTTATGGCTCTTACCTGTGTAATATAAAATTCTTTCTGTAGTAGTTGTTTTCCCAGCGTCTATATGGGCCATGATCCCAATATTTCTATATTTATCTAATGAATGAGTTCTAGCCATATCTTATTACCACCTAAAATGAGCAAATGCCTTGTTAGACTCTGCCATTTTATGTACATCCTCTCTTTTTTTAACAGCAGCTCCTTTTTTTTCATAAGCATCATAAAGCTCATTAAAAATTTTATCTGCCATATGTTTATCTTTTCTTTTTCTTGCTGACTCTACTAACCATCTAATTGCTAAGGCTTGTGCTCTTTTACTTTTTACCTCAACAGGAACTTGATAAGTTGCACCACCTACTCTTCTAGATCTAACTTCTACAGTTGGTTTGATATTATTAATTGCTTCATTAAAAATATTAATTGGCTCATCTTTTGTTTTTGTTTTAATTTTGTCTATAGCGTCATAAACTATTTTAGCAGCAATACCTCTTTTACCGTCATACATGATATTGTTGATTAATTTTGGAATGATAGTTGATTTAAATTTTGGATCTGGAACTACATTTTTTTTTGGTTGAGTTTTTTTTCTAGACATTATTTACCTTTTTTTGTTCCGTATAAAGATCTTCTTTGTTTTCTGTTTGCAACACCTTGCGTATCTAGATTACCTCTTAGAATATGATAACGAACTCCTGGTAAATCTTTTACCCTACCACCTCTAATCAGTACTACTGAGTGTTCTTGTAGATTGTGACCTTCACCAGGAATGTAAGCTGTAACTTCAAATCCATTTGATAATCTAACCCTAGCAACTTTTCTTAATGCAGAGTTTGGCTTCTTTGGAGTTGTTGTATAAACTTTTACACAAACACCTCTCTTTAAGGGTTGTTTTTGTAGAGCAGGAACTTTATTCCTTGATGCTGGTTTCACTCTTTTTTTTCTTAACAACTGATTAATAGTTGGCATAAATTTTTTAAAATTAATTAATTTATTTTTAGATGAAAATAACTGACAGGTTATTTTGTGGCAGCGTTTAGTACCGTTAGAAGTACTACATTCCAACCAAAAACACCGCCAAATTACTTATTAATAGACCTTTGTCAAACTAAAACTGCAATTTTTAGGCGATTTTTTTACTGATTTGTCTGTGTTTCTTCAAGTTCTGAAGCTTCTATTTTATCCTGCTCCGCTAAAAAATTATTATCATCCTCTAGAGCTTTATTGTTCCATCTATTTTTAATATTACCGGTACCTGCAGGAACTAACCTTCCAACGATTACATTCTCTTTTAACCCATTTAATGGGTCAATTTTTCCTTTAATTGCAGCATCGGTTAATACTCTTGTTGTTTCTTGGAACGAAGCAGCTGAAATAAATGACTCAGTTTGAAGTGAGGCTTTAGTGATACCCATTAGAACTCTTTCACCAACAGCTGGTGTTTTGCCCTCAGCAACTAATTTTTCGTTTGTATTATCAAACTTAATTCTATCAATCACTTCACCAGGTAAATAACTTGAGTCACCTGACACTTTTACTTCAACCTTTTTAAGCATTTGTCTTAAAATAGTTTCAATATGCTTATCATTTATGATTACACCCTGTAACCTATAAACTTCTTGAACTTGGTTAACAAAGTATTCTGTTAATTCTTTAATACCTAAAATTCTTAAAATATCATGTGGCAATGGTTGACCATCTAGAAGATACTCTCCTTTTTGAATTTTTTCACCAGGGTTGAAATTGATGTGTTTACCTTTTGGAATTAAATAATTTGAAGGTTCTGATCCATCTTCAGGAACAATAGATACTCTTTGTTTACCTCTTACCTCTTTACCAAAAACAACACTACCATCATTTTCAGCAATGATTGCACTGTCCTTAGCTTTTCTAGCTTCAAATAACTCGGCAACTCTTGGAAGACCTCCGGTAATATCTTTTGTTTTTGTAGTTTCTTTTGGTAATCTTGCAATTACGTCACCTGCATAAACCTTTTGACCATCCTTAATTGATAAAATCGAATCCGGTACTAAATAATATCTAGCTTCATTATCATCCGCTTTTTTAATCACATTTCCTTTTTCATCCCTTAAAGTAATTCTAGGTTTTAAATCAGTGCTTTTTGATTGACCTCTCCAATCAATTACTGATTTAGAAGAAATTCCTGTTGCATCGTCAGTAGTTTCTTGAATTGAAACACCGTCAATTAAATCTACATAACTAGCTGTACCACTCTTCTCTGCTATAACTGGTGTTGTGTAAGGATCCCATTCACATATTTTAGTATTCGCTTTTACTTTATCACCATTATTAAAAAATAATCTTGATCCATATGCAACTTTATAAACTGCAATTTGAACTCCATTATCATCCTCAATTGAAAGCTGAGTATTTCTACCCATTACAATTAAATTCTTTTTAGAGTCCTCTAATATATTTGAGTTAATAATTTTTAATGTTCCTTCATTTTTAGTTACAATTTGTGAATCCTGTTTAACAGAAGCAGTTCCACCTACGTGGAAAGTTCTCATTGTTAACTGTGTTCCTGGTTCACCGATTGACTGTGCAGAAATCATTCCAATAGCTTCACCAACGTGAACCATTTTACCTCTAGACAAATCTCTTCCGTAAGAAGTAGCACAAACACCTTCTTTTGAACCACAAGTCATTACCGAGTAAACTTTTATTGATTTTACCCCTGCAGCATCAATTTTATCACATCCAGCCTCATCGATCATGGTTTGTTTTTTGATTATTACTTCACCAGTTAAAGGATGTTTAATCTCATCAAATGTAACTCTACCAAGCGCTCTTTCAGAAAGGCTAACTACTACATTACCACCTTCTAAAATTTCAGAGAGTTCGATAAATCCTGGATTTTTACAGTCACAAGCTTTTTTAGTGACAGTTAAATCTTGAGCTACATCGCAAAGTCTTCTCGTTAAATATCCAGAACTAGCTGTTTTCAGCGCTGTATCTGCTAAACCTTTTCTAGCTCCGTGTGTTGAGTTGAAATACTCCAAAGCGGTTAATCCTTCTTTAAAGTTTGAGATAATTGGACTTTCAATAATTTCACCTGAAGGTTTAGCAATCAAACCTCTCATACCAGCTAATTGTTTCATTTGAGCAGCAGATCCTCTAGCTCCACTATCTGCCATCATAAATACAGAATTTATTTTCAATCCTTCGTCTGTTTTTTCTGTAGCTGAAATACCTTTCATCATTTCTCCAGCAACTTTATCTGTACACTTAGACCAAGCATCAACAACTTTGTTGTATTTTTCACCTCTTGTAATTAAACCTTCAGCATATTGAGTTTCATAATCTGCAATTAATTTCTTAGTATCATCAATTAATTGAGTTTTATTTTCAGGTATTACAAGATCGTCTTTTCCAAACGAAATTCCTGCTTTAAATGCATGTTTAAATCCTAAATCTTTAAGCTTATCACAGAAAATTACAGTTGTTTTTTGACCACAAAATCTAAATACAACATCAATTATTTCTGAAACTACTTTTTTAGGTAATAATCTATCTACTAAAGAGAACTTAATGTTACTATTTTTAGGTAATAAATTTGCTAATAAAAATCTTCCAGCTGTAGAAGTATATTTTTCCATTTTTTTATTACCTTGATCATCTACAGTCTCAAATCTTGAAATGATAGTGCTATGTACATTTATTTGGCCAGATGATAATGCAAATTCAATTTGATCTGAGTTTGTAAAGTATCCTGCCGGTTTATCAGATATAGGTTCTTGTGATAGATAGTAAATTCCTAAAATCATATCCTGACTCGGAACAATAATTGGTTTACCGTTTGATGGAGAAAGAATATTATTTGTAGATAACATTAAAATTCTTGCCTCTAATTGTGCTTCTAAACTTAACGGCACGTGCACTGCCATTTGGTCACCATCAAAGTCAGCGTTAAATGCTGCACAAGTTAAAGGGTGTAATTCAATTGCGTCTCCTTCAATTAATTTTGGCTCAAATGCTTGAACTCCAAGTCTATGAAGTGTTGGTGCTCTATTTAAAAGTACTGGATGCTCTCTAACTATCAATTCTAAAGCGTCCCAAACTGCATTTGTTTCTTTTTCAACTAATTTTTTAGCTTGTTTAATCGTTGAAGCTAAGCCTAATTTATTTAATCTTGCATATAAAAATGGTTTAAATAACTCAAGAGCCATTTTTTTTGGTAAACCACATTCATGTAGTTTTAAATCAGGACCGACAACTATTACTGATCTTCCAGAATAATCAACTCGTTTACCTAATAAATTTTGTCTAAATCTTCCTTGTTTACCTTTTAACATTTCAGCAAGAGATTTAAGTGGTCGCTTACCAGTTCCTGTTATTACCCTGCCTCTTCTACCATTATCAAATAGAGCATCTACAGACTCTTGAAGCATCCTTTTTTCATTTCTTACAATGATATCTGGAGCTTTAAGATCCATTAATCTTTTTAATCTGTTATTTCTGTTAATTACTCTTCTATATAAATCGTTAAGATCTGAAGTAGCAAATCTGCCGCCATCTAGAGGAACTAATGGTCTTAATTCTGGCGGTATAACTGGTACCACGGTCATAATCATCCACTCTGGTTTTTGACCTGTTTCAATAAATGACTCTATTAATTTTAATCTTTTAATTGCTCTTTCTTCGTTAACTTTTGATTTAGTTTCTTTAATAAAGCTAACAAGATTTTTTCTTTCTAATTCTAAATCTAAATTTTTCAGCATCTCAAGAACAGCTTCTGCTCCTATTCCTGCTGTAAAACTCTCTTCACCAAACTCATCCTGGTATTTTGCTAATTCTTCCTCATTTAAGAGTTGATTTTTTTGTAAACCAGTTAAACCAGGCTCTATTACTATAAAGTTTTCAAAATAAAGAACTCTCTCTATTTCTTTCAATTTCATGTCTACAGCCAAAGCAATTCTGCTTGGAAGAGACTTTAAGAACCAAATATGTGCTACTGGTGTAGCAAGGTTAATGTGGCCCATTCTTTCTCTTCTTACATTTGATTTTGTAACCTCAACACCACATTTCTCACATATAATTCCTCTAAATTTCATTCGTTTATACTTACCGCATAAACACTCATAATCTTTTATCGGTCCAAAAATCCTTGCACAGAACAAACCATCTTTTTCAGGTCTAAACGTTCTATAATTAATTGTTTCAGGCTTTTTAATTTCACCAAATGTCCAAGATTTTATTTTCTCTGGGCTAGCAAGTGAAATTTTAATGCTATTAAAATTTTGAGCTTCTGAAATTTCGCTGCCCTTAAATAGATCTGTTAATTCTTTTTTCATTAATTAAGCTCCACATTTAATGCTAATGATTTAATCTCTTTAACTAAAACGTTAAATGACTCTGGTATACCTGACTCAAAGTTTTCTTCACCTTTAACTATAGTCTCATAAACTTTAACTCTTCCTGCGACGTCATCAGATTTAACAGTTAAAATTTCCTGTAAAGTATATGACGCACCATATGCTTCAAGAGCCCACACTTCCATTTCACCAAATCTTTGACCACCTAACTGTGCTTTACCACCAAGTGGTTGTTGTGTAACTAAACTGTAAGGTCCTGTAGATCTTGCATGAATTTTATCTTCAACTAAGTGATGAAGTTTTAGCATATAGATTATTCCAACAGTAACCGGTCTATCAAATTTCTCTCCTGTTCTTCCATCCCATAAATAAGTTTGTCCTGATCCTGGTAGATTTGCTAGTTCAAGCATCTCAGTAACATTTTTTTCTTTAGCACCATCGAAAACAGGTGTTGAAATTGCGATACCATTTTGTAAATTTTCACAAAGATCTTTAAATTCATTTTTGCTCAATTTGTCTACTTTTTCGTTAAAAATTTCTTCTCCATAAACAGATTTTAAGAATTTTTCGATTTTTTCTGTTCTTTCAATTTTTTTGTTATTTTCGTTTACTAAATTTTTAACTTGTTCACCAAATTCTTTACATGCCCAACCTAAATGTGTCTCTAAAATTTGTCCAACGTTCATCCTGCTTGGAACACCCAGAGGATTTAATACAATGTCAACTGGTCTGCCGTCTTCTCTGTATGGCATGTCTTCAACAGGTATAATTTTACTTACAACACCTTTATTTCCATGTCTTCCAGACATTTTATCACCAGGTCTTAATCTTCTTTTGATAGCAACGAATACTTTTACCATTTTCATAACACTTGGTAACAAATCATCACCACTTCTAATTTTTAAAACTTTATCTTCAAATCTCTCGGTTATGTCTTGTTTTGCTTTATTATATTGATCTTTTAATTGAGCTAATGTTGCTTCGTCATTTACATTTCCTACTGTGATTTTGAAGACATCATTAATTGATAGTTTATTAATTTTATCAAAATCTAATTTAGTTCCTTCGGATAAATCTTTTAATTTTTTAGTTAAAGATGACCCTGACAGGAATTGTGAAGCTCTTTGTTTAATGCTTCTTTCTAATATTTCTTCCTCAACAATTTTATCTTGTTGAACTTGTTCAATTTCAGCTCTTTCAATTGTTATTGATCTTTCATCTTTCTCAATTCCATGTCTATTGAATACTCTTACATCAACTACGGTTCCACTTGATCCTCTAGACATTCTTAAAGATGTATCTGTTACATCGATGGCTTTTTCTCCAAAAATTGATCTTAATAATTTTTCTTCAGGGCCTGATGCTGAGTCTCCTTTAGGAGTAACTTTACCAACCAAAATATCTCCAGCATTTACCTCTGCGCCAATATAAACTATTCCTGACTCATCAAGGTTTTTTAAAGCTTCTTCATTTACATTTGGTATATCTCTTGTTATTTCTTCTTCACCAAGCTTTGTATCTCTCGCCATTATTTCGTATTCAACAATATGAACAGATGTAAAAACGTCATCTGTAACACACCTTTCTGAAATTAAAATTGAGTCTTCAAAGTTATAACCTTGCCACGGCATAAATGCTACAGTAACATTCTTACCTAAAGCAAGTTCACCTAATTTTGTTGAAGGACCATCTGCAATAATATCTCCAGATTTAACCTTATCACCAACTCTAACTAGTGGTCTTTGATTTATACAAGTGTTTTGGTTAGATCTTTTAAATTTTTGAAGGTTATAGATATCTACCCCAGACTTACTAAAGTCTGTTTCCTCGGTTACTTTTATAACAATTCTTTTACCATCTATTTTATCAACAATTCCATCACGCTTAGCTACAATTGTTACACCAGAATCTAGAGCAACATCACTTTCAATTCCTGTGCCAACAAGTGGCGACTCGGGTTTTAATAATGGAACTGCTTGCCTCATCATGTTCGAGCCCATTAAGGCTCTGTTTGCATCATCATTTTCTAAGAATGGAATTAAAGATGCTGCAACTGAAACTAATTGTTTTGGTGATACGTCAATATAATCAATAGAGTCCGGTTTTGCTAAAAGAAAGTTAAGGTTTTGTCTGCATGAAACTAGTTCTTCAGTAATTTTTCCATTTTTATCAAGTTTTGTATTTGCTTGAGCAATAGTGAATTTTGTTTCTTCCATTGCTGATAAGTATTCAACTTTATCTTGAACAACACCGTCTTTGACTTTTTTGTATGGGCTTTCTATAAAGCCATACTTATTAATTTTTGCATAAGTTGATAAACTATTAATCAAACCAATATTTGGACCTTCAGGTGTCTCAATTGGACAAATTCTTCCATAGTGTGTTGGATGTACGTCTCTTACTTCAAAACCTGCTCTTTCTCTTGTTAAACCACCCGGACCTAGTGCTGAAACTCTTCTTTTATGAGTAATTTCAGATAAAGGATTTGTTTGGTCCATAAACTGAGATAGTTGTGAGCTTGCAAAAAAATCTTTTAATGAAACTGTTAATGGTTTTGCATTAATTAGATCTTGTGGCATTGCTGATTCAACATCTAAAGTTGTCATTTTTTCTTTAATAGCTCTTTCCATTCTATAAACACCAATTCTAGCTTGGTTCTCAACTAGCTCTCCAACAGAACGAACTCTTCTATTTCCTAGATGATCAATATCATCAACATCATCTTTACCATCACGTAAATCCAACATTTTGTGAATAATTGCTATGATATCGTCATTTCTTAATATGGTAATTTTATCAGAACATTCTTGATTTAATCTTGAGTTCATTTTTACTCTTCCAACATCAGACAAATCATATCTGTCTGAGCTAAAGAAAAGATTGTTAAATATTTGAGTTGCAATCTCTATTGTTGGCGGTTCTCCAGGTCTTAACATTTTATAGATTTCCGTGATAGCTTCGTCTTTAGTATTATTTTTATCAGCTAAAATAGTTGTAAGTAGATAAGGTCCTTTATTAATAGAATTTGTAACAGAAATTTGAAGTGTATGTATATTTGCATCTAAAATTTGTTGAATAATTGTATCATTTAATTCAGTCCCAATTTTAAAAACACCATCTTCTTCTTCATTAACTTTTATATCTCTGTGTAAAAATTTACCAAACAAAGACTCTCTAGAAACCAGTATGTCTTTCAAACCATCATTTGCTAGTTTTTTTGCACTTAAAAAGTTGATCTTATCACCTAATTTAATTACTACTTCACCAGTTTTTGCATCAATTACTTCTTCTGAGAAATTTTTTGCCTTATAGTTTTCTGGATTAAATTTAGTTTTCCATTTTTCTGTTTTTGGATCAAAATTATATTGTTCACTTTCATAGAACTCATCTACTATTTCTGATTTTGTGTAACCTAAAGCTAACAATAAAGTAGATGAAAAAATTTTCTTTTTTCTATCAATTTTAAAATATAGAAAATCTTTAACATCATACTCAAAATCTAACCAAGAACCTCTATTAGGTATTACTCTGCAATTAAATAAAAGCTTACCACTTGCATGAGTTTTTCCTTTATCGTGATCAAAAAATACACCTGGACTTCTATGCATTTGGTTTACTACAACTCTTTGAACACCGTTAGTTATAAAAGTTCCACTATTCGTCATCATAGGAACTTCACCCATATAAACTTCTTGTTCTTTAGCTGATAAAATATCTTTTGTATTATTTTCTTGATCTATTTCATATACTACTAACCTTAAAGTACACTTTAGAGCTGATGAATATGTAAGACCTCTCGCTATACACTCTTCAACATCAAATTTTGGTTTTTCTAACCTGTATGAAACATACTCTAAAGTTGCTTTATCATTTAAATCTTCAATTGGAAATATGCTCTTAAATACCCTATCAAAACCTTTGGTCAGTTCAGCTGCTTCAGCATTAAATTCTGTTAATTCTTTATAAGAATTTTTTTGTACTTCAATTAAATTAGGGATAGATAAACTTTCTTTAAGTTTACCAAAACTTTTTCTTATATTTTTCTTTTCAGTAAAAGATAATTGCATTTAAGTTTATAAATACTGATTAAAAATAATCAGTATTCGAATTCTTTCTATTTAATTTATTTAAGTTCTACTTTAGCGCCAGCAGCTTCTAACTTAGCTTTGATCTCTTCAGCGTCTTTTTTATTTACACCAGATTTAACTTCTTTTGGTGCTCCTTCTACAAGATCTTTAGCTTCTTTTAAACCTAATGAGGTAGCTGCTCTTACTTCTTTGATAACATTAATTTTTTTATCACCTGCAGATACTAGCATGATTGTGAAATCATCTTTATCTTCTGCTGGAGCTGCACCACCTGCTGCTGCTGGAGCTGCTGCTGCCATTGGAGTTACACCCCATTTTTCTTCTAATTGTTTTGAAAGTTCAGCCGCCTCTGCGACAGTCAAACTTGATAAGTCTTCAATAATTTTATTTAGGTCAGGCATATGTATTACTCTTTGGGTTGTGTTTCAGAATTTTCTGCCGTCAAACTACTCATTTTTTCTGAATGTGCAAGCAAAATACTGATTAATTTAGATGCAGAAGCGTTCAAAATCCCCACAATATTGGCTCTTGCTTCATCCAATGTAGGTAAACTAGCTACATTTTGGACACCGGCCTGATCTAAGACCTCGTTATCCATGATTCCACCAATTAATTTTAAGTTTTCGTTATCTTTTGCAAATTTTGAAAGAATCCTTGCAGACATTATGGCATCCTCTCCAAATGCAACTGCGGTAGGGCCAGTAAATAAATTTGATAAATCTTTACACTTTGTTTTTTCTAAAGCTAATTTTGTAATTCTATTTTTTGTTATTTTAAAAATGATTCCATGTTCTCTCATTTTAGCTCTCAATTCATCCAATTGTGTCATTGTTAAACCTTGATAATGGGTAACCATTACAGCCTTGCTGTTTTCAAACTTACTAGTCATTTCTTCAATATAATTTTTCTTTTGTTCTTTGTTCATCATAACTATATCGATTTCCCTAATTTAACTTTATATGAAACACCCATTGTTGACGTAGCAAATACACTTCTAATTAAATCACCTTTTAAAGTGTTATTTGATTTTTCTTTTTCTAAAGCATCTAAAATTGCATTGTAGTTTTTAAGTAATTGATCATCACTAAAAGATTTTTTACCAATACTAACTCCAATATTTCCGTCTTTATCATTTCTGATTTCTACTTGACCAGATTTAGCATTAGTTACAGCTTCTTTAATATTTTCAGAAACTGAACCTAGCTTAGGATTAGGCATTAAACCTTTTGGTCCTAAGACTTTCCCTAATTTAGAAAGTTTAATCATCATTCCAGGTGTACAAATTAATTTTTCAAAGTTTAATTCTCCACCTTTAATGCTCTCAACAAATTCATCACCACCCACAATATCTGCACCAGCATCTTTTGCATCTTGTGCTTTATTATCTTCACATACTACAGCAACTTTAACTTTCTTACCTGTTCCGCCAGGTAAATTAACTACTGTTCTGATGTTTATTTCACTCTTTTTTTGTTTGTTGTTTATTTGAAAACTTAAATCTAAAGACTCGTCAAATTTAGTTGTACAGTTTTTTTTAATTTGAGGTAATAATTTTTCGATAGATTCGGCACTCAAGTCTTTTGTATTTTCAGGTAATTTTTTGTATCTTTTTGATGCCATTATTCTTTTACCTCAATACCCATTGATCTTGCTGATCCTGCAATAATTTTTATAGCTTCTTCAATATCATGAGCATTTAAATCATTCATTTTTTCTTTAGCTATACTCTCAAGTTGTTTTTTAGAAATTGAAGCAACAATGTTCCTTCCAGGTTCTTTTGAACCACCTTTAAGTTTTACCGCTTCTTTTATATAAAAAGATGCTGGCGGTGATTTAATTTTAAAATCAAATTTTTTATCTTTATAGACTGTAATTTCAACTGGAACAGGTTTTCCTGCCATTGATTTAGTTTTGTCGTTAAAAGCTTTACAAAACTCCATAATATTTACACCACGTTGACCTAATGCAGGGCCAACTGGGGGAGCTGGATTAGCTTGACCACCTTTGATTTGTAGTTTTATAAATCCACTTATTTCTTTTGCCATTAACTTACCTTCTCAACCTGATTATATTCTAAATCTACTGGTGTAGGACGACCAAATATAGAAACTGACACCTTAAGTCTAGCTTTTTCTTCATCTATTTCTTCAATCATTCCAGTAAATGAAGCAAATGGACCGTCTACAACCTGAACTTTTTCACCAACACTGTAATCTACGCCAGATTTAGGCTGAGCAACACCATCTTTGATCTGACCTAAAATTTTCTCTACTTCTTTGTCTGAAACTGGAACAGGAGTACCTTTTGTGCCCAAGAAACCACTTACCCTCTTTATGCTCTTTATCATGTGATAAATATTGTTATCCATCTCACTCTTAATTAGTACATAACCAGGAAAGTATTTTTTCTTTCTTTGAATTCTTTTACCTCTCTTGACCTCAGTAACATCATGAGTAGGTACAATAATTTCTTCAAACTTATCAGCAATTTTAGCTTTATCTGCCTCCTCTTTAATTAATGAGGCAACTTTATTCTCAAAACTAGAATGTGATTGAACAATGTACCAATTTTTCATTAAATACTCACTTTAAGTAAAAGTTCTAAGAAAAATTTTAAAACCTGATCTAAAAGAAGAAAAAATAAAGACATAACAACTGCCATAATAAAAACCATTAAAGCACCTTGTAATGTCTCTTTCCATGTTGGCCAAGTAACTTTGAAAGCCTCTTGTTTGACTTCTTGTATAAATTTAATCGGGTTTCTCATAATTTATAAGCTCAAGTTGGCAGGAGCGGAGGGACTCGAACCCTCAGCCTCCGGTTTTGGAGACCGGCGCTCTACCAATTGAGCTACACTCCTATTTATAGAGTTACTCTATAATTTTAGTTACTACTCCTGCTCCAACAGTTCTTCCACCTTCTCTAATTGCAAAGTTTAATTTCTCTGCCATTGCAATTGGTGTAATTAGTTTAACAGTAAATTTAGCATCATCACCTGGCATAACCATTTCTGTACCAGCTGGTAATTCTACCTCACCTGTAACGTCTGTTGTTCTAAAATAAAACTGTGGTCTGTATTTAGTAAAGAATGGAGTATGTCTACCACCTTCATCTTTTTTAAGTACATACGCTTGAGCTTCAAATTTAGTATGAGGAGTAATTGAACCAGGCTTACAAAGAACTTGACCTCTTTCGATATCAGTTCTTTCAATACCTCTCAATAAAATTCCAACGTTATCACCAGCTTCACCAGAATCTAAAAGTTTTCTAAACATTTCAACTCCAGTACAAACGGATTTTTTAGTTTCTCTAATTCCAACTATTTCAACTTCCTCACCAGTCTTAATTACACCTGACTCAACTCTTCCAGTTGCAACTGTTCCTCTTCCAGAAATTGAAAATACGTCCTCAACTGGCATCAAGAAAGGTTTATCAACTTCTCTAGCTGGTTGCGGAATGTGTTCATCAACAGCTTTCATTAATTCTAAAATTGAATTTTTTCCAATTTCATCATCTCTTCCTTCAACTGCTGCTAAAGCTGAACCTTTTACGATTGGTGTTTTATCACCTGGGTATTTGTATGAAGTTAAAAGCTCTCTAATTTCTTCTTCAACAAGTTCAATCATTTCTTTATCATCAACTTGATCTACTTTATTTAAGTAAACAACAATTGCAGGAATACCAACTTGTCTTCCTAAAAGAATGTGTTCTCTTGTTTGTGGCATTGGACCATCAGCTGCGTTAACAACTAAGATTGCACCATCCATTTGTGCAGCACCAGTAATCATGTTTTTAACATAGTCAGCGTGTCCAGGACAATCTACGTGTGCATAGTGTCTTTTTTCAGTTTCATACTCTACGTGTGCTGTTGAAATTGTTATACCTCTCTCTTTTTCTTCAGGTGCTTTATCAATTTGATCATAAGCAACAGCTGTTCCGCCGCCCGCTTGTGCTAATACATTTGTAATTGCGGCAGTAAGAGTTGTTTTACCATGGTCGACATGACCAATAGTCCCAATGTTACAGTGGGGTTTATTTCTTACAAATTTTTCTTTTGACATTACGTTTTTACCTCAGTTTTATTTTTTGTTTCTTCTAATTTTAATTTCTTGGAGCGGGTAAAGGGAATCGAACCCTTACATCCAGCTTGGAAGGCTAGCGTTCTACCATTGAACTACACCCGCACAACCCCAAGAGTAACACTCCATGTTATCTAAATTTTATTAAATGGTGGAGGGGGAAAGATTCGAACTTTCGAAGACCGAAGTCAACGGGTTTACAGCCCGCCCCATTTGACCGCTCTGGAACCCCTCCTTTGGGGAAGTGTCCCCTTGTTCAATAAAGCTTCAAATAACATGCGTTTTATATATTTTATTTATGCAAATGCAACACGTGATTTAATAAGTAAATATTAAAAAAAACGTGTAAAACACTTAATAATTTATGAATAAATCATCTTTTTTCATTGTTGGCCAACATGCGGTAATTGAAGCTTTAAGAAACCCAAAAAGAAAAGTTTTAAGGGTCTTTTTAACAGAAGAATCTAAAAAAAATATTCATAGAAAAAACCCTAATAAAAACATTTTAGAGGATGTCAAAGTTTATTTTAAATCTAAAAAAGAATTAGACAAATATACTTCTAAAGAACAATTAATGCATAATGGTTATGTTGCTGAAATTGAACATCTAGATCAACCAGACCTAAAACAGTTTATAAAAGATAAAAATAATTTAACATTTATTTGTCTCGACGAAGTTACTGATCCAAGAAATATTGGTTCACTAATCAGAAGTGCTGCATCATTTGATATTGATGGATTGATAATCAAAGAAAGACATTTTCCACGCGATAGTAAATTAATGTATAAATCAGCTAGTGGATGCATGGAACATATGAATATATTTCAAGTCTCTAACATTAATTCAACACTTAAAAATTTAAGAGAAAAAAATTTCTGGGTTTACGGATTTGATGCAAAAGGTCAAAAAGATTTCACTGATATCAAATGGGAAGGAAATAATATTCTTCTATTTGGATCTGAAGGATTTGGCATGAGACAACATACAGGTAAATATGCAGATTTTTTTGTAAAAATTAATATGAATGAAGACATTGAAAGTTTAAATATCTCAAATAGTGCTGCAATTGTGTTTCATCACCTAAGTTATATAAAAAAAAAGAGTTGATTATTTAAGAAATAGTTAATAATTATTGCGCATGCCCTTGTAGCTCAGCTGGTAGAGCAATTGATTTGTAATCAATAGGTCCGCGGTTCGAATCCGTGCGGGGGCACCATCACTCAACTAAATCAACACTTATTATTTTTTCAAAATTTAAGATAAGTAATTTGGTAGCAATAAGTGTTACCATGGTGCTACCACTTTTGTAGTCAAATTAAATAATTGTTTAAATTTTATTTCAGAACATAACCACAATCCCTAAAAGTTTTTGAATTTAAAACTCAGTAGATACATCTGTACTGAGACAATCACTATTTCCTGTTCCATATCTAGTAATAACAATTATTTTATTTTGCCTCCCTGCGATACTTGATTGACCAAAAGTATTAAGATTACACTGTGTATTCTTTGTAGGTTGCACTCCTGCTCCATCGTCAAATACATTTTTCCATTCTCCTGTATTATTGTGTATAATTGAAAAATGCTGAGCGAACTTTGTTGCTAAATACCAAGGATCTGATATTGCTTTAACTCTAATTTCATTGCATGTAAGATTAATACCTTTTGACAATCTTGGATCCTCACCTAAGCTACATCTCATAATTTCTGCTTGAATAATTTTAGCAACATTTGCGTGATTAGATTTTGTTACAGTTACTTTGGCACTACTCGTATACCCACCATAAGCGACAACTCCTACTGCAGCTAGAATGCCAATGATTGCTACAACGACTAAGAGTTCTATAAGCGTGAAACCATTTCGTTTCATTTAAAAACACTAACATTGTTACCAGATTGTTGCCAACTTTTAAAAATTTTTAAATTTATCTTGCAAAAAATGGATTATTTAAACTTAGGTAATTGATTTGTAACCAATAAGTCGCGAAACTAAATTTCACCAGGCTGTTAATTTCCAACACTCATCAACATCTTCAATTCGAACATAACAACCAAGAAAAGACATAATTTTAAAAGCACAAAAACCCCCAACTAATATAATTACTACTAGCATCACTGGATTAAGTTTTTTCATTATCTAACTAGTTTCTCTTCTTATTTGTTCAAGTTTAATTTTTTTTTGTAGACTTCTATTTTTATCATAAAGAAGATTAAACTTTATTTTATTGTTAGTTTTTACTGTAATTGATTTAGCATTTCTTACTTCTAAATTATCTGCAACAGCACTAATAGGTCTCTTAATTGGGTTTAAGTTGTTTATAACTATTTTTGTTTTATCGTTAACAATTTTACCCTTCCATCTTCTTGGTCGAAATGCACTTATTGGTGATATTGATAATTTTTTTGAATGAAGGCTTAAGATAGGTCCATGTACTGAAAGATTATAAGCTGTGCTTCCTGCAGGTGTTGATACTAATACTCCGTCTGAAACTAAATTCTTAATCACTTGTCTTGAGCCTTGTTTAATAGATAACGAGGCCGCTTGTCTACTTTGTCTAAGAACAGACACTTCATTAATTGCTATAGATCTTCTAATTTGATTATTTCTAGTTTTAACTACCATTTCTAGAGGAGAAATTGTAACCAAGTTTGCTTTCGATAAATTTTTAATAATATCTTTAGATGAAAATTTATTCATAAGAAATCCATAATTTCCAGAATTAATCCCATAAAAATGTTTGTTAGAATTTTTATTCTTTTTAAGGGTTTGAAGCATGAAACCATCACCACCAATTACAATAATCAGATTTTCTTTTTTAAAATTATTAGACTTAATTTTTTTTATTAATAAATTTTTAATCTTTGAAGATTTTTTATTTTTATCTGAAATAATATGAAGTTTACTCATTTAGTGGTGCCCTCGGCCAGACTCGAACTGGCACTCCGCAAGCGGCAAGGATTTTAAGTCCTTTGTGTCTACCAATTTCACCACGAGGGCATTAATGAATTTCATGAGTATTTATGCTATTATTTATATTTCAACAAGCTTAATATGTAAAATTGTTATTTTTGAATATTTTTATAAATATTAATTGATGGAAAGAATATTCAAAGTTTTAATATTTACTGACCTTGATGGTTCACTTCTTCATCGAGATACATTCAAATTTGATGAAATAAAAAATTATTTGAGAGAAATAATCTCTAAAGGTATTTATATTATACCTAACACTAGCAAAACGGAGAAAGAAATTTTAGAATTTAATTACGAGTTAGGTTCAAATTTGCCTTTTATTTCAGAAAATGGAGCAGCAATAAATGGTTTGAACTTATTAAATTCAGATTTACCAAAGGAATTAATTCTAAGTCGAGAAAAAGATAATCTTTTAAATATTTTTAAAAAAATTGTTCCAATAAATTTACAAAATAAATGCATGTGGGTCTCTAGTATGGAAAAGAAAAGGCAAAGCTTAATTTTTGGTTTAGATGATGAAAAATTGAATTTAGCTTTAAATCGTAAATACACAATTCCATTTATATTTAACGGAACCAAAACTGAAAAAAATCAATTATCGAAAATTATAAGAACAGAAGGTCTTTTCTTACAAGAAGGTGGAAGAGTGATTAATTTAACAGACAGAACAAACAAAGCTAAAGCTCTTCAAGTATTTGTTAGATTCTATAAAAAATATCATAAAAATGTAAAAACAATAGCTGTGGGGGATAATTATAATGACCTAGAAATGCTTAAAATAAGTGATTATCCCTGCTTGGTATTTAATGATGAATTCACTTTAGATGAAATTCCTATAAATAATTTGATTGCAACTAACAAGCCATCACCTCAGGGCTGGACAGATGTGATTAAAATGGCTCTAGTTAAAATAAATAAAAATTAATAAAATATAATATGAGTGATTTTTCTCAAAACGGTATTATTTCAACACTTCACGATTTTGGAACAAAGTCAACAAAGCAAATAGAAAAAGAACTTTTGAGTTTTTCAAAAGAAAGAAAAATGGAACTGATACTACCGTGTCTTTATAGTGAATTAAACGGTGATGCTTTACCAAGGATAGTTTCTGAAATTTCTAAAACTAATTACCTGCATCATATTATTATAGGGTTAGATCAGGCTAATGAAAAACAGGCGAGAAAGGCCTGGACTTTTTTTGAAAAATTAGAAACTCCGTTTACAATATTATGGAATGATGGTCCTAATTTAAAAAAATTGGATAAAGAATTACAAACAAAATCATTAGCACCGAATGAAAAAGGTAAAGGAAGAAACGTTTGGTATTGTATTGGAATGTCTATAGCAAGAAACAGCGCTAGATCTGTTGCTTTACACGACTGTGATATAAAAACATATGACCGTAGAATGTTGGCAAAATTATTTTATCCAGTTGTAAATCCCTTATTTAATTTTGAATTTTGCAAAGGTTACTATCCAAGAGTTGCTGATAATAAAATGAACGGAAGAGTAGCAAGACTTTTAGTATTTCCATTATTAAACGCTTTAGAAAAAACTATTGGAAAAAGTGAATATTTAGATTTTATGAAATCATTTAAATATCCACTAGCTGGAGAATTTTCTTTTAGAAGAAATATTCTACCCGAATTAAGAATTTCATCAGACTGGGGAATAGAAATTGGAATTTTGTCGGAAATGCAAAGAAACTTTTCTCCTCAAAATATTTGTCAGGTTGATTTAGCTGATACTTATGACCATAAACATCAGGATTTATCTTCTGATGATGAAAATAAAGGTCTTTCAAGAATGTCCATTGATATAATAAAAACCTTTATAAAAAAACTTGCTACACAAGGTCACTCATTTAGTAGAGAGCAATTAAGATCACTTAAAGCAACTTACTATAGGTCAGCACTTGATTTAATTGACGCTTATCGTGGCGATGCTGAAATGAATGGTTTGAAATTTGACTCTCATTCTGAAGAAAAGGCTGTAGAATTATTTTCTAAAAATATAATTAAAGCAGGAGAAGATTTTTATTTAAATCCAATGGATGCTCCATTTATACCAACTTGGAGTAGAGTTAAGAGCGCTATACCAGATTTTTTAATAAGATTAGAAAAAGCTGTTAACGAAGATAATAAATTTTATCTTTAAAGGATTTTAAGTCCTTTGTGTCTACCAATTTCACCACGAGGGCATTTATGAATTTCATTGTTATATATTCAATTATTTATAACTCAACTATATTAAATTGTATTGATAATCTCTAGCCTCTACTACCTCTTTTGGTAAATTAAGGTCTACATCCTCTAATTTAATTATTTCATCCTTACTAATATCTTTTTTTAATATAGCATTATCAGTAAGACCTAACGGCAATATTTTTTCTTTTTTTGATTTTTCTGAAGTTATCAGTCTACCTCTTGCACAAAATCCACCCTCACCGTCAAGTTTTTGACCTTTTTTTAAATCCTTTTTTGTAATACTAGCAACTTCAGCATTGTAATTTTTTGTAAAACCAGTTGCTCTATTATCTAAAGCTATTGAATAGATAGATTGAGCAAGTTCTTATCCTATATAATGATAAGGTCTCCAGATAGCAGAATAATTACCTGAGTAATCTGTGACCATTCCGTAATCTTTGAAACAATTTTTTACGTATTCATTCTTTGCTTTTAAAACAATGTAAACACCCCATCTTAAATCATTTTCAATATCTTTTTTTTCTAAATCAATACTTGAAATTACCTCTACCTGCCCTTCACTATCAATTAATCCTCCATCCTTTTTAGGAATCATTTTCTTAGCAATATCGTAAACACTAACAGGGGGAAAAGTTAAACCATTACTAGGACATTTTAGATTTGCAGCATTACTTACAGCGCACATTTCTATAGCAGATTTATCTCCACACAAAAAACTATTAAACATTTTTGGGTTCATGCCAGACTCATTTTCTGCTCTTTCTTTAGATAAACCATAATGCCCCCAAACTGTATCGGGTGTAGAATATTCAAATGTTGGATGATATTTGGTACCTTTTCCTGCACAAATAACCTCAAACCCATTTAATCTTGCCCACTCAATTTGTTCTAAAATTAATGAAGGTTGATCACCATAAGCCATTGAACAAATAACATTGTTTTTTTTAGCTAGATCTGAAAGATATTTTCCACATGTAATATCAGCTTCAACATTCACTAAAATTATATTCTTATTATTTTTAATTATTTTATCTGCATGCACTGTGCCTATAATTGGATTTCCTGTAGCTTCTATAAAGATTTCTATATTTCTTTCTAAAATTTCATCTAATGAGTTTGAAAAATTAATTTGTTCTATGCTTTCAGAACTTAGACCGCTATTTAAACAATTTTTTTTAGCTTGATTTATATTAATATCAACAATGCTATCAATTTGTATTTTGTTTAAATGATTATATTGTGCCAAAAACATGCTGACAAATTTTCCACATCCAATAAAAGCTATTCTAATTGGATCAGTTCTGGTCTCTAATTTTGTGTGTAAAAACATTTTAAATTATGTTTGTAATGCTTTTATTAAAAAACTTTTATCAAGTTTACAATCTCTATAACCTCTTTTTACAACATTTAAATATCTTTCGGTTGGAAATTTAAATGGTGATTTTTTTACCATTGTATAAGTCATCACTTTTTTTCCATAATAATAAAAGTAGTATTTTTTATAAAGAATTGGAAAATCTTCATATACATCTAATTTTTTTTCGTCACTTTTTGAAATTTCAAATAAAGCTCCTGGAACTATACAATTTTTTTTAGGCTCGATATCTGCAGCTCTATATTTGCTTCTAAAAGTTAATCTAAAATCTTTTAAATTTATTTTTTTTAAGAAAATACTATCTTTACATCTACGCTTCATTTGAAAATGATGAAGATTACTTCCATAGGCAAAATACAGCATTATCTATCTACTACCTCAATTTTTTTCTCATTTACAAATTTTAAAATTTGAGAATTGCAATTATCAATTTTATTTTGATCCTCAGATCTAATTACAATTGAAACTCCTAATTTTCCTGCATGAAAAAATGGGTAGCTACCAATTTCAACATCTTTATTATCATTTTGTACTTTAGTTAAAGAATTTGCTATTTCACTTTCTACTGTTTTTAAACTTATTGTAAGACTTTTAATTGGTTCTCCACCAACAATTTTATTTGTTAAACCACCTAACATAGATTTCAAAATAGAAGGAACGCCAGGTAAAGAAAAAACATTTTCAACATTAAATCCTGGGGCACCACTTGTTGGATTTAAAATTAATTTTGCATTCTCTGGCATCCATGCCATTTTTTGCCTCCCATCATTAAATTCACCTGGTTGATAATATTTTTCTAAAATTTTAAAAGCTTCCTTGTGGACTTCGTATTTTATTCCAAAAGCCTTTGATACTGACTGAGCTGTAATATCATCATGTGTCGGACCAATACCACCAGTTGTAAAAACGTAATCATATGTTGACCTAAGCAAATTTAAAGTATCTACAATAATATCTTCAACATCAGGTATTACTCTAACTTCACCAACATTAACACCGATTGAATTTAGCCAGATTGCTAAAGTAGATGTATTGGTATCTTGGGTTCTTCCAGATAAAATTTCATTACCTATTATTAAAATTGAAGCATTAACTTTTACTTTTTTATTCATATGAAATATATAATTTACTAATGGAATTTACCAAGTCTTTAATAAAAGGCAAACTAATCAAACGTTATAAAAGGTTTTTCACCGATGTGCAGCTAGGAAAAGAAATTGTCACAGCACACTGTCCTAACACAGGATCAATGAAAGGTTTGTTGGATGAAGGTAATGAGGTTTACTTACTCCCTAATAACGATCCAAAACGAAAACTTAAATATGGATTGGAAATTATTAAATCCAGAAAAAATTTAGTTGGGGTGAATACTCACATGGCAAATAAAATAGTTGAGCATGGACTTAGCAACAATCTTATAAATGAGCTTAAAAATAATGACTCTATAAAACCAGAGGTTTTTTTTAACAAGGAAACTAGATTTGATTTTTTATTAGCAAAAAAGGGTCAAAAAACCTTTGTTGAGGTAAAAAATGTTACTTTATTTAGAAATAAAGATACTGCTGAATTTCCAGATGCGCCAACAACTAGAGGAATTAAGCATTTATTGACCCTTATTGATGCCATAAAAAAAAGTTATAAAACATATTTAATATTTTTAGTTCAAATTCAAAATATGAAATATTTTAAAATAGCTAAAGATATAGATGAAGAATATTATAAAAGCTATTTAATAGCTAAAAAAGCTGGTGTTAATTTTTTAGCTTATAGATGTGATATAAGTTCTAAAAGAATTTTTATAAACAAAAAATTAAAAATTATCGATGACTGATTATAAAGAGAAGTTTGAAAAAATGAGAGTTGCAGGAAATTTAGCTGCAAGAACATTGGACATGTTAACTGAAAATATTAAAGAAGGCATCTCAACTGATTATATTGATAAATTAGGATACGAATTTATAAGGGATAATGGTGGGTACTCTGCCCCACTTTATTATAGAGGGTTTACAAAATCTTTATGTACATCCTTAAACCATGTTGTGTGTCATGGAATACCTTCTGATAGAATTTTACAAGAAGGTGACGCTGTAAATGTTGATGTTACAGCAATCGTTGACGAACATTACGGTGACACAAGTAGAATGTTTTGTATTGGAAAAACTCCTGTTAAGTTAATGAATCTTATAGATGCTACTTACGAGTCTATGATGAGTGCAATTAAAATTTTAAAACCTGGAATTAAATTAGGAGATATTGGATATGAAATTCAATCTTTTGTGGAAGAAAAAGGTTTTTCAGTTGTGAGAGATTTTTGTGGTCATGGAATTAGCACAACTTTTCATGAACCACCAAATATTCTGCATTATGGAACTAAAAATTCTGGCATGGAACTTAGTCCTGGAATGACATTTACTATAGAACCAATGATTAATTCAGGTAAATATGATGTTAAAATGTTGAATGATGGGTGGACAGCTGTTACAAAAGATAAATCTTTATCTGCACAATTTGAACATACGTTAGGAATTACTGAAAATGGTTATGAAATCTTTACAGAATCTGCTAAAGGTTATTCAAAGCCTCCATACTTATAATTAATGATTAAAAGATACTCGCGAAAAGAATTAACTGATATTTGGTCTGAAGAAAATAAATACAAAATCTGGTTAGATGTTGAAGTTGCAGCAGCTGAAGCAATGGAAAAAATTGGTCAAATTCCAAGGGGTGTTGCTTCAATCGTTAGAAAAAAAGCTAGAATTAATGTAAGCAGAATTCATAAAATAGAATCTGAGGTAAAACACGACATAATAGCATTTCTTACGTCTATAACTGAAAAAGCTGGAATTAAAGCACGCTACCTACATCAAGGAATGACATCATCAGATGTTTTGGATACTAGTTTTAATATTCAATTAGTTCAATCAGGTAAAATCATTTTAAAAGATATAGATCAAATTTTAAAAGTTTTAAAAAGACAAGCCAAAAAATATAAATTTACACCGTGTATGGGAAGAAGCCATGGTATACATGCTGAACCAATTACTTTTGGATTAAAATTAGCTTCTTTTTACGAAGAATTTAAAAGAAATAGAAAAAGACTAAAAGATGCGATCGATGAAGTATCAACATGTGCAATATCTGGCGCTGTTGGAACATTTGCTAACATTAATCCAAATGTTGAAAAACATGTGGCAAAAAAATTAGGTCTAAAAGTTGAACCAATATCGACACAAGTAATTCCAAGAGATAGGCATGCATTTTATTTTTCTGTTTTAGGAATTATTGCGGGTTCAATAGAGAGAGTAGCAGTTGAAATACGACACCTACAAAGAACTGAGGTTTATGAATTACAAGAATATTTCTCTAAAAATCAAAAAGGATCTTCTGCAATGCCACATAAAAAAAATCCTATCTTGAGTGAGAATCTTACTGGCTTAGCTAGAATGGTTAGAAGTTCAGTTGTACCAGCTCTTGAAAACATAGCTCTTTGGCATGAAAGAGATATTTCTCATTCAAGTGTTGAAAGAAATATTGGACCAGATGCTAATATAACAACTGATTTTGCATTAATTAGACTTGCAAATATTTTAGATAACTTGATTGTTTATCCAAAAAAAATGTTAGAAAATTTAAATTTAACAAAAGGTTTAATTTTTTCTCAAGAGGTTATGTTGGAATTAACTAAAACAGGATTGAGCAGAGAAAAATCATACAAAATGGTTCAAACTTATGCAAAAAAATGTTTTGCAGAAAATTTAAACTTAATTGACGTAATTTCATCTGATAAATTTATAATGAATAAAATTTCACAAAAAAAACTAAAGTCTATATTTAATTATTCTAAACACTTTAAAAATGTAAATTTTATCTTTAGAAGAGTTTTTAAATAATGAAAAAAGGTAAAAAATTATACGAAGGAAAGGCTAAAATCATTTATGCAACCAATGATAAAAACTTAGTTATCCAATATTTTAAAGACGATGCAACAGCATTCAATAATCAAAAAAAAACTACTATTGAGGGTAAGGGTGTTTTAAATAATAGAATATCAGAACACATACTCTCTAACCTCTCTCAAATAGGAATTAAAAATCATTTAGTTAAAAGATTAAATATGCGTGAGCAAATTATAAAACTTGTAGAAATAATTCCGATCGAATTTATTGTGAGAAATGTTGCAACAGGTTCAATTACTAAAAGATTGGGTATTGAAGATGGTACTGTTTTAAAAGAACCTCTAATTGAATACTGTTTAAAAAATGACAAACTTGGAGATCCATTAATATCTGAAGATCATATTTTAGCATTTGATTGGGCATCAAAAAACGAAATAGATAAAGTTAAAAAAATGATTTTAAGAATTAATGATTTTATGATTGGAATGTTTAGAGGTGTTGGAATTAAACTTATTGATTTTAAATTAGAATTTGGAAGAATTAAAATTGATGAAAAAAATGAAGTTATTTTAGCAGATGAAATTAGTCCTGATACGTGCAGGTTATGGGACAGTATTACAGAAAAAAAATTAGATAAAGATAGATTTAGAAAAGATTTAGGAGATTTAATTCCAGCATATACTGAAGTTGCTAGAAGATTAGGCATACTTCATGAACAATCTAATGTTTCAGCAGTAAATGTAACTAAATTATCTTCAATTAAAAGAAAGAAAAAATGAAAATTTCAGTAATTATAACTTTAAAAAAAGATGTACTTGATCCACAAGGAAAAGTTATTCATCAAACTCTCGATGGAATGGGTTTTGATGATGTTAATGAAGTTAGGCAAGGTAAATATTTTGAAATAGACACTAAAGAAACTGATAACGACAAAGCAAAAGCAAAAGTTAAAGAAATGTGTAAAAAACTTTTAGCAAATCTTGTAATAGAAAATTATAAAATTATTGATCCAAAGTAATTAATGAAATCATCTGTTATTACTTTTCCTGGCTCAAATTGCGATCGAGACATGGATGTTGCTCTAAAAAAATTTGGATTTAAAAATAAAATGATTTGGCATGCTGATGCTGAATTACCAAAAAGTGATTTAGTAGTATTACCAGGTGGATTTTCATATGGTGATTACTTGAGATGTGGAAGTATGGCATCTAAGTCAAAAATAATGCAGTCTGTAATCAATTTTGCAAATTCAGGAGGTATGGTTATGGGTATCTGTAATGGATTTCAAATATTGGTAGAAACTGGTTTGGTTCCAGGTATTTTGCTTAGAAATAAATATTTAGAATTTATTTGTAAAAATGTTTTTGTAAAAATTAATGATAAAAAAAATAAATATTTTAAAAATTTAAATAACAAAGTTTTAGAATTTCATATAGCTCATAATGAAGGAAATTATTTTTGCACTCAAGATCAATTAAAAGAAATTGAGGACAATAATCAAATAGCTATCAACTATTGTGATGAAAATGGAAAAATAGAAGATCAATTTAATCCTAATGGATCCATAAAAAATATTGCTGGTATTTTTAATAAAGAAAAAAATGTTCTAGGAATGATGCCCCACCCTGAAAGAATGATTGATACATCTTTATCTGGTGAAGATGGATCTTTATTTTTTAAAAACTTAATAAACAACTTAAAATGATTGTAAACGAACAAGTAGCAGTTGATCACGGTTTAAAAAAAGATGAATACGCAAAAATTTGTGAGCTATTAAAAAGAACTCCTAATATCACAGAGTTAGGTATTTTTTCTGCAATGTGGAACGAGCATTGTTCATATAAATCATCAAGATTACATTTAAAAAAACTACCCACTAAAGGAAAAAAAGTTATCCAAGGTCCTGGAGAAAATGCAGGTGTTATTGATATTGAGGATAATGATGCAATAATTTTTAAAATAGAAAGTCACAATCACCCTTCATTTATTGAACCTTATCAAGGTGCTGCTACCGGTGTTGGAGGAATAATGAGAGATGTATTTACAATGGGTGCAAGACCAATAGCTAACTTAAACTCTATTCATTTTGGATCACCACAACATAAAAAAACGAAAAATTTATTAAGAGGTGTTGTTAATGGAATAGGTGGTTATGGAAATTGTATGGGAGTTCCTACAATTGCAGGCCAAACAAGTTTTGATAGCTCCTATAATGGAAATATTTTGGTTAACGCTATGACATTAGGATTGGTCAAAAAAGACAAGATTTTTTACTCTAAAGCTGCAGGTTTAAATAAACCAGTTATTTATGTCGGGTCTAAAACTGGTAGAGATGGAATACATGGTGCTAGTATGGCTTCAGCTAGTTTTGATGAAAAAATCGAGGAAAAGAAACCAACTGTTCAAGTAGGAGATCCGTTTACAGAAAAACTTTTACTTGAAGCTTGTTTAGAGTTAATGGCAGGAGACTCAATTATAGCCATTCAAGATATGGGTGCTGCTGGTCTAACTTCCTCAAGTATTGAAATGGCTTCAAAAGGAAACCTTGGTATTGAAATTAATTTAAACAAAGTGCCTTGTAGAGAATCCAAGATGACACCATATGAAATTATGCTTTCTGAGAGCCAAGAAAGAATGTTGATTGTTTTAGAAAGCGGCAAAGAAGAGCATGCAAAAAAAATATTTGATAAATGGAACTTAGATTTTGCAGTAATTGGAAAAACTACTAGGTCAAAAAAAATTGAGCTTTATTTTAATGAAGAAAAAGTTGCTGATATTCCAGTTAATACTTTGGTTGAAAACTCACCTATGTATGATCGTGAATGGAAAAAAACAAAACTTCCTAAAAAGAATAAAATTAAAAAAGAAGACATTAAACATTTAAAAATTATTGATGTATTAAAGAAAATTTTAGCTAATCCAAACGTATGCAGCAAAGAATGGATTTGGCAACAATATGATCACACAGTAATGGGAGATACTATACAAAAACCTGGAGGAGATGCAGGCGTTGTGAGAGTTCATGGAACAGATAAAGCTGTTGCTGCTTCGGTAGACTCCTCTGCAGTTTATTGTTGGGCCCACCCTTTAACTGGTGGAAAACAAGTAGTTTGTGAAAGTTTTAGAAATCTTATATCCGTTGGTGCAAAACCAATTGCTATTACTAATTGTTTAAATTTTGGTAGTCCTGAAAATGAAGAAAACATGGGTGAGTTTGTTGAATGTGTTCAAGGTATTGGTGAAGCGAGCGAATATTTAAAATTTCCAGTAGTTTCTGGAAATGTATCTTTCTACAACCAAACAAAAGAGGAAGGTATAAAACCAACACCTGCTATTGGTGGTGTTGGGTTAATAAAAGATTATAAAAATATGATTACTATGGATTTTAAAGAGGTTGATAATTTAGTTTTAGTAATTGGAAAAACCGAAGGACATATTGATCAAAGTTTATTTGCAAGAACTATTTTAGATGAAAAAAATGGACCTCCACCAGAAGTAAATTTATTTAATGAAAAAAATAATGGAGAAACATTACTTAAATTGATTGATAATAAATTAATAAAAAGTGCACACGATGTTTCTTTAGGTGGCATAATTACTGCTGTTGTAAAGATGTGTATTAAAGGAAATAAAGGAATAAATATTAAAAAACCTAAATATTTAATTAATGAAATAGAATACTTGTTCGCTGAAGATCAAGGAAGGTATATTATAGAAATAAACAATAGAGATTTAAAAAAAGTAGCGGATATATTGAACAAAAATGCAGTCCATTTTGATGAACTTGGCACAATTATTAAAAATGAACTATATATTAACGATAAGACAAAGGTTACAATTGACGAATTATCAACTTCGAATAAAAGTTGGCTTACAAACTATATGAGTAAATAATGGCAATGGATTTAAAAGAAATTGAGAATTTTATAAAAGAGGCAATGCCAGATGCAATTGTTGAAATTCAAGATTTGGCAGGTGATGGAAATCATTATTCAGCAACAGTTACATCGTCACAATTTTCTGGAAAAAGTAAAATTGAGCAACATAAAATGGTTTATAACTCATTAAAAGGTAGAATGGGTAATGAACTTCACGCATTAGCAATTAAAACAAAGGAGAGTTAAATGGATCAACAAACAAATGATTTAATTAAAAACGAAATTGAAAACAACGAAGTATGTTTGTTTATGAAAGGCACACCTGATGCCCCACAATGTGGATTTTCAATGGCTACTTCAAATATTTTAAAAATCCTTGAAGTAAAATTTAAAGGTATCAATGTTTTAGAAAATCAAAATTTAAGAGAGGGAATTAAGGTTTTTAGTGATTGGCCAACAATCCCTCAACTTTATGTTAAAAATGAATTTATAGGTGGATGTGATATTGTTAAAGAAATGTACGAAAGTGGTGAATTAGCAAAACTTTTTAAAAACAAAAATATAAATTTTAAGGCTAAAAGCTAATTACCTAGAATAATATTCAATTACTAAATTAGGCTCCATAACAATTGGGTATGGAACTTCTTCAAACTTTGGAACTCTAACAAACTTTAGTTTTTTGTTTTTTTCGTCCATCTGAATATATTCTGGAGTTTCTCTTTCTTTATTTGCAAGTGCAATATCGATTATTGCAAGTTGTTTAGATTTATCTCTTATCTCAATTGAATCTTCTTCTCTAACTAAATAACTTCCAATATTTACTTTTTTACCATTAACTTTTACATGGCCGTGATTGATTAATTGTCTAGCTGAAAAAATTGTTGTTGCAAATTTTGCTCTGTAGATAACGGCATCCAATCTTCTTTCAAGAAGACCAATTAAATTTTCTCCAGTATCACCTTTAAGCATTACCGCTTTTTTATAAATATTTCTAAATTGTCTCTCGTTAATGTTGCCATAATATGCTTTTAATTTTTGTTTAGCTTGAAGCTGTATTCCATAATCAGATGGCTTTGATGTTTTTGTTTGACCATGTTGTCCTGGTCCATAAGCTCTAGTATTAAAAGGACTTTTAGGTCTTCCCCAAAGGTTAACTTTCAATCTTCTGTCTACTTTATGTTTAGAGTTTAATCTTTTTGTCATTTGATAGTGGGCTTTATAAACTTACTCATCATTTTGTCAATCAACGTTTTTTACCTAAACTTGCAAATACTCCTGATAAAATACGTGTTTCTTTGGTTGATAATTCCATCCTATAAAAAATATTCCTCAAGTTTTCAAGCATTATAGGTTTCTTCTCTTTTGATTTGAAAAAATTAATCTCATTAAGATTCTGTATACAAAGGTTTGCCATAGCAACTATCTCTTTTTTAGATGCTGATTTAACTTTATTTGATTTCTTAAAAGATGAAGCTTTTGAATTAATTATGCTTGATAGATATTGGGCAATTATTATTAAGCTGTGAGATAGATTTAATGATTTAAAATCGGGATTAGTCGGAATTTGAAGCGTATAATTAGCATAGCTTATTTCATTATTTGATAGACCAGATGCTTCTGAGCCAAATAAAAAAGCTATTTTCTTTTTATAATTTATTTTTTTTAAATCCTCTAATTGGATGTGTTTAATATTTTTATTTCTAAATCGTGCTGATGTTGCAATTACAATATCAATATTTTTTAAAGGTTTTTCTAAATTTTCAAAATTTTTAGCCTTATTAATTATATTTTTTGCTCCTACTGAGGTTGCTAAAATTTTATCATTTGGAAATATTGGTTTGGGATCAATAACAATAAGTTTATTAAAATTAAAATTTTTCATTCCTCTTGCACATGCTCCTATATTTTCTGAGAGTTGAGGTTTGTGTAAAATGAAAGAAATATTATTAACAGACATTAATCCATGCCATGGTTTCTGTTGTAATTGGAAATAGCTGATGGTTTGATATCTTTTAAATATTTAGGATCTACTGTCCAAATAGAAACTTTTAAAGGATAACATTTTGCTACATCGGAAGAGTGTTCAGATCCGCAATCACCACCTGGGCAGGCAGAAAGTGCACCTAACAAATCTGTTTCAGCAAAAAATTCTAAATAATCACCAGGTCTTACAGGACTTGCTTTCATAAAGTATTGTTTAGTATCATTGGTAAATCCAGTTAACATAAATACATTTAATACATCATGAACTATTTTTTCTGCATGATCTAATTGAATATTTTTTTCTTTAACCAAAGCTCTTGTTAAGTTTGAATGACAGCAATAATGATAATCTTTATTGCTCAAAAGTTTTGATGTATAGGGATCACATCTGGTACCAATTACATCATGAACTGATCCTCCATCTTTATCATAATCATACCAGTCTAAAGTATCCCAAGTTATTGTTGCTAAAGATCTAAGATAGGGAAAACTACTAAACATTTTATCTCCAACAGAAATATGAGTTCCATAGAGTGCTCTTGTTTTTCCTGAGTAGAATTTTTCCTCTAAATTATTTAAATTAAATAAATTTAAATCACCTACTTGAGGTCCCTCTACACTTTCAATTCTAAAAAACTCACCAAATTTAACTTCAAAAGTTTTTGCATCTCTTGGGGGTATTATGACTTCCTCTTTTTTAACCAAGTGTTCTCGAGCGGAATGTAAAATACTTAAATTTTTTTCTTCAATATTAGTATTTGGGTAACAAACTATTGGTTTGGCTCTTATTCTATCTTTTAGATCAGATGGTTTTTCTGAAAATTTTTTAATCTTCATTCTTACGAACTTCCGGGAGCTTTATCCTTAAATAACTTATAATCTAAACTATCAACAAGAGCTTTGAAAGATGCATCAATGATATTTGGTGATACTCCAATAGTAAACCAATTAACACCTTTCGAATCTGTACTTTCAATACTAACTCTTGTTACAGCTTCTGTACCAGTATTTAAAATTCTAACTTTGTAATCAACTAGTCTTAAATCTTTTAAATATTCAGAATATTTAGCAAGCTTGTTAACATTCTTTCTAATTGCATTATCTAGAGCATTAACAGGTCCGTTTCCTTGTCCTTCACACAAAATTTTGTTTCCATCTACTTCTAATTGAGCTTTTGCATATGAAACTATTTCTCCTGCATTGTCTTTCTTTACTGAAACATCATATTCATTAATTGAAATATATCTTGGTATTTCCCCCATTAATCTTCGAGCTAATAACTCAAAAGATGCGTCAGCACCATCATAACTATAACCAATAAATTCTCTATCTTTAACTTCATCTAAAAGTTTTTTAATTTTTGGATCACTTTTTTCAACTTTAATTCCTATTAAATTCAATCTCGACATAATATTAGATTGTCCCGATTGATCTGAAACAACTATATTTCTAGAGTTTCCAACTTCTTCTGGATTTATGTGCTCATAGGTTTTAGGATCTTTTTGGACTGCTGAAACATGCATTCCCCCTTTATGAGAAAAAGCAGACGCTCCAACATAAGGTAAATGTTTGTTTGGTTTCCTGTTTAATATTTCATCCAACAACCTAGAGCATTGAGTTAAGTTTTTTAAATTTTCTCTTTTAATACTTAGTTCAAACTTATCTGAAAAATCTTTCTTTAAAAAAAAAGAGGGAATTAATGACATTAAATTAGCATTTCCACATCTTTCCCCCAAACCATTGATTGTACCCTGAACTTGTCTAACGCCTGCTTGAACTGCTGCAAGACTATTAGCTACAGCATTTTCGGTATCATTGTGAGCATGTATTCCTAAATTTTTTCCAGGAATTTGCTTACTTACTTTAGATACAATTTCTGCTATCTCGTGTGGAAGTGTACCACCGTTAGTATCACATAATACAATCCATCTAGCACCATTATCAAAAGCAGCTTTTAAACATGACATTGCATATTCTGGATTAGCTTTATATCCATCAAAAAAATGTTCAGCATCAAAAATGAACTCTTTTCCAGATTTAACAATGTGTTTTGTGCTTTCACTTATATTCATTAAATTCTGCTCATTACTTATTCCTAATGCGACATCCACTTGAAAATCCCATGATTTTCCAAACAAGCAAACAGAAGTACTGTTTGAATTAATTAATGATGAGAGCATAGGGTCATTTTCTGCGCTGTGTTCAGACTTTTTAGTCATTCCAAATGCAGTTAATTTTGTTGTTTTAAAATTATGATCTTTATTAAAAAACTCAGTATCAGTTGGATTTGCACCTGGCCAACCTCCTTCAACATAATCAACACCCAATTTATCTAATGCTGATGAGATTTTTTCCTTATCATCAATTGAAAAATCTACACCTTGAGTTTGCGCTCCATCACGTAATGTTGTGTCAAATATATAAAGTTGTTCTTTGCTCATTTAAATTTCCAAGTCGTTTTATCATCTTTATCTTCTATTAAAACACCTTTGTCTAAAAGCTCTTTTCTAATTTTATCAGCATCTTCGTAATTTTTGTTCTCTCTAGCCTTATTTCTTTCCTGGATTTTTTGTAGAATTTCTTTTTCAGTAATTAAGGCTTTGCTCATTTTAAATTTAAGCCAATTTTCTTTACTTTCATTTAATAGTCCTACAAATTGACAAGCAGAAACAAATAAAGATTTATCCTCATCGTTACCTTTTTGAGCTTTGTCATATAATTGATGTAAATTAGCAATATATCCAGGAGTGTTTAAATCATCGTAAAGTGGCTGAAGAATTTCATCAGAAACTTTAGAATTATTTTCAATTTTTAAATATGAATTGTACCATTTATTTATTGTGTTTTGACAGTTATCCAAAAGTTTATCATTCCAATCTAATGGTTGTTTATAATGCGCGCTCATTAAAGCTAATCTTAAAACTTGGCCACTTATCTTATTTCTAAAATCTTTTATTTTTAAAATATTTCCCTGAGACTTAGCCATCTTTTCATTAGACATTGTGATGAATGCATTATGCATCCAAAATTTTGCAAATATTTTAGTATCATTTGCGCATCTTGATTGGGCTATTTCATTCTCATGATGAGGAAATAACAAATCTATACCACCACCATGAACATCAAACTCATCTCCTAAAAATTTCTTTGACATTGCCGAACACTCTAAATGCCATCCTGGTCTTCCTTTTCCCCATGGAGACTCCCATGATGGTTCATCGTCTTCTGAAGGTTTCCATAACACAAAATCCTCTGAATTTTTTTTATTTCCACTGACTTCTACTCTTGATCCAGCAATAAGTTCATCTAATTTTTTGTTTGAGAGTTGACCATAATCCTTGAATTTTTTAACCTCAAAATAAACATGCTTATTATTTTCGTAAGCAAATCCTTTTTTTATTAATTCATAAATCATCTCAATCATCAAATCTATATTTTCAGTTGCTTTAGGTTGATGTGTTGGCTCTTCACAATTTAAGTAATTACAATCTTCACTAAAACTTTTAGTTACTTTGCTCGTTAATTCTGAAATTGAAATATTTTTTTCTTTTGAAGATTTAATAATTTTATCATCAACATCTGTAATATTTCGAACGTAAGTAACTTTAGGATAATTTTTTTTTAAAATTTTAAATAGAATATCAAATACGACTATTGGTCTTGCGTTCCCAATATGAGGATCGTCATAAACAGTTGGTCCGCACACATACATTCTAATGTTACTTTTATCTAGTGGAACAAACTTCTCTTTTTTATTTGTTAGATTATTTGTTAAAAAAATATCTTTACTCATTATTTTAGGAATATACTTAAAAAATAGATTTGTGAATCTATTTGATTAATTTGGAATTTTGCATACAGGAATTGGCTCCATTTTATGCAAATTTTGTTTTCTAATAGTTTCGTATTTAGCTCGATTAGCTGAATTAGGATTATCCATAGCTTCTTCTAATTCTTCATATTTTAGTCCGAGTTGACCTTCATCCGTTCTTCCATCGTCCCATAAACCATCCGTAGGGGCCGCATCTATAATTTCATTTAAAATTCCAAGCTCTTTTCCAAGCTCCCAAACTTCAGTTTTATTACAATCGGCTATAGGAGATATATCTACTCCACCATCTCCGTATTTTGTGTAAAAACCAACACCAAAATCTTCAACTTTATTTCCAGTTCCAACTACTATTCCTTTATTCGCAGCTGCAACTTGATAAAGCGTTGTCATTCTCAATCTAGCTCTAGAATTTGCCATTCCATGTTCATTGTCAAAATTTGATAAACTGGAACTAAAGGCCAAAAATAACTCATCTAAATTTATAGTATGTGCCTCAACATTTTTAAAATTTTTAACTAACCACTCTTGATGCTTTAAACTTAAATCATGTTGATGTGATTTTTGTTTGATTGGCATAGATAAGACAATAGTTTTTAAACCTGTCATTGCGCTTAATGTACTAGAAACTGACGAATCTATTCCTCCAGAAATTCCTATAACTAATGACTCTGCCTTACTTGGCATGTTATTTACATAATCTTTAATCCAATTAGAAATAAAATTTACTTTTTCTGTAGCCTTCATGATTTTAAAGTATTAAATATTTAAAATTTTACAATGTCTTAAGATGCCGCTCTATTTGCGTTTTTAGAATAAGAGCTATTCTTTTTAATCTCATCTGAAATCAAGAAAGCTAATTCTAGAGCTTGGTTTGCATTTAGTCTTGGGTCGCAATGCGTGTGATATCTTGATGATAAGTCTTTTTCTGATATCTTTTGTGCTCCACCAATACACTCTGTTACATTTTGACCAGTTAATTCTATATGTAAACCACCAGCGTAACTTCCTTCGCTTTGATGACATGCAAAAACATTTTTAACTTCTTTTAAGACACTGTTAAATGGTCTTGTTTTAAACCCTGTTGCTGCTTTGACTGTATTTCCATGACAAGGATCACACGACCAAATTACATTTAAACCTTCTTTTTTTATTGCCCTAATTAGTTTTGGTAAAAATTTTGAAACATTATCTGCACCAAATCTTGATATTAGTGTGATTTTACCTTTTTCATTCTTAGGATTTATTTTATTACATAGATCAATTAAATCATCAGCCTTTAAGGTAGGTCCACATTTAATTCCTATTGGATTTTCTATACCTCTACAAAACTCAACATGGCCACCATCCAATTGTCTTGTTCTATCCCCAATCCAAACAAAGTGAGCAGATGTGTCATGATTTTCTCCAGTAGTCGAATCTACTCTTGTCATAGTCTCTTCAAATGGGAGCAATAAAGCTTCATGTGAAGTCCAAAAATTAACCGTTTTTAATCTTCTATTAAATTCTGAGGTAATTCCACATGCATCCATAAAAGCAAGTGCATTTGCAATATTATCCTCTAATTCTTTAAATCTTTTTAATTCAGGTGAATTTTTGATGAAACCTAAATTCCAATTATGAACATTCTTAAGGTCTGCAAAACCTCCATGACAAAATGCTCTTATTAAGTTTAAAGTTGCAGCTGATTGCGAATATGCTTTAAATAATCTTTTAGGATCTGGAACTCTAGCCTTCTCATTGAATTCCATGGCATTTATATTGTCACCTAAATAGCTAGGAAGCTCTACTCCATCTTTTATTTCTGTAGGTGCACTTCTAGGTTTTGAAAATTGACCAGCTATTCTTCCAACTTTTACAACTGGCAATGAAGCTGAGTAAGTTAAAACTAATGACATTTGCAACATTAGTTTAAACGTATCTCTAATATTGTCTGGATTAAATTCTGCAAAACTTTCAGCACAATCTCCGCCCTGGAGTAAAAATGCTTTTCCGTCTACAACATCTGCTAACTGACTTTTAAGATGTCTCGTTTCTCCAGCAAATACTAACGGAGGAAATGTTCCTATCTTATCCAAAACTTTATCCAGTTCTTTCTTGTCTGGATATTCTGGAATATGCTTTACAGGATATTTTCTCCAACTATTTTTTTTCCAACTTTTCATATTCAACCTAAGGGTGTTTTAACAGAGTTTAAAGTTTATTCAACAGTTACTGATTTTGCTAAATTTCTTGGTTTATCTATATCATACCCTTTTTTAAGAGCAGAGTAATACGCAAGTTTTTGTAATGGAATTGTTAAAAGAAATGGAAGTAAATCATCGTTTGTGTTCTCTACTTCAATAGTTTCCCAAATATTTTCTGAAACAACTTCATCTTTACTTTTATTAGTAATCAATAATACCTTTGCTCCTCTTGCTATAACTTCCTGCATGTTTGAAATTGTTTTTTTATAATAATTATCTCTAGGAGCCAAAACAACTACTGGCATGCCCTCTTCTATTAAAGCTAAAGGTCCATGCTTCATTTCTCCAGCTGGATATCCTTCAGCATGAACATATGAAAGTTCTTTAAGTTTTAATGCACCTTCTAAAGCTATTGGGTATGAATACCCTCTCCCCAAAAACATTGAACCTTTAGCTTCGTTAAATGTTGAAGAAATTGCCTGGATATCATTATCATGAAGCAATGTTTTCTCTATTAAGTCAGGCAAAGCTTTTAAGTTTTTAATCTTTTCTTTATATTCTTTTTTTTCAATTTCATTTCTCAGTGATCCAAGTTTTAGAGCTAAAATATATAAAACAAGTATTTGACCTAGAAATGCTTTTGTTGATGCTACTCCAATTTCAGGACCACAATGAATTGGTAAAACAAAATTAGAATCTCTTGCTATTGAGCTTTCGATTACATTAACAACAGCACATGTTTTCATACTGTTTTTGTTACATATATCTAAAGCTGCATAAGTATCTGCTGTTTCCCCAGATTGCGAAACAAAGATATATAATCTATCTTTTTTAAATCTATTTTTTCTATATCTAAATTCCGAAGCTATATCTATGTTAACATCTAAATTTGTAAGCTCTTCAAACCAATATTTTGCCATTAAGCAAGAGTGATAAGCTGTTCCACATCCTATTAAGGTGATTGAATTAATCTCCTCTGTTTTCCAAGGAAAATTAAGAATATTTATGTCTTTATTTACATTATCTACATATTCTTTAATTCCAGTTTTAATTGTTAGTGGTTGCTCCTCAATTTCTTTTGCCATGAAATGTTTAAAGTCACCTTTATCGTAATTTGCTTGATCTGATGATAGTTCTAATATTTTTTTATTAACTTTTATTCCTTCTTCGTTGAAAAAAAGAACTTGATCTTTTTTAACAATGCAAAATTCACCATCATCAAGATAAGTAATTTTATTTGTCATAGATTTTAAAGCATAAGAATCTGATCCTAGATAGTTTTCATTTGGACCATAACCAACAGCTAAGGGTGACCCTCTTCTAGCACCGACTAATAAGTCTGGCATATCTTTAAAAACAATTCCAAGAGCAAAACTTCCATGGAGTTGTTTTAAAGTTTTTGTGATTGCCTCTTCTAATTCTGAAGTCTTTAAATGCTCTGTTATTAAATGAACAATTACTTCTGTATCTGTCTGTGATTTGAAGTTATGACCTTTGTTAATTAAATGTTTTTTTAATATTGTAGAGTTTTCAATAATTCCATTATGAACTACAGATACGTTATGAGAAGAATGAGGATGAGCATTTAAACTATTGGGAATTCCATGAGTTGCCCATCTTACATGCCCTATACCAATATTTCCTCTTAAGTTTTTTAAATCAAAATTATTTTCTAAGTTGTCAACTCTTCCCTCTGATTTTACTTCATTGATTTCGCCATCTGAAAGTGTGGCTATTCCTGCTGAGTCATATCCTCTGTACTCTAATTTTTTTAATGAATTAATTATATTTGCAGAAACAGGTTTGTTACTTGATATTCCAATAATTCCACACATAAATTATTTTTTCTTTCTTTTGTAATTCTTAACTTCTAATTGTGGCGATCTTGTTAGTGCTAAAGATTTTTTTTTAACATTCTTTGTAATTACTGATCCAGCTCCAACAATACTATCTTTATTTATAGTAACTGGAGCAACTAAAGAAGAGTTTGAGCCTATAAATACTTTGTCTTTAATTTTTGTCTTATTTTTATTTACTCCATCATAATTACATGTAATTGTGCCTGCACCAATGTTCACAGATTTCCCAATTTGAGTATCTCCCACATAAGATAAATGGTTAACTTTTGATTTATTTCCTAAAGTACTTTTTTTAATCTCTACAAAATTACCAACTTTAGATCCTTCTTTTAAAATTGTATTAGGTCTTATTCTGGCATATGGACCAATCTCGACTTTATTTTCAATTTTACAAGATTCTAAATGTGAAAAAGATTTTATAATTACATTATTCCCAATTTTTACTTTAGAGCCAATAACAACATAAGGTTCTATAGTCACATTATTTCCAATCTTAGTATCTTTTGAAAAAAAAATGGTTTCAGGACCAATCATCTTTACGCCTGACTTTATAAATTTTTCTCTAAGTTTTTTTTGATTTAAAACTTCCATTTAGATTTGATTTACATTAAGTATATATATTGATTAATTCACAATTTATTTCTTTAAAATACTTTTAAAATGAAACAAAAATTTATAGTTTTATTTGATTTAGATGGTACGTTAGTAGACACAGCGCCTGATCTAATCCTTGCTCATAACCATGTTATGAAGAAATTTGGATACCCCACAAAATCTCTTGATGAACTTAAAAATACTGTTGGTCAAGGAGCTGGAGCAATGATTGGTAGATCTATATGGAGCCAGGCCAAAAAAGAATTAACTTCGATTAATGAGAAAATCAAAAATGAAATGACAGATGAATTTATTTCTTATTATGGAAATAATATTTTAAATGAAAGTACTTTGATGCCTGGTGTAAAAGATTTTTTAAATTGGTGTAAAAAAGAAAATATATCAATGGCAGTATGTACGAATAAAACAGAACATCTCGCTGTAGATCTTCTAAAAAAAATTGGGATATATAATTACTTTGAGTATGTTGCTGGTTACAATACTTTTGATTATTGCAAACCTGATCCAAGGCACATAACAACAATCATAGAAATTTTAGATGGTAGTAAAAATAAATCAATTATGATTGGCGATAGTGAGTCAGATGCAAATGCTGCTAAAGCAGCAGAAATCCCAATGATTTTATTAGAAGATGGATATACTGAAAAAAATATTGATGAAATTTATCATAATCACTCAATAAAAGACTTTGTAGGTATTGAAAAAATTGTATCTCAATATCTTTAATATTGATTAATTTATTTTAACTATTAAAAACAAAATCACAAATTAGGAGTTATTTTGTTATTACATACAGTTAAAGTATATCCATCAAAAATTAATCTTCCGAAGAAGAAACAGCTTGCTTGGAAAATAGCTGAGATAGCTAGTGATAATGCCAAATTAAACGAAGATGCTATTGAAATGGTTATAAATAGAATTATTGATAACGCTTCTGTTGCTATTGCTTCATTAAATAGAAAGCCAGTAATCTCATCTAGACAAATGGCATTAAAGCATTCTAGAAAAAATGGTGCAACTATATTTGGTGTAAACTCAAAATTAAAATTTGATTGCGAATGGGCAGCATGGTCAAATGGGACAGCTGTTAGAGAATTAGACTTTCATGACACTTTTTTAGCTGCAGATTATAGTCATCCTGGTGATAACATACCTCCACTTATAAGTGTTGCACAACAAAATAAAAAAAGTGGAATGGATTTACTAAGAGGAATAATTACTGCATACGAAGTTCAAGTTAATTTAGTTAAAGGAATTTGTTTACACAAACATAAAGTTGATCACATTGCTCATTTAGGGCCTAGTGTGGCTGCTGGATTAGGGGCAATGTTAAAATTAAATACTGAAACTATTTATCAAGCTGTTCAACAAGCACTACATACAACAATTTCTACCAGACAATCTAGAAAAGGAGAGATTTCAAGTTGGAAAGCTTATGCTCCAGCACATGCAGGCAAGCTTGCTATCGAAGCTGTAGATAGAGCAATGAGAGGTGAAGGTGCGCCAAGTCCAATATACGAAGGTGAGGATAGTGTAATAGCAAGAATATTAGATGGTAAAAAAGCTAAATACAAAGTCCCATTGCCAAAAAAAGGTGAAAGTAAAAAAGCTATTTTAGAGACATATACAAAAGAATATTCTGCTGAATACCAATCACAAGCTTTAATAGATCTAGCTAAGAAACTAAAAACAAAAATCCCTAATTTAAATCTTGTTAAAAAAATTGATATTTTTACAAGTCATCACACTCATTATGTAATTGGAACAGGTGCTAATGATCCACAAAAAATGGACCCTAATGCAAGTAGAGAAACTCTTGATCATTCTATTATGTATATTTTTGCTGTAGCTTTGGAAGATGGGGATTGGCATCATATAAAATCTTACACGAAAGCTAGAGCAAATAGAAAAAGTACTATAAAGATTTGGAAATCAATAAAAACACACGAAGATAAAAAATGGACAAAGAAATATCATGATCCAAATCCTAGAAATAAAGCATTTGGTGCAAAAGTAGTTGTAACACTTAATAATAGAAAAAAAATAACAGAGGAGCTAGATAGAGCAGATGCACATCCATATGGAGCTAGACCATTTAAAAGAGAAAATTACATAAATAAATTTTTAACTTTAACTAATGGTATTTTAGACAGAAAAGAGAGTGGTCGTTTTTTAAAAACAGTGCAAAACTTAAAGAATTTAAAATCTGGCCAACTTCATAAAATAAATATTGAAGTAAGAAAAAATAGATTAAAACAAAATAATAAAAAAGGAATTTTTTAATGCACTTTGTGGAAAAAGAACCAAGCCAAAAAAGATTAGATTTTGATCAAAAATTAAAGTCAAATAGAATATTAAGAGTTCCTGGTGCATATAATCCGCTGACAGCAAAATTAATAGAGGAAATTGGATATGATGCGGTTTATGTATCAGGCGGAGTGATGGCTAATGACCTTGGCTTTCCTGATATTGGTTTAACAACACTACAAGATGTTAGTACAAGATCTTATTTAATTTCTAGGGTTACCAATCTACCAACAATAGTAGACATAGATACAGGATTTAAATCATGCAAAGAAACAATAGAAACATTTGAAGAATTTGGAATAACAGGAGTTCATTTAGAAGATCAAATTGAAAGAAAAAGATGTGGCCATCTTGATAATAAAGAACTTATTTCAACTGATGCAATGGTTAAAAAAATAAAAGAATGTGTTGCAGCAAAAAAAGATCAAAATTTTAAAATTATTGCTCGATCGGACGCTAAAAGTGTTGAGGGAATAGATAAAATGATTGAAAGATGTAAAGCCTACATTGATGCTGGTGCTGAAATTATTTTTCCAGAAGCACTTGAAGATGAAAAAGATTTCGAAAAAGTGCGTAAAGAATTAACTGGTTATTTATTAGCTAATATGACTGAATTTGGTAAATCAAAATTATTTAATTACAAAGAATTAGAAAATTTTGGATACAATATTGTTATTTATCCGGTAACCACACAAAGATTGGCTATGAAAAATGTAGAAGATGGATTAAGAGACATTTATGCGAATGGACACCAGAACAATATAATTGATAAAATGCAAACTAGAAGAAGACTTTATAAATTAGTTGATTATGAAAAGTATAATTCGTTAGACGAAAAAATTTATAATTTTAGTACGGAAGGACATGAATAATGAGTGATGATATAAAAAAGGGCTTACTAGGTATAGTTGTTGATGAAACAGAAGTTTCAAAAGTAATGCCAGAAATAAATTCTCTTACTTATAGAGGCTATGCTGCTCAAGATTTATGTGAATATTGTAGGTTTGAAGAAGTTGCTTATTTAATATTAAATAAAGACCTTCCTAACTCAATTGAACTTAAAAATTTTGAAAAAGAAGAGAGAAATAATAGAGAACTTACTAAAAATTTGTATGAAATAATAAAACACATGCCTAAAAGATCTCATCCTATGGATGTGGCAAGGACTGCTGTAAGTGTTATGGGGCTTGAGGATAAGGAAACCACAGACTCTTCTCCTGAAGCAAACATGAGAAAAGCGTTAAGAATTTTTGCTAAAACCCCTACTGCATTGGCTGCTTTTTATAGAATTAGAAAAGGAAAAAAAATAATCAAACCTAAAAAAAATCTTACTTTTGCTGAAAACTTTTTCTATATGTGCTTTGGTAAGGTGCCACAAAAACAAATCGTCAAAGCTTTTGATGTATCTTTAATTTTATACGCAGAGCATAGTTTTAATGTTTCAACTTTTACGGCAAGAACAATTACGAGTAGCTTATCTGATATACACGGAGCAATTACAGGTGCGATCGCTAGTTTAAAAGGCCCACTTCATGGTGGAGCCAATGAAGAAGTAATGCATATGATGAATAAAATTAAAAAACCAGAAAATGCATTAAAATGGATAAATGATGCACTTAAAAATAAAGAAGTAGTAATGGGATTTGGTCATAGAGTTTATAAATCAGGTGATTCAAGGGTTCCAACTATGAGAAAATACTTTGGTAAAGTAGCTAAACTTAAGAAAGATAAAAAATTTGAAAAAATTTATGACATTGTTGAAAAAGTAATGATTAAAAAGAAAAATATTTACCCTAATGTAGATTATCCAACAGGACCTACTTATCATTTAATGGGTTTTGAAACTGATTTTTTTACTCCAATATTTGTAATTTCAAGAATTACAGGTTGGTCTGCTCACATAATGGAACAACACGCTGCAAACAAACTTATCAGACCTTTGGCTAGCTACAAAGGTAGCAAGCACAGAAAAGTGATGCAGTTAAATCAAAGATAATTTTATTTTTAACTAAAAGCTTCTGCCCAAGTACCTTGAGTTGATGCTTTAGAATATTCTGTTGCACGACCTTCAAAGAAATTCATATGCTCAACTGCATTAAGCATAGTATCAAGCCAAGTTAATGGATTTTTTTCAATATCATAAATTCCTTCTAGACCTAACTGACTTAATCTTCTATTTGCAATGAAACGAATATATTTTTTTACATCTTCTGCCGTTAATCCTTCCATTGGTCCCATTTGAAATGCTAAATCTATAAAAGCATCTTCATGCTCTACTATAGTTCTGCAAGCTTCATAAATTTCTTTTTTTAATTGTGGATTCCATGTTTCAGGATTTTCTTTTATAAAATCTTTAAAAAGTCTGATCATCGAATTGCAATGCAAAGTCTCATCTCTTACAGACCAAGTAACTATCTGCCCCATTCCCTTCATTTTGTTGTGTCTTGGAAAATTTAATAAAATTGCAAAACTTGCAAACAATTGTAGACCTTCAGTGAAGGCACTAAACACTGCTATTGTTTTTGCTATGTCATGATTAGATTTAACATCAAAGCCTTGCATGTAATCATACTTATCTTTCATTTCTTTATATTTCATGAAAGCTGAATATTCAGACTCTGGCATTCCAATTGTATCTAACAAATGAGAATAAGCTGCAATATGAACTGTTTCCATAGAGGCAAATGAAGACATCATCATTAAAACTTCTGTTGGTTTAAACACATTCATGTAATGTCTTATATAACAATTGCTTACTTCAACATCAGCTTGAGTGAAAAATCTAAAAATTTGAGTTAATAAATTTTTTTCTGATGGGCTTAGATTTTTTTGCCAATCTCTTACATCATCACCAAGAGGAACTTCTTCTGGCAACCAGTGAATTCTTTGTTGTGTTAACCAAGCATCATAACACCATGGATATCTAAATGGTTTATAAACTGGGTTAGCTACCAATAAACCATTATTATTTTTTTTTGGTTGCACTGCTTCTTGCTTTACTTTTTCTGCTACTGACATGATAGGCACTCCTCGTACTCTTGTTCTTGACTTTCGTTTGATTTATTTTTGTAAACATTAGCTAAGATATCTGTTGATTTTGAATCATTAACATTCTCAGCTCTTTGAATTGATTTTGATCTACAGTAATAAAGACTCTTTAAGCCTTTCTTCCAAGCATCAAAATGAATTTTGTGTAATTCTTTTTTGTGAACATCTGCTGGTAAAAATAAATTTACTGACTGTGCCTGTGAAATGAATGGTGTTCTATCACCACTTAACTCAATTATCCAATTTTGGTTCAGCTCAAATGCAGTTTTAAATACATCTTTTTCTAAGTCAGTTAGGAAATCTAGATGATTAACAGACCCCTGATTTGTAGTAATACTAGACCATGTTTCTTCATCATTTTTTCCATGAGATTGAAGAATTTCCTCTAAATATCTATTTCTTACATTAAAAGATCCTGAAAGAGTTTTGTGTGTGTAGCTATTAGCAGCAATTGGTTCTACTCCTGGTGATGCACCACCACATATAATTGAAATTGAAGCAGTTGGAGCTATTGCTGTCTTATTAGAAAATCTTTCTTTATAACCATACTCTGCTGCATCTGGACATGCTCCTCTTTCTTCAGCCAAATCTTTAGAAGCTTGATTAACTTTTTCGTGAATGTTTTTAAATATTTTTTTATTCCATGACTTTGCCATTACAGACTCAAGTGGAATTCTATTTTTTTGTAAAAAAGAATGAAAGCCCATTACGCCTAAGCCAACACTTCTTTCTCTTTCAGCTGAATATTTTGCATCTTTAAATTGATCTGGTGCTTTGTTTATGAAATCAGATAGAACGTTATCTAGGAATCTCATAACATCACTAATCATGTCTGGATCATCTTTCCACTCATCATATTTTTCTAAATTTAACGAAGACAAACAACATACTGCTGTTCTATCTCTTCCATCTTTATCAATTCCTGTTGGTAAAGTTATTTCACTACATAAGTTAGAAGTTTTAACTGTAAGATTTGCTAACTTATGATGTTGAGGAATTTGTCTATTAACAGTATCTATATAAATTATGTATGGCTCACCTGTTTCAATTCTTGCAGTTAACAATCTTATCCATAAATTTCTTGCTGAAATAGTTTGTTGAACACTTCCATCAGCAGGACTTTTTAATGCCCATTGTTCATCTGTTTCTACGGCTCTCATAAATGCATCAGAAACTAAAACACCATGATGTAAATTTAATGCTTTTCTATTTGGATCACCTCCAGTGGGTCTTCTCATTTCAATAAATTCTTCTATCTCAGGATGATCTATTGGGAGATAACATGCAGCAGAACCTCTTCTTAATGATCCTTGACTTATGGCCATTGTTAAAGAGTCCATAACTTTTATAAAAGGAATTATTCCAGAAGTTTTTCCAACTCTGCCAATTTTTTCACCAATAGATCTTAGGTTACCCCAGTAACTTCCAATTCCACCACCCTTCGCTGCTAACCAAACATTCTCACTCCACAAATCAAGAATACCTCCTAAGCTATCAGATGCCTCATTTAAAAAACATGAAATAGGTAATCCTCTTTTTGTACCACCGTTTGATAAAACTGGTGTTGCTGGCATGAACCAAAGGTTGCTTATGTAATTATAAATTCTTTGTGCATGTAAATTGTCATCTGCATAAGTGCTTGCTACTCTTGCAAACAAATCTTGGTAAGATTCATTTAAACCTAAATATCTATCTTTTAAAGTTGCTTTACCAAAATCAGTTAAATTTGCATCTTTAGAACGATCAATTTTAATTATGATACCTTTGTCATTTTGAAATAATTCAGTTTCATTATTTAATGAGAAAAGATCAGGTTTATTTATTTTAGAAACTTCTTTAACTGCTGGGCTATATTCAGAGACAGCTTTTTTGAGGGCCTGAGAAAGAATCTTATTCATAAAAGTTTAATATATTTTGTTATTAATACGAAAACAACTATATGTTGTAGGCGTTTGCTGTAAATATACTAAATAAGTATTTCGACAACAGAACATTTATAGAACGCGACAATATGATAATCAATAAAAAAATTAAATTTTTTTCAAGAAATTAACATAATAAACAGTAAGTAAATAACCAATGAGCCAAAATATAAAAATAGATCCCTATGGGTTCAGAGAATATGACGCTCGTTGGTTGTATGAGAAAGACATAAATTCAGCTGGAATAGAGAATCTTGGTAAAGGGCTTGGAACACAAATAAAAATTCAAACTAAAAAAGAAAATCCGAGAATCATAGTTGGCCATGATTATCGCTCTTATAGTGAGGAAATAAAAGTAGCTCTTAAAAAAGGATTATTGTCTACAGGTTGCAATATAGAAGATATTGGTCTGTCATTATCTCCAATGGTTTATTTTGCACAATTCAATTTAGATGCAGATGCGGTTGCTATGGTTACAGCAAGTCATAATGAAAATGGTTGGACTGGTGTGAAAATGGGTATCAAAAAAGGACTGACTCATGCACCTGAAGAAATGAAGGAATTAAAAGAAATTACCTTAAATGAAAAATTTACAAAAGGTGAAGGTAATGAAAAGCAAATAAAAGATTTCGATAAAATTTATAAAGAAGACCTAATTGGTAAAAACAAAATTAACAAAAAAATAAAAGCAGTGGTGGCTTGTGGAAATGGAACAGCAGGTGTTTTTGCTCCAGATATTCTAAGAGGTATTGGATGTGAAGTAGTAGAGTTAGATTGTAACCTAGATTGGAATTTTCCTAAATACAATCCAAATCCTGAAGATCTTGAAATGCTTCACGAAATAGCAAAAGTAGTTAAAGAAAACAATGCTGACATAGGTTTTGGATTTGATGGTGATGGAGATAGGGTCGGTGTTATTGACGATAAAGGTAATGAAATATTTTCAGATAAAATAGGTCTTCTAATTGCTAGAAATTTATCAGGGAAACATAAAAATTCAAAATTTGTAGTTGATGTAAAATCAACAGGTTTATACTCAAAAGATAAGATTTTATTAGAAAACAAATGTGAAACAATTTATTGGAAAACAGGTCATTCTCATATTAAAAGAAAAGTGAACACTGAAAAAGCTTTAGCTGGATTTGAAAAAAGTGGTCATTTTTTCTTCAATCAACCATTAGGTTATGGGTATGATGATGGTGTAAATTCAGCAATTCAAGTATGTCACTTATTAGATAATCAAAATAAAAAAATGAGTGAAATTATTAGTGAATTACCTAGCACTTTTCAAACGCCAACAATGGCCCCTTTTTGCAAAGATGAAGAGAAATATATTGTTGTTGAAGAGCTAGTAAAGAAAATTAAAAATTTAAAAGAAAACAAAACTGAAATAGATGGTCAAATTATTAATGATATTTTAACTGTTAATGGAATTAGATTTTCATTTGAAGATGGTTCTTGGGGACTTATTAGAGCTTCTTCAAACAAACCATCTTTAGTTATTGTTACTGAAAGTCCAACCTCAGATGAAAGAAAGAAAAGAATCTTTGATTTTATTGATGATTTGCTCCAAAAAACTGGAAAAATTGGTGAATACGATCAAAAAATTTAATAGTTAATAAAGTAAATTTTCAACTAATAAGTGTTCTTAAACATGTAAAGAATCACTTAATTTAGATATGTGAGGTGATGGAGGGAGACTGAAGTCACCTCTTTTTTTTGATTGTTATAATTTTAAGTATTCGTAAAAAAATTTAATCGACACCACTAATAGAAAAATTCCAAAAAACTTACTAATTTTATTCTTATCAATACTATGAACTGTTTTAGCTCCTATCCTGGCCATGAAAGTTGTAATTGGTATAAAAATTAGAAAAGCAGGGATATTTATAAAACCAATACTTAGTGGAAGACTTGCATTTAAATAATTTCCTGAAATTAAAAATCCTATTGCTCCAAATAAAGCAATTAAAAAGCCTATAGCTGCCGCACTTCCTATAGCTTTATTTATTGAATAACCAAAAAACTTAAGGATAGGTACATTCATTACAGCTCCTCCTATACCCATAGGAGCAGATATAAACCCAACAAGAAAACCAAGAATTACTTTTAAATGTAATTTCATTTTAACAATTATGTTTTGCTCCTTTTCTTTTATTAAAAGTAAGTAAATTCCTAAAAATAAGATCATTATAGAAAAAAATAAAACCAAGGATTTAGTTTTTAAAGAAGCTGCAAAAATAGTACCAACAATAACTCCTAGTACAACAAAGAGACCGTAATTCTTAACAATATCAAAATCAACCGCTTTAAATTTATGATGTGTTATAACTGAAACTGTAGACGTTGGTATTATAATTGCAAAGGAAGTTCCTACTGCAAGGTGCATAACATATTGAGGATCAATTTCTAAAGAACCAAAAATAAAATATAAAAAAGGAACAGTTATCAACCCTCCACCGATACCAAATAATCCAGCGACAAAACCAACTGGTATAGCGGTTAAAGCCATTAATAAAATAATATAACTGTATTCGTTTATTAAAATTGAATTAAGCAGACTGTCCTACTGTAGTATCTACATTGTTATATTTAATTTTATCCATAATATGATCAATTTTCTTAACATCAGCATCTCTTACACACATGTTTTCACTTAAATATCTTTTCCAATAACTTGCTCCAGTTTGACCATGAAATAAACCTAGAGTGTGTCTCATGATTTGATTTAATCTTGTTCCTTTTTTTAATTCTTCTTTAACATAAGGAATAAGTTGTTCAATTACATCTTGTCTACTTGGAACATCATCATTGTTAAATATTTCTCTTTCAATATCTGCTAATAAATAGGGCGTATGATACGCGGCTCTTCCTATCATTACACCATCTGTTTTTTCTAAATGAGGTTTTATTTCATCTACTGATGTTATACCTCCATTTATAATAATCTCCTCATTAGGAAAATCTTCTTTTAATTTATAAACATAATCGTATTTTAAAGGTGGAATATTTAAATTTTGCTTAGGTGTAAATTTACCCAACATTGCTTTTCTTGCATGAATAATAAAAGTCTTAACTCCGGTTGCTTTTAGAGTTGAAATAAAATTATGTAAATTTTCATAATCTTCCACATCATCAT
>CABYSJ010000001.1 GCA_902521615.1 uncultured Pelagibacteraceae bacterium | reverse complement strand
TTTTCAACCGCTGTATAATTAGGAATTAAATAAAACGACTGAAATATTATTCCAATATTTTTCTTTCTTATTTCAGATACCTCATCTTCACTAAGGACTGTTATTTCTTGATCATTAAAAATTATTTTACCAGAGGTTGGTTTTTCTAAGCCCCCAATTAACATTATTAAACTTGTTTTCCCTGAGCCACTTTCTCCAACTACTGAAACAGTTTCTTTTTTCTTAATATTTAAATCAATATTCTTTAAAACACTGATACTATCTTTACCAGTTTGGTATTTGAGATTTATTTTTTTTAATTTAAGAAGAGCACTCATGAATAAAACTATATTTATTAAAATTTTAATATTCTTTCTAGTGCACATAAATGCAAGTGCAATAGAAAAGGTGGTTTTATTCGGTGATAGTTTGATGGCTGGATATGGATTACCTAAAGAACATCATTTATCAATAGTTTTAGAAAACAATCTTAAGCAAGCTGGTTTAAACATTAAAGTCATAAATGGAAGTGTCTCCGGTAGCACGTCATCAGGTGGACTGAATAGAGCTGATTGGAGTTTATCAGAGCCAGGAATAGATTTAATAATTTTAGGATTAGGAGCCAATGATCTGCTTAGAGGAATTCAACCAGAGGAAACAGAAAGAAATTTAGAACAAATAATAAAAATTGCTCAGAACAAAAAAATTAAAATTATTTTAGCTGGAATGGTTGCACCAACTACTCATGGATTTATTTATAAAAAAAAGTTTGATTCTATTTATCCAAAATTATCAAAAAAGTACAATTTAGCATTAATCCCATTTCTTCTTGAAGGTGTGGCACTTAATCCAAGTATGAATCAACAAGACGGTATACACCCCAATAAAGATGGAACAATTAAAGTAAGTGAAACAATAAAAAAAAGTATTATTAATATAATTAATTAAATGAAAATCTTTCTATCAATATTTAGCTTATTATGCTGTTCAAGTTTTGCTCAAGCTCAAAATACAAATATTACTTTAAATTCTGATTTAAACTTAAATTGTAAATTTGAAAAAGTAATTTTAAAAAATCCAGACCATAACTTTGAATCTTTCACAAAAGATCAAATTAAAAGAGAGGATATTAATAAGTTAATAATAGAATCTAAAACACCAGATGTTCTAAATGTTAAAAATTTATCAGATTTTTTTGATAAAATTGATTTAGAGGTTAAAATTTCGAATAAAGATATATTCTTAATTCAAGCATTTGATAAAGAGAGAAATTATTCTGAGTCCGCAGTTTATACTAGAAAAACAGGCGAACTTATACACGAAATCACAATCAACATAAAACAAGAGGAAAAAGAAAAAGATATTTCTTTTTATAGTTGTAAAAATAACAACAAAGACACTTAAGACCAAAGACTCTAATTCTAATATTTGATAATATCTAAATATGAAGAAATTATTCTTTATAATTTTGGTTTATTTATTTTCACATGTTAGCTCTTTAGCAAATGAAAGGGATACTAGACTAAACCAATTATTTAATGAGTTAAAAGTCAATAAATCGAAAGTAGCTTTTATAATTGAACAAGAAATTTGGGCTTTATGGAGTACCCATCCAACAGATGAAAAACTTACCGCAAGATTAGAAGAGGGATCTAAATTTGTGAGAGATCAAAACTATATAAAAGCAAAAGATATTTTTACTGAAGTGATTAATCTTGATCAAAATTGGGCTGAGGCTTGGAATAAAAGGGCAACTGTACTTTATATGCTAGGAGAATTTCAAAAGTCACAAGATGATATAGATCAAGTATTAGCCTTAGAACAAAGACACTTTGGAGCTTTAGCAGGGCAGGGTTTAGTAAATATTCAGCTTAAGAATTATGAAAAGGCAATAAGAAGTTACGAACAAGCACAAGAAATTTATCCTGCAATGAGATCACCTAAAATAATGATCAAGCAAATAGAAGAATTAATGAAACAGCAAACAATATAATGTGTGGAAGATACGTAGTAAAAAACCCTGTAACAAAAACAAATAAATTAGTTAAATCTGCAATTCAGGTTGAAGATACTGAAAACTATAATGCTCATCCATATCAAAAACTGCCTGTAATAAAAAAATATAAAAATGGAAATACTTTAGAAAATCTACAATGGGGTTTAGTTCCAGGATGGGCTAAAGATAAAGATTTTAAAGCTTTGATTAATGCAAGACTTGAAACCATTGATGAAAAAGTTTCATTTAAAAAATTGATTAAAAATAACAGATGTGTTGCAGTTGCAGATGGTTTTTATGAGTGGAAAAGAGAAGAAAAAGAAAAAACTCCTCATTATTTTACCCGTGAAGACACTAATCCTATTTATTTTGCTGGCATCTTTGAAAATGATCAGTTTTGTTTGATTACAGAGGAAGCAAAAGAAAATATAAATGAAATTCACCATAGACAACCAGTTATTTTAAATCAATCTGATATTAATCGTTATTTAAATTTAGAATTACAAGGCTCTGCATTTTTAAAAGAACGTAAAATTCCAAATTTAATTTTTCATGAGGTGTCAAAAGACGTTAATAAACCTACAAATAACAGTGCTTCTTTAATTCAAAAAGTTTAATTAGTCTCTAAAATTAACAAAATCAATTGGAAGCCCAATATTAATTCCTTTGATTGCAGCGATAGCTTCTTGAAGATCATCCTTCTTTTTACCATCTACCCTTAATTCATCGCCTTGAATTTTAATCTGAATTTTAATTTTAAGTTTTTTAATGTCAGCAATAACTTTTTTAGCATTTTCTTGGCTAATACCTTCTTTTAATTCACTGACTTGTCTAATGGATCCTCCTGACGCTCCTTCAGAGCTTTTAATTTCTAAAACCCTTGGATCTACTTTTCTTCTAACTAAATGGGTTTGTAATAATTCATTTGCTTGCTTTAATTTTAATTTATCTGGCGCATTGGTAGTCACCGTCTTATCTTTTCGTTCAATTGAAATATGAAGTCCTTTAAAATCGTATCGATTACTGATTTCTCTTAAACAATTAGCTAAAGCATTATCAAATTCTTGATAATTAATTTTGCTTATTACATCAAATGAAGGCATATTGATATTATACAGTATTAATGATCAAAATTTAAACTAAAATAAAAATTCTAGCAATAATAAGGCATTTTAGCTTATTGAGTTAATTGTAAATAAGAATATATTTAATACATGCTTAGTTATATCATTCCATTTTTAATACTTATTCTGGTCGTTGTTTTTATACATGAATATGGACACTACTATTTTGCGAGAAAATATGGAGTAGGTGTAACAGATTTTTCAATTGGTTTTGGTAAAGAGTTATTTGGTTGGAACGATAAATCAGGCACAAGATGGAAAATATGTGCAATTCCTCTAGGAGGATATGTAAAATTTTTTGGAGACAGAAATGTTTATTCTCAGGCTGACCATCAAGAAATTTTAGAAAAATATAATGAGGAAGAAAGAAAAAAACTATTTACATTAAAACCTTTATATCAAAGGGCATTAATTGTGTTTGGTGGCCCTTTAGCTAATTTTTTATTAGCTTTCGTTATATTTTTTTGCCTTTATACGTTCGTTGGTAAAGATTTTACTCCTGCTGTAATCAGCGAAGTTCAAAAAGACAGTCCTGCGATGATTGGAGGACTTAAAGATCAAGATATAATTTTAGAAATTGATGGAAATGAGGTTAAAAGTATTATGGAAGTTTCAAAGTTTATTACCTTGTCTACTGGTGATTTTATAGATTTTAAGGTTAAGCGTTCCTATGATGAATTAATATTTAAAGTAAAACCTAATGTTGTTGAAGGTGATGATGGATTAGGTAACAAAATCAACAAAAGAATGGTTGGTATAAAATTATCTGCTTATAATGATAAGATTAATCATATTAAATTAGGACCTGCAAAAGCATTATATCACGCAGCAAATGAAGTTTATTTTGTAAGTGTTTCATCACTTAAATACATCGGAGGAATGATTTTAGGTAAAGCAGATACTTCTCAATTGGGAGGCCCAATTAGAATTGCTAAGATTTCTGGACAAGTTGCAACGTTTGGAGTGTTAGCATTTATTAGTATGATGGCTTATATTTCAATAAGTTTAGGGCTTATTAATCTATTTCCAATACCAATGTTAGATGGAGGACATTTAATGTTTTACGCGTTTGAGAAAGTTTTAGGCCGACCTTTATCCCAAAAAACTCAAGAAGGTTTTTTTCGAATCGGATTGTTTTTGTTGTTATCATTGATGTTTTTCACCACATTTAATGATCTAAGAGACCTTGGTTTATTTAGATAATTAACATTTTTAAAAGTAAAAAAGTCAATAAAACCAACGTTTATTCATGTTTTTACAAGATATTGTGTGTTTTAAAAAACTATACACTAAAAAAAAGCTTGATTTATCAACGTTTATGACAAGTATAAATATTAACCAATAAAACCGGAGCTAAAATGAACAAAAAACAACTAATTGCTAAGCTTTCTGGCTCACTAAATTTGAGCAAAGCAGACGCTGAGCGAACTTTTGATACAATTACCAACACTATTTTAGATGCTCTAAAAGGTGATGACTCAGTAAAAATTGCTGGGTTTGGCACGTACAAAGTAGCAAAAAGAAAAGCAAGAGTTGGAAGAAATCCAAGAACAGGTGAGCAGATTCAAATCGCTGCTTCTCAAAAGGTAAAATTCTTACCAGCTAAAGCTTTAAAAGAAGTATTCAACAGATAATATTTTTTTTTAACAGCCCTGACGTTTTAAAAACACGTTTAGGGCTGTTACTATATGCAAAAAATGCATACCAAATTTTCCTAATCAGCGTTAGTTTTAAAAATTAATAAAACTATAAGACACCACTTAACAAGTGGAGGTCTAATGACTAAAATAATAAAAAAAATATCAGCACCGCTTCTTAGTTTAATATTTTTATTAAACATGAGTAGTGCAGGTATGGCAGAGACAACTGTCTCTGGTGAAGTTCAGGCGATATTTAACTCGCTTCTATTTTTAATTTGTGGTTTCCTTGTCATGTTCATGGCAGCGGGTTTTGCGATGCTAGAATCTGGTATGGTAACTTCAAAAAGTGTATCAGTAATTTGTGCTAAGAATATAGGTCTATATTCAATTGCTGGAATTATGTTTTGGCTTTTTGGTTATAATTTAGCTTACGGAATTCCTGAAGGAGGATACATTGGAACATTTACACCTTGGTCAGATGCAAGTGCAGTTGATACAGGTTATGCTGATGGTTCTGACTGGTTTTTCCAAATGGTGTTCTGCGCAACAACAGTTTCAATTTGTTCAGGTGCTATGGCTGAAAGAATTAAGCTATGGCCATTTTTCTTATTTGCAGCTATTTTAGCTGGAATTATTTATCCAATCGTTATGGGTTGGCAATGGGGTGGAGGCTGGTTAGCAGAGCTAGGCTTCTCTGATTTTGCTGGTTCTACATTAGTACACTCAACAGGTGGTGCAGCTGCTTTAGCAGGTATCATGCTTTTAGGTGCTAGATATGGAAGATTTGGTAGCAAAGGTGAGGCGAAAGCAATTAAACCTTTTGCTGCTTCTTCAATTCCATTAGTAACTGTTGGAGTATTTATATTATGGTTAGGTTGGTTTGGATTCAATGGTGGATCTCAACTAGCTATCGGAACATTTGATGATGCAGTTGCTGTATCAAGTATATTTATCAATACTAATCTTGCTGCTTGTGGTGGTGTTATGGCTGCTGCAATAATCACAAGATTAATGTTTGGTAAAACAGACGTAATTCAAATGTTAAATGGAGCAATTGGTGGTCTTGTAGCTGTTACAGCTGAACCATTAGCGCCATCACCTTTAGCAGCAATTTTCATTGGAGCTGTTGGTGGATTAATCGTAGTGTTTGGAACTAAATTATTATTCAGTTTCAAACTTGACGATGTTGTAGGTGCAATTCCAGCTCACATGTTTGCTGGTATTTGGGGAACATTAGCAGTGCCATTAACAAACGCTGATGCATCGTTTAGTGCACAATTAATCGGTGTACTTTCAATTAACATTTTTGTGTTTGTTGTGTCATATATAATCTGGTCAATAATGAAAGCTACGTTTGGAATTAGATTAAGTAAAGAAGCTGAAACCAAAGGTACTGACGTTACAGAAACAGGTGTAATAGCTTACGCAATACGAGACTAATTGTATGCAATATAGAGGCTCTTCGATCTCCATGTCGTTATCTCATTGAAGAGCCTCTAATAAAAAGAATTAACTATAATCTCTCTCTCTAGTTAGTTAACTAAAGGCCCCTTAGAAATAAGGGGTCTTTTTTATTTTTTTACAATATTTTGAAGAGTTTCTAATACTTCTTTAGCATGGTCTTTTACTTTAACATTATTCCAAATTTTTATTATTTTACCTTTTTTATCGATTAAAAAAGTAGTTCTAACTATTCCCATAAACTCTCGTCCCATGAATTTTTTTTTAGCCCAAACTTTATATTTTTTTAAAACTTTTATTTCTTCATCAGCCAACAGATCAAATTTGATTTTGTATTTATCTCTGAATTTGTCATGACTTTTTAAATTATCTTTAGAAATACCCAATATTTCACAATTCAATTTTTTAAATTTTGGAAGTAGCTTATTAAAATCATTGGTTTCAATTGTGCACCCTGGAGTATCATCTTTAGGATAAAAATATAGAACTATATATTTTCCCAAAGAATCTCTCAAAGAATATTCGTTATTAGAAGTTGATGGGAGCGAAAAACTCGGTGCTTTTGAATTTTCTTTCATTGTCAATATTTATTTTTTTCCCATATCTTAAGCCAATCTTTTAAAGGAGACAAACCATATATCGAATTAATATTAGTTAGATGAATGCATAAAGAAGGTATTGGAGAGAAACAATTTATTTTTTTATATAATTCATGAAGTGGCTTTTCATAAGGATCATAATTATTTAAAAACATATCTTCATAATATTTCCAATACTTTTTTAAAGTCATTTTAGAAATTAAATAAGTACATAAAGACTGATTTATTTTACACCAATGTTTTTTATATCCTATTAGATTTTGAGTAAGCTCTGTATTTACATAAAGATATGGATAATCTGCTGGGCACAATATAATTTCATCATTTAGTTGAGAAGAAATTCTCTGATAACTATAAACCATTTCAATTAAGGCATCATCATCATGAAGATAATCATCTTCAACAAAATAAAGTAAATCAAAATCAGATTTAATAGCAAAATTTTTTGATTCAAAAATGTGTGAATTATGTGCAAGCATCCTTTTATTATCATTAAAATTCATTTTATTTTTATATTTATTTGTATCTAAATTACTAATTTCAAAACTAATATTTTTATCATTACATATTTTTTTAATTTGATTAATTACACTTGCATGTGAATTATCATCGATAATTTTTAAGAAAATATTAAAATCTTTGATTTCTTTTTTTAGATTTATTATATTATTACAAATTGAATTTAGAGATCTTAGCGTATATTCTTTTTTTTCTTCTTCAAAAAGTCTTTTTTTATTTTGAGTTAAAAGATTATTTTCATTAGTAAATGATCTAAAAATTATAAGTAAATTTTCAACTTTTCTTTTAATATCAACCTTACCTAAAGGGAGAACGATATTTTTTTTATTTAAAATATTTAGATTATCATTTAATTTTTTTTCACTTGTTGGTACTGTTAAGTTATTTTGATCAATTATTTCAAAACCAAGTTTTCTTATAACTTTGATTAATATTTTTTTTATAAAATTATTTTGATTAATTTTTATTTTTTTCATAAATATTTCAAATAAAATTGATCTTTATATCATCATTTCTTTTTACACTTGGAAAATCAAGTCCTGCAATTGGATAATTTTTATAATTAGGTTTTTTTTCATATTTAATTCTTTTTACATTGATAAATGTAATCTCAATAGCGTATGGATAGCCATTTTTGTTTAATTTATTAATATTATTGCCATGTATATGAATAGATTTTAAATATTTAATATTATTTATAAAATTATAAATTTTTTTAAGATTTTTTTTTATGTCATGAAATTCAATTATTAAACAATTTATTTTTTTGCTATAAAATTTTATATCTTTAAGAATTTCATATTCACCACCCTCAATATCTACTTTAAGCAAAATATTTTTTTTACGACTAATTATGTTTTTAATGTTTATTTCTTTGTTTTTGATATTTTTTCTGCTAACTTTTAACTCCAAATGTTTGTTTTTTTGGCCAAAGAAACTCAGATAATCAAAATATTTAAAAATATTAATAATTTTCCAAATACTTAATTTTTTAAGTAAAAAAAAATGTATTAAATCTTTAGTTAATCTTTTTTTCCAAAAAGATAAATTTACAGTGTGATCAAAAGCTAAAACTTTAGTTTTTTTATTTAATTTTAAAAAATTTTTTTCAAAATCCCAATCATCACTTAATCCACAGGTAATAATATAATCAATCTTATTTATTATTCTTTTATCAATAATATATCCACCATCTCTTTCAGGTCCTAATCTTAATAAATATTTATTATGAACAAAGATTGGTTTTAATTTTCTTGAAAACATGTTAACTAGAAATAGTTAATTATGACTATTAAATCAATTCAAAGTTTAGTAAATGATGCGATGCAGGAAATTAAAACAATTTCAGCAGATGAAGCATATAAATTATTTGAGAACAATAATTGTAATTTGATTGATGTAAGAGAAATTAATGAATTAGAAAATAGTGGAAAAGTTGAAGGTGCAAATCATATGCCAAGAGGTATGCTTGAAGTTTATTTAGATCCAAATAGCCCTATATTTCAAACTGGACAACTAGATAAAGATAAAGAATTTGTTTTATTCTGTGCAGGAGGGGTGAGATCTGCTTTAGCTGTCAAATCTCTGAAAGATATGGGATATAAAAAAATTTCTCATATCGAGGGCGGTTTTGGTTCAATTGCTAGTAGTAAATTTAAAATAGTTTAAGTTTTTAATTCTTCAATAGCGTACTCAAGTCTGTCCTGTCCCCAAAAAATTTTATTATTAACTATAAAGGTTGGAGTTCCAAAAACTTCTTTTTGAAAAGCATCAGTAGTTAATTTAATTAATTTATCTTTAACTGATTGTTCTTTTATAGATTGAAAAAATTCGTCACTATCAATATTTAAATCTCTTATAAATTTAGACATATTCTGAACATTTGATAAATCATGATTATCTTTCCAATAAGCATCAAAAAAACAATTCAAGTAATCGTTTTGCTTATCCTTACTAACACTAATATATCCTCTCATTATATTTAAAGAATTTATTGGGAAATTAGAATTCCATTTGAATTCAATATTATTTTTTTCAGACACTAAATTGCAATCGTTAATATTATTTTTTAATTTATATTTATTAAATGCGGGAGAATCAATTTCAGCAAGCTTATGAAGACCCCCTAAATAAATTGGTTTGTAATTAAATATGATATTTTTATGTCTAAGAATTTTTTTATGAGCGATATATGCGTATGGGCTAATTACATCGAAATAAAAATCTATATGATTACTCATATAAACCAATTCTTTTTGCGTAAAAAATTCTAATTATCCAATATAAAAATAAACCTATTGGACCAATTAAATAAGTCAAAATTAATGGGACGGCCATCAAAACTTTATTTATAGAAAACTTTTGAGAGTCTTTAACAATCCAGCCACCAATAAATAAGTTAATTGCTACAAAATGAGTCCAAAATATCATTATGTACAAATGTTCTTCAAATAATCTCGAAAGCTCACTTAGACCAAGATAAAGAGAGAAATTTCCATCAAAATCGTAACCAATTAAATAAGATTTATATAAAATGAAGATATATACCCCACTTAATATGAAAAAAGGAAAAATTGATGTTACAAAAATTCTACTTACATGTGATTGCGGAAACACTATCAAGATAAACCAAAAAGGTAGAACTCCAAGGTTAATCCACATGTAAAGTGTCTCAATTGTGAAATAAGTATAAATTTGTTCAATCATTTAGATATATTATATTAAATCTAACAATGATTCCTATAAGAAATAGAAAAAAAACACTCCAAGTGACTGTTGATGAGATGCGTAATTTTGCCTTTGCTTATGTTGAAAAGTATGCTCCTTCAAAACAACAACTCAAAACTTATTTATTAAAAAAATACATGAAACTATCAGAATCTGATGTAAGAAAAAAAGATGTAAATAAATTGATTGATATTGTTTTGTCCGACTTAGAAAAAAACAGATTTATAAATGATCAATTTTATTCTGAAAGTAAAGCTAAAAGTATGATTCAAAGAGGAAACTCAATTAATAAGATTAGAAATTATCTAATTGGAAAAGGAATTAACGAAACATTTATTAAAGATATAGTCCATAAAATAAAAGAAGATAACTCGGATCAAGATTTTTTTTCTGCAATAAAATTATGTAAAAAGAAAAGAATTGGTCCAGCTAGAGTAGAGGATAATAGAACTTTATTTTATAAAAAAGATATATCTTTACTTGCAAGAAATGGTTTTGATTTTGAAACATCAAAAAAAGTAATGGATATAGAAAAAAATGAATATCTAAAAATAATAAATCTACTTTGACTTTTTATCTTTTTCTTCTTTTAAAAGCAGATTTATTTTATTTTTTATGTAATTTTTTACAAAAACAAAAACCAATAATCCAAAAATTGAAACAGAAACAATAATTATTAGTATTATTCTTAATTGTTCATCCATTATAAAATATTTTTATTTTTCAAAATTATACTTGGATTTTTTAAGTCTTTTTTACCATACAAAATTTCATTTCCTTCAAAATCACTCACAGTTCCACCCGCATGTTCTAAAATTGCATGACCAGCTGCTATATCCCATTCATATGCCCTAGGTTCAGCAACATAACCATCGTATTCACCAGCAGCAACGACACAGAATTTCAAAGAGCTTTTCATTCTAATATTTTCTTTTACTCCTAAATCATCATAAATTTTTTGAATTTCAGGTTTTATTTTAGTTGAGTATGAAATAAATTTTAAGTTTTCTGATTTCTTGACAGGTAAATTACTTAAGTTAATTTTTTTACCGCTACTAAGCTCAAAAGCATTACCTTTTTCATATGAGTAAAACATTCTTTTTTTTGCAGGAGCATTTATTAATCCTGCAACAGGTTTGTTATTGATTATCAAGCCAGCATTAATAGTAAATTCTTCTAAATTATTAATATAATCATAAGTTCCATCAATAGGATCAACAAGCCAGAAATCTCTTAAATTTTGGATATCTTTATTTTCAGATGTTTCTTCTGAAATGATAGGTAAATTAGGAGTAACTTCTGAAATTTTTTTTGAGATAAATTTGTTTACTTCTATATCACCGTTACTTACTGGAGTATTGTCTGATTTTATTTTTTTCACCAAACCCTTTTCTCTTAATTTAATAGCCAAATCCCCAGCCTCTAAAAAATTTTCAATTAAATTTTCAACAATCTCTTTTAAGTTCACCTTTATTTTCCTAGTTTTATTAGTTCAATGTTTTTTGCGTTAATTACTTTTTTTCCAACATTTTCAAAATTAACTGTCACTTTATCGTTAATTATAGATTGCACTTGCCCAATGCCCCATTCTTTTTTTTGAGGATTAGTGACTTTGTCACCTGGTTCATAATCTAAAATCATTTAATTTAACTTATATTGTAAATAAGTATAAAAACCACCTTATGAATAAAGATTTAAATTCTATTGGTTTAGACAAAAAACCATCAGATACTACAGTAGTTGTTGCAATGTCAGGTGGAGTAGATTCTTCCACTGTTGCAGGAATTATGAAAAATGAAGGTTACAATGTAATTGGAATAACATTAAAACTTTATGACGATGGCAAAGAAGTAGCAGCCTCTAAGCAGTGTTGTTCAGGTCAAGACATAATGGATGCTAAGCGTGTTGCACACAAATTAGGTATAGAACATAAAATTTTATATTATCAAGATAAGTTTAAACAAGGTGTTATTGATAATTTTGTTGAGAGTTATTTAAAAGGTGAAACTCCAATTCCATGTGTTCAGTGTAATCAAACAGTTAAATTTAAAGATTTATTCGAAGTTTCAAAAGAACTAAAAGCAGATGCATTAGTTACTGGTCATTATGTTAAAAGTATTACCAAAAATAAAACTACAAACATGTATAGAGCTATAGATGAAAATAGAGATCAAAGTTATTTTTTATTTAATACAACTAGAGAACAATTAGATTATTTAAGATTTCCATTAGGTGGAATGTTAAAAGATAAAACTAGAGAAATTGCAAAAAATTTAAATTTAAACGTAGCAGATAAACCTGATAGTCAGGATATATGCTTTGTTCCAAATGGCGATTATGCTTCAGTAATACAAAAGTTTAGACCAGATTCCTTTCAAAAAGGAAATATAAAAAACTTAGACGGAGATGTAATTGGTGTTCATGATGGAATTATTAATTTTACAATTGGACAACGTAAAGGCATAAAAATTTCAGATAAAGAGGCTTTGTATGTCATAAAAATTAATTCTGAAAAAAATGAAATTATAGTTGGTCCAAAAGAAGAGCTTGGTAAAACAGAAATTTCTCTAAAAGAAATTAATTTACTGACTAATAACAAAGATTTAGATCAAAACATATATGTTAAAGTAAGATCAACTGGGAAACTACTTGAGGCAAAAGTAGATTTAATAGATAAAAATCACGCTAAAGTAAATTTAGTTCATCCAGAGGATGGAATATCGCCAGGTCAAGCTTGTGTATTTTATTGTAAAGATCAATTTGGCTATAAAGTACTTGGTGGTGGTTGGATTATTTAATTTTTTTTAAAATAAAAAAAAGAATTATGAAATACAAATGTGTTAATAAAAAATAATTCCAAGAAATAATATTCTTTAAATTATTTATTATTTCTACTTCAGATATTGCCAAAGGAAAAAATAATACTCCTAATAAAGTTATAGTTGCAGAGTAATAAAATAAATAATTCTTTGCTTTTATATTTATTCCTAAAGTATTTTTAAATTTAATAGAAAAAAAAAATTGAGTTAATACTGTGAAAAAAATATAGATAAATATTCCTACTTGTCTAAAAAACCTATAAAGTTTTCCTTCACCTAAAAAAATAATATAAAGCACCAAAAATAAAATAGAGCAGTACGCCGTAAATTTTAAGAATCTTGATAAATTAATTTTGTTTTTTGACAAAAATTCATAATATTTTTTCCAAAAATAATAAAGAAAAACTGCATAAATAAACATTAAAGGTTTGAAAAAATATTTTACAGGCTCATATCTTCCAACTCGAGATATGGATGTGCACCCCTCAAAATTTGGTATACACCAACTTATCAAGTTTAAATTTGCTGACCAAACAAATGAAATAATTATGGTGATGATAGGTATTAAAAAACAAAGTAAACACAAATTTCTAAGGCTTACTCTCATAAATTAACTTCAAACTTATTTTTTCTTATTTTTTCTTTTAGCTCTTCTTTTTTTAGACCCTTGTTTTCTTCGGCCTCTATGTTTTTTTGGGTAACTCATTTAATCCTATTTTAATTATATTGACGTTTTTCATGGGATATAGCATTGTCTTAACAACATATCAAATTTATTATGGGTAATTCCTTCAAGACTTTCCTGAAACATACAGCTAAAGATTTTCATAATCAGTCAGTAAATCCTCCTGTGGTTAGAGCTTCTACTATTATTTTTAAATCTATGCAGGATATAAAAAAAACACAAAAAAAATATTTGAAAGATCCAGTAAGTGGAAATTTTGATTATGGCCGACAGGGAACATCCACAACATATGCATTACAACAGATTTTAAGAAAAATTGAAGAATGTTATAAGGTTTATCTAACTCCTACCGGTTTCGGTGCAATATTTCTTGGAGTGTTAAGCGTTGTGAAACCAGAGGATGAAATACTTGTTACAGACTCTGTTTACTCTCCATCAAGACTTTTAACAGAAACATATCTTAAAAAATTTAATATCAGAGCAATATTTTACAATCCAAATGATTTAAATGATCTGAAAAGTAAGATTACAAAAAAAACAAAGCTTATTTTTGTTGAAAATCCTGGGAGCAACACTTTTGAATTTCAAGATTTATCCAAGATAGTTGCATTAGCAAAAAAAAATAAAATTTATACGGCAATAGATAACACCTGGGGGACACCTTATTTTTTGAAACCAATAAAGCTAGGTTTTGATATGTCTATTGTCTCTGCAACAAAATATTATTCAGGTCACTCAGATGTAATGGGTGGAAGTTTAGCTATAAGTAAACGAGTTTTTAAATTAGTTGAAGCAACAAATAAAGTTTCAGGATTAAGACTAGGTCCTGATGATGCATATTTAATTTTAAGAGGTATTCGTACTTTAGATGTAAGATTAGAAAAACATCAAGAAAATGCACTTAAAGTTTCAAAATTTTTATCAAAACAAAAAAAAATAATTAAAGTTTTTTATCCATTTAAAAAAGGTAGTCAAAATTATAAATTATGGAAAAAATATTATTCTGGCGCATCAGGTTTATTAGGATTTAAAATAAAATCAAAAAATAAAAACTCAGTATTAAAGTTTATTAATTCTTTAAAACTTTTTGGGTATGGATTTAGTTGGGGAGGTTTTGAAAGCTTAGCACTTTATCAAACACATCAAGCACTAGGTAAGAGACAATTTACACATGTAAATAAAGATGAACATATAATAAGGATGCATATTGGACTTGAAGATCCAAAAGACATAATAAAAGATATAAAACAAGCATTAAAATTTATAAAATGAGTTCAGAAAGTTTTACTATTAGCAAAAAAGCACTAATTACTTTAATTGCTGCTTCTATAGTTGTAATTATTTCCTTAGGAATAAGACAGACATTTGGTTTATTTTATTTTGATTTTAATACTGACTTAGATATTTCAATTTCCCATTTTGGATTTGTTATGGGATTACAGTTATTGCTATGGGGAGTATTTAGTCCGTTGTTTGGTGTAATTACTGATAAATACGGAGGAGCAGTTGCAATATTTATTGGCTTTGTTTTTTATTTAGTTGGGGTTTTGCTTTTTTATTCTGGCTATAATACCGGAGGTTATTTTACTTTAACTATAGGAGTGATGATTGGAATAGGCTTAGGCTCCACTGCAATAGGTATCCCAGTATCAGTAGTAGCTAAACATTTTCCAGCATCTAATAGAACTATTGCAACAGGAATTGTTACATGTGCAGGTTCATTTGGATATTTTGTATCACCTTTACTTGTAAGATATTCCTTAGTTGAAACAGGCTGGGAGAATACACTTTTATATTTTTCTCTTCTTTTAGGATTAGGATTAGTAGTAGCTTTGTTTGTTAGTACTCCAAAAATACCTGTAGGAGTTAATCAAGATAATAATCAAACAGCAAGAGAGGCTCTAAAAGAGGCATTTGCAAATAAAAGTTTTATATATCTAACTTTGGGATTTTTTGTTTGTGGTTGGCATATTGCTTTAGTAGCAACACACATTCCTACTTATATGGCAGACAAGGGTTTGCCTGACTGGACACCTGCAATGGTTTTAGCTTTGATTGGTGTATTTAATATGGCTGGTACTATTACAAGCGGTTATTTAGCAACAAGGTATAGTAAGAAAAAAATTTTAAGTGCTATTTATCTTTTAAGAGGTGTTTCTATAATTTATTTTATTTTCTTACCACCGAGTATTTTTAACTCTGTAGTTTTTGGAGTTACTTTTGGTTTTTTGTGGCTATCCACAGTTCCTCCAACAAATGGAATTGTTGCCCATATTTTTGGAACAAAATACGTTGGTCTTTTATATGGAATAGTTTTCGTAAGCCATCAAATTGGTTCTTTCCTAGGAGCATATCTAGGTGGTGTATTTTATGAATTAAATGGAAATTTTGATTATGCATGGTACGGATCTATCGCATTATCAATTTTTGCAGGTCTGATACATTTACCTATAGTAGAGAAAGCAATTGAAAGAACTCAACCAGCATAAGTTTAAATTTAACCCTTATCTAGAGGATCTGTATCAATCAGATAAACCTTTAATTATTTATAAAGTAGATAACGGGTATAATATTTACACTGATTTTTCAAAAAAAATTGTTTTAACAAAAAAAAATATACATAATTTTCTTAACTCATTAGAGAATAAAAAATACAAAAAAGAAACAGATTTATATCTTGGTTTTTTTGGTTACGAAATTTTATGTAATTTAATTGGTATTAATTTAAAAAATAAAAAAAGGATAAATTTTTATAAAGGGGTTTTTTATAAACCTGAGACGATAATTAAAATTAGAAAAGATATTAAAGTTATATCTAATATAAAAAAACATACTTTCAATTATCAATTCAGCAAAACTCAAATATTAAGTCCCTTTAAGATTAATATTTCTTATGAAAAATATAAAAAAATATTTGAATTATTTTCAAAAAAAATAAGACAAGGTGAGACTTATCAAATAAAAATTTGTACAAAATATGAGAATAAATCATTAATTAATCCTATTAATTTTTTTTGGAAATTAATGCGTGTTAATGCTTCCCCAGAGTCATTTATGATAAAAGACAAGGATTATTCTATAGTAAGTTGCTCCCCAGAAACATTGATAGATAAGAAAAAAAACAAAATAATTACAAAACCAATTGCTGGTACATTTAAGAAAAAATACTCTTCTAATAAAAATATAGCTCTTAAATATTTTAAAAATAATGAGAAAGAAACCAAAGAACACAACATGATAGTTGATATGGAAAGAAGTGATTTATCTAAAATTTGTAAACCTGGAAGTGTTAAAATAATCAAAAAAAAATATGTTGAGGAATACAAGCATCTTTTTCATTATGTGACTTCAATAGGTGGAATAATAAATAAAAATACAAAATTGATTGATATCATTAAAGCAATGATGCCGGGAGGATCCGTAATTGGTTGCCCTAAAATTAGAACATTAGAACTTTTAAATAATCAAGAAAAAGAAAGTAGAAATATTTTTACAGGTAGTTTTGGATTTATTAAATTTAATCAAGATATGAAGTTTAATATTATTATTAGATCTATATTAAATTATAAAAATCAATCAGAGATATCTGCTGCATCTGGAGTAGTATTAGATAGCTCACCAAAGAAAGAGTTCAATGAAAATTATATTAAAGCAAAATCTTTACTGGAGTTATTTAAATGATTTACATAATTGATCATCAAGACTCTTTTACTTGGAATGTGGTTCATCAATTTGCAAAATTTGATAAAGTAATTTGTGCAAACTATTATGAAGTAAATGATAAATCGCTTGATAAAAGTGATGCGATCGTTTTATCACCAGGACCTGGATCACCAAAAGATTATCCAATAACATCGAAAATTTATAAAAAATATAAAGGAAAGAAAAAAATTATTGGTATTTGTCTTGGTTATCAAATGATTTTGTATAATGAAGGAGGTAAAATCATACAGCAAAAAAGAATATATCATGGATTTCAATCCAAAATAAAAATAAATAATCAAAGTAAAATCTTTAAAAATAATCAACAATTTAAAGTTGGTAGATATCATTCATTAAAATTAATGGAGCCATTCAAATCGACTTCAATTAAAATAACTATGAGATGTAGTAAAACAAAAATACCTATGGGCCTTGAAGATAATCAAAATAAAATATATGGATTTCAATTTCATCCAGAATCTTTTTTAACAGAAAATGGCAACACTCTTATTAAAAAAATCTTATCAGCTTAGTAATCTTAAAGAAGTTAATTTCAATGATCTTTGGGGATCTAGAGGTGTATTCACTACAATGCGAATGGTTGGAAAACCTCCTAAGTTAATACTTTTAAAACCGCATTTAGAGAACTTAATAAAATCTACAAAAAAATATGGAATAAGAAAAAAAAATTTAAAAAGCATTATTAAAGATTTAATTGACAAAAATACTCTATACAAAGGTCCTGATAATTTATTTCGTATAGCTTTAAATAAAAAACTGATATCAGTCTCAATTAGAAAAAGACCAAAACCAAAGAGTAATTTTAATCTGTTATTATTTAGATATAAAAGAGTAGAACCAAATTATAAAAATCTCTATTATAAAAAAATATTAGCAAAATTAAGTAAAGTTGACTCAACTAAATTTGATATTGCTCTAGTCGCTAATGATAAAATTTTAGAAACTGGTACTTCAAATTTAGTTTTTGTGAAAAAGGGAAAAATTTTTTCACCTAAAAAAAATTGTTATATTGGAAACACGCTTAAATTTATAAGCAAGAAAATTAAAATTAATTTTAAAGATATTTCTATTGAATCTATTAATGATTATGATGAAATAATTCTTATTGGATCTGGTAAAGGAGTAACATCAGTTTCAAAAATAAATGATCTTAAATGGAAGAGAAGAAAGACTGGTTGCTACACTAATTTAAATAAAATATACAATTCTCTTGTTAAAACATGAGAGATCCAAACAACCCTTGTATATTTTGCAAAATTAGAAAAGAAGAGCTGCAGTTTGAAAATCAATTGGCTTACTCATCCATAGATAGCTATCCAGTCTCAGAATTTCATAGTCTTATCGTTCCTAAAAGACATGTAGAGACATACTTTGAGCTTACTAAAGAAGAAATTCAGGCATGTAACGAGTTAATTTTAAAAACTAAAGAAAAAATTTTAAAACAAGATTCTAGTGTTAAAGGTTTTAATATAGGCACAAATGCAGGAAAATCTGCAGGACAATCAATTATGCATTGCCACATTCATTTAATTCCAAGAAGAAAAGGGGATGTCGAGAATCCTCAGGGCGGTGTTAGGTCAGTGATTCCCAACAAACAACACTACAAACGTAAACTCTGAGTTGTTATTAAAGACAAATTGACCAATACTTTTGGTTGAACTATATAAATTTCTAGAATAGAAAACCTTAAATTAATTCAATTTTATTTTACAAGTGTATTAAAAATGTTTGCAACAAATCCTTTTTCAATTCTAGCTGAAACAGTTCCATCTATAGTTATGCAAGGTTTTGTGGTGTTAATGGTTTTATTAATTGTTGGAGGAACTCTTTTAGACATAATTCATAAAAAGAATGTGAAATACTTTTTTGAAAATGCCAAGAAAGCAAAAAAAAATGCGACCAAAGAACTGTCAACTGGTGAAAGAATTGCAGTTGTTTCAAAAACAATTGCATACGACATCGGAACTACATCAGAATTAGGGGCTGGTAAAAGAAGAGTAGCACATGTTCTTGGAATGTACGGTACTATATTGTTTTGGGTTGGCTCTGTTGTGATGATATTTTGTTATTCATCAGCAAATTCAGAAACTCCGGCTATTTGGCCAATGATTTGGCATATTGGTGCTTTGATGACGATCTTGGGTGGATCATGGTTTTGGTTCTTCTTAAGAGTTGATGTTTATTCTGAAGCGCAACCTTGGTACAGAATTATTAAAGCAGATTTATTTGTATTAGCTCTGATTGCAACTTCCTTAACCGGATTTATTTGGTCATATCTTCAAGGTTTAAATTTAGAAGGAAGATGGGATGCAAATTTATTTTTAGTATTATTTGTGGTTTCAAACCTAGTTTTATTTGGAGGAGTTTATTGGTCTAAGTTTGCACACATGTTTTATAAACCTGGCGCAGCAATACAAAAGAATTTAGCTGAAGCAGATGGTTCAAGAGATAATTTACCACCACCTGCTGATGCACCTGAACAATTTGGTTTGGGTATTAAAAGAGAACAACCTAAACATTATTAATTATGATAAAATTTAAAAAGGAGAGAGAATAATATGTCAACATTTGTATATATGACAAGATGTGATGGCTGTGGTCATTGTGTAGATATTTGCCCATCAGATATAATGCACATTGATGAAAACATTAGACGTGCAAAAAATATAGAACCTAACTTTTGTTGGGAATGTTATTCTTGTGTCAAAGCTTGTCCTAACCACGCTATTGATGTTAGAGGATATGCAGACTTTGCTCCAATGGGACACAGCGTTAGGGTAAGAAGGGAAGAAGAAAAAGGAACAATCTCTTGGAAAATTAAATTTAGAAATGGAACTGAAAAAAATTTCGTATCTCCAATTACAACTAAGCCTTGGGGAAAATTTATTCCAAAATTAGCAGATGGGGACAAACCTAATCAAGGAGAGATAAATTCACAAAGATTATATACTGAACCAGAAGGTTTAAATATAGATGGAGAGCTTCCGAGTGTTCCTAAGGAGTCCTTTAAAAAAGGAGTTTATTATTAATGGCTAGTCATAAAACTCATTACGAAGATTGTGATATATTAGTTGTTGGTGGAGGTATGGCCGGTACTGGTGCTACCTTTGAAGCAAGACACTGGGGTAGAGACATGAAAATTGTTTGTGTTGAAAAAGCTAACATTGATAGAAGTGGAGCTGTTGCTCAGGGACTTTATGCGATTAACTGTTACATGGGAATGCAGTGGGGTGAAAACCAACCAGAAGATCATGTTAGATATGCAAGAAATGATTTAATGGGAATGGTAAGAGAAGATTTAGGTTATGACATGGCTCGTCACGTAGACTCTACAGTTCATATGTTTGATGAATGGGGCTTACCTATGATGAAGAACGAAGAAACTGGAAGATACTTAAGAGAGGGAAAATGGCAGATTATGATCCATGGTGAAAGTTACAAACCGATTGTAGCAGAGGCAGCAAAAAAATCTGCAGATAAAATTTATAACAGAATAATGATTACTCATCTTTTAATGGACGAGTCTCAAGGCAATAGAATTGGTGGAGCAGTTGGGTTTAATATGAGAACAGGTGATTTTCATGTATTTAGAGCAAAAGCAGTAATTGTTGCTGCTGGTGGAGCTTCACACATCTTTAAACCAAGAGCGGTTGGAGAAGGAATGGGTAGAACTTGGTATGCACCATGGAGTAATGGATCTGCATATGCATTGCCTATTGCAGCAGGTGCAAAGATGACTCAAATGGAAAACAGAATTGTATTATGTAGATTTAAAGATGGATATGGACCAGTTGGAGCATATTTCCTTCATTTAAAAACATACACACAAAATGCAAATGGTGAAAACTATGAGAAAAAATGGTATGACCAAACTAAAGAATTAGTTGGTGAATACATTGATCATCATCCAACACCAACTTGTTTGAGAAATCATGCGTTTATTCAGGAAGTAGCCGCAGGCGGTGGACCAATCCATATGGTAACTACTGAGGCTTTCCAAGATCCGCATTTAGAAACAGTAGGTTGGGAAAATTTTTTAGGAATGACTGTTGGTCAAGCTGTTGTTTGGGCATCTCAAAATATTGATCCAAAATACACAAATCCAGAATTAACTACATCTGAACCTTATGTAATGGGTTCACATGCTACTTGTTCTGGCGCATGGGTGAGCGGCCCTGAGGATTTATCACCACCAGAATATTTTTGGGGTTATAACAGAATGCTAACTATTGATGGTTTATTTGGTGCAGGAGATACAGTTGGTGGAAGTGCCCATAAGTTTTCCTCTGGATCTTTTACAGAGGGTAGATTAGCTGCAAAAGCTGCTGTTAAATACATTGAAGACAAAAAAGCCGAGGGGGTTAAAGTTTCAGATAAACAGTGTGAGGATTTCAAAAGTGCAGTTTACAAACCACTAGAAAACTACACAGTTGCTAGAAATGAGATTACTGGTGGAACAGTTTCTCCTAGCTATATATCTCCAATCCAAGGTCTTCAAAGATTACAGAAAATCATGGATGAATACGTGGGTGGAATTACCTCAAATTACATGACTAATGGTAATATGCTGAAAAGAGGACTTGAGTTATTAGATTGGCTACAAGAGGACTTGGAGCATGTTGGAGCTGAAGATTATCACCAGCTTATGAGAGCTTGGGAGTTGAAACATAGAGCTTTGACTTCTCAGTGTGTAACGGAACATACTTTATTTAGAGAAGAGACTAGGTGGCCAGGCTACTATTATAGAGGTGATCATATGAAGCTTGATGATGAAAATTGGCATTGTCTAACAGTTTCTAGACGTGACCCTAAAACTGGCAAGTTTAGTATGGAGAAAGTTCCTGTCTACCATATAGTGGATGAGAACGAAAAGAAAAAAGCTTCGTAGTAGATAATTTAATTAAATCAAATGGATATTTTATCTAAATCAGATGATGAAATATATGAATTAGCCAAACCTATTTGGGATAACTTGGTTAAATCATCTAATCTAAAAGATTATGGAGGGTTTACTAGAGATTTCTCTACCCAAATGCTTTTTGGTGCTAACGAAGTAGAACTTGGTAAACAGTGGGCTAATAATAAGCTTATCACTAATCTTAAAGAGACTTTCGAACCTTTTGGATGCCTAAGAAGAGGAGATCACATAACTGTTTTGATCAAACAGACAAATAAAGAGATCCCAGGAGAGTTCCTTGGAAGGTTGGTGTTAGGAGTTGAGGACGATACAATTAAAGTTTTTGGGGCTACCATCTACTAGGCAAAAAAAATTGCTTAATAATAAATTATTGTTTGACAAATTTCGTTGTGGGTGTATTGACGAATTAAATGTTACTTTCTAACGTAAAAATTATCAATAAACTCTCAAATTTTAAAACCACATTTATTAAGGCAGGAATTATAGCAAGCTTAACAGCTTACTGGGGAGTGATTTTAGTTGGAACTTTTATCACTTTTAACTAAGTTGTTTTTTAACAACTTTTTAAATTTTTTATGGAAGTATTTTTACCGATAGCTCAAGTTTTTGTTAACCCTATCGAAATACTTTTATTAAGCGCAATTGTTGGAGTACTTTCAGGTTTATTTGGTGTTGGTGGTGGGTTTTTGATGACACCTTTTTTAATTTTTTTAGGAATACCTCCTGCATACGCTGTTGCAAATGAAGCAAATAATATCTTAGCTACTTCAGTTTCTGGATCTACTACGCATTATTTAAAAAATACTTTAGATTATAAAATGGGTTCAATGATTGTAATTGGAGGTGTAATTGGAACTTCTTTAGGAATTTACACTTTTACATATTTTAAAGGTATCGGAAAAATTGATACGGTTATCTCTCTAGCTTATATGTATATATTGGCAATAATCGGAACTTTAATGTTGGTTGAGAGTTTGGGTGAAATAGATAAAGCAAAAAGAAACGTTGTAGTTAAAAAAAAATTACATGTTCATTATTGGATACATGGTCTTCCATTAAGAATGAGATTTCCAAAGTCAAAATTATATGAGAGTATTTTTACACCAATTATAATTGGTTTATTAGTTGGATTTATTGCAGCCATTATGGGGATCGGAGGTGCTTTTATTTTAGTTCCTGCTATGATTTATATAATTAAAATGCCTACTAAATTAGTTCCTGGTACATCTTTATTTGTAACAATTTTTGTAAGTGTGGTTGTTACTTTTCTTCATTCATTTAATTACGGGTCTATAGATTTATTTCTAGTTCTTATGTTAGTTGTAGGATCTATAATAGGAGTTCAGGTTGGGCAAAAATTAGGAGAAAGAATCGATAGTTCCGGTTTAAGAGCCTTATTAGCAATTTTATTACTGATAGTAGGTATAGCGATAGCATACGACACGTTTTTTGCAGACAAAATTATAAATGGAACTGCTAAAGCAACTAGTTCAGATTTAAATTTCTTTTCTCAATTTATAATTGATTTTTCTAAAGAAATGCCTTTCTTTTATGGGCTATTTACAATTATGTTTGCAATTACTTTAGGTGTTGGAGCAGCTTTTATAAGACGATTTATTTCAAACTTTAGAAAAAAATTATTAGTCAAATCTTAATTAAAAAAATTTAAATATAATTCGATAGTTGTAATACTAAACAATCCTACCGTTGCCATACCTATAAAACCAACTATAAAAGGTTTGTAGCCCATATTTTTAAGTTCTTTTAAGTTAGTTGAAAGCCCTATTGCTGCCATTGCCATTGTTAAAAATATTTTTGAGGACAATTTAATACCCTCAATTATAACCAACCATTCGTAATTATTTGAATACATTAGATCACCTAAATTTCTAATTATTATCATTGCTACAAATCCTAATACAAAGTAAGGAAAAATATCTATTATTGAGTATTTCTTTTCTGTAGTTTTTCCTCGATTATAAAGAAATGCAAATAAAGGGATCATGATAATCAAAAAGGTATTCCTTATTAATTTCGTTACTGTTGCGATATTTAAAGTTTCAGGACTATTAAACTGCTGATCATAAATCAATCCTGCAGCTGCAACTTGAGAGGTTTCATGGATTGAGGTTCCTAAAAACAATCCAATTAGTAAAGGCTCACTTTCAAAATAAAAGTTAGCAAAATAAGGATAAATAAGCATCGAAAGTATTCCAAACAATGTAATATTAGCAATTGCATACGACACCTCGTTTTTTTTTGCACCGATGACAGGAGCAGTAGCCATAATTGCAGTAGTACCACAGACAGTACTCCCTATTGATATCAAGTAAGCCATTCTTGTTGGTATTTTTAATCTTTTAATAAGAACTTTAATTACTATTAACACACTGATTATACAGATTATAATTAATGGAATTGCTATTTTTCCGAATTCTAAAAATTCAAATGGCTTCAATTGAATACCTAGACAAATAATACCTAGTTTAAGAATATATTTTTGTGTAAAATCTAATCCTTTTAAAAAAATTTCTCTTATTTGAAAAATATTTCCGAAAAACATTCCTAATAAAATAGCTATCATTGCAGTAGATATTGGACTTTTTTCATAGCCTAATAGTTCAATACCAAGAATATTATTGAAACCTTGAGATAAAGTGTAAAGAACAAATGCCAATATAATACCTGGTAATACAACCAGGTATTTTTTAATATTCATGAAAGACTAAAGTTAATTAAGCACTTCTGTAAAGTTTAGTCATAACAAATTCTTTATGACCCAAAGCTTCAGCACAAGTTAATCTACCGTTTGCTACTCTAAGTGTCGTTTTAATTAATTCATCACCTGCTTCAGATAAATTCATTTCTCTTGAAAGAATTTTTGAAACATCACAATCAATATGCTCTCCCATACCTTTTACAGTTAATGGATTAGCTGTTAATTTAACAACAGGTTCAATTGGATTTCCAACGATATTACCTTGTCCAGTTGGAAATAAATGAATATTAAAACCAGCAGCAGCTTGAAGCGTCACACATTCTGCAGCAGCAGATGATGTGTCCATAAAATATAAACCTTTTCCTTTAGTTGGTTCTTCAGCTGGCTCAAGAACATCAATAAATTTACAATTTCCAATTTTTTGAAAATTACCAAAAGCTTTTTCTTCAATTGTTGTAAGTCCTCCAGCTATATTTCCAGCTGTTGGTTGACTTTCAGAAAGATCATCCGTTGCTTCTTTTAAAATAAAATCATTATAAGAGCTCCAAGTTTTCATAAATTTTTCAGAAGCTTCTTTAGTAGCCCCTCTAGTTGCACAAACTTGTTCTGCACCAGTTAATTCAGATGTTTCACCAAAACATAAGTGAACACCTAATGGCTCAAGTTTGTCCATTAAGTTTCCAACAGTTGGGTTTGCAGCTAATCCTGAAGTAGTATCTGATTCTCCACACTTAACTGAGATCCATAAATCACTTAAAGGACATTCCTCTCTTTGTTTTTCTGAAGCCCACATCACAAATTCTTGTGCTTTTTTTGATGCTTTCATTGTCGTACCAATGTCACCTGTACGCTCAATATGAAATCCTTCAACAGGTTTTCCAGTTTTAGCAATTCCATCTACAATTTTCTTTGTCCATTTCGGTTCAATACCAATAACAATTACTGCTGCAACGTTTGGATTACATCCAGTCCCTATCATTGTTCTAAAATGAAGCTCTAAATCTGCACCAAACTGAAGTCTTCCGTAAGAATGAGGAAGAGCAATTGTGCCTTTAATGTTATTTGCAACTGCCTCTGCACATGCGTTTGAAATGTCATCAACTGGCAAAATAATTACATGATTTCTTGTTCCGGCTCTGCCGTTTTCTCTTTTATAACCTAAAAAGCTTTTTGGAATTTCCATACTATTACCACTTCTTTGTTTTTACATTGTGAACATGGACATGCTCACCTTTTTTGATTGATTTAACAACTTTACCAATATCGTGACCATACTTTAAAATAGTATCTCCCTCTTTAAGGTCAACCATTGCAATTTTATGACCTAAAGGTATTTCATCTACGGATTGAATATTAGTTGAACTGTCGTCTTCCATTATCCAGCAAGCACAGTCTTGTTTAGGAGTGATTTTTTCAATAACAACTACTCCTACGTTGTCTTTTTTATCATGTATGATTATATCTGTTGCCATATCGTGTCGATTTGTTTGTTTGAAATTCGTAAAAACTTATATATTAATCGCACAAATTAACAAACGAATTTTATAAATAGTATAATTACACTTTAGAGAGGTTCTAGTTTTATGACAAAAATGACAACAGAAGAAGCTTTTGTAAAAGTTTTACAAATGCACGGTATTGAACATGCGTTTGGAATTATCGGTTCAGCCTTTATGCCAATTTCAGATATTTTTCCAGATGCAGGTATTACTTTCTGGGATGTCGCTCATGAAACAAATGGTGGTTTAATTGCTGATGGTTACACAAGAGCTACTGGTAAAATGTCAATGGTTATTGCTCAGAACGGACCTGGAATTACTGGATTAGTTACACCAATCAAAACAGCTTATTGGAATCATACTCCTCTTTTATTAGTTACACCGCAAGCAGCGAACAAAACAATGGGGCAAGGTGGATTTCAAGAAGTAGAGCAAATGAATTTATTCAAAGACATGGTTTGTTATCAAGAAGAAGTAAGAGACCCATCAAGAATGGCTGAAGTACTAAATAGAGTTATAGAAAAGGCTATAAGAGGATCGGCGCCAGCACAAATTAATGTTCCAAGAGATTATTGGTGTCAAGTAATTGACATCGATCTTCCTCCAATTGTAAGACTTGAAAGACAAGGAGGAGGGAATGATGCTGTAGCTAAAGCAGCTGACTTGCTATCTAAAGCAAAATTTCCAGTAATATTATCAGGAGCAGGTGTTGTTATTGGAGGAGCTATAGAAGCTACAAAAAAACTTGCAGAAAAATTAGATTCACCTGTTTGTTCGGGTTACCAACATAATGACAGTTTTCCAGGAAGCCATCCTTTAGCTGTTGGTCCTCTAGGATATAATGGATCAAAAGCTGCAATGGAATTAATTTCAAAAGCTGACGTAGTGTTAGCATTGGGAACTAGATTAAATCCATTTTCTACTTTACCTGGTTATGGAATTGATTATTGGCCAAAGAATGCAAACATTATTCAAGTTGATATTAATCCTGATAGAATAGGTTTGACTAAAAAAGTTACTGTAGGAATAAGTGGTGATGCAAAATTAGTTGCCGAACAAATTTTTGAAAAATTATCTTCAAATGCTGGTGACACTGACAGACAAGCTAGAAAAGACTTAATTCATCAAACTAAGTCAGCTTGGTTACAAAAACTTTCAAGTTTAGATCATGAAGATGATGATGAGGGAACAGTCTGGAACAAAGAAGCAAGAGAAAGAGATGCAGATAGAATGTCACCAAGACAAGCTTGGAGAGCAATTCAAGCAGGAATGCCTGACGATGTAATTATATCAAGTGATATCGGAAACAATTGTGCAATAGGTAATGCTTACCCTACATTCGAAAAGCCAAGAAAATATTTAGCACCAGGTTTATTTGGTCCTTGTGGTTATGGTTTTCCATCAATATTGGGAGCAAAAATTGGTTGTCCGAATACTCCTGTTATCGGATTTGCTGGCGATGGTGCTTTTGGAATAAGTATGAATGAAATGAGCTCATGTGCAAGAGAAGAGTGGCCCGCAATAACAATGGTTATTTTCAGAAATTATCAATGGGGAGCAGAAAAAAGAAATACAACACTTTGGTTTGATAATAACTTTGTTGGTACAGAGTTAGACCCAGAATTAAGTTATGCTAAAGTTGCTGACGCATGTGGTTTAAAAGGTGTAACTGTTAGAACAATGGAAGAAACCACAAATGCAATCAAACAATCTTGTGAGGATCAGAAGAAAGGAATTACAACATTTATTGAGGTAATTCTTAACCAAGAGCTTGGGGAACCGTTTAGAAGAGATGCTATGAAAAAACCAGTAAGAGTAGCTGGTATTAAAAAAGAGGATATGAAGAAGCAGCCTTCTTTAAATTCTTAAAATCTTTAAAATAACAACCAATTATCGTAATCTTCTTTCATGGAAGTTGTAAACGATAATAGCTGTAGTTGGGTTAATGATTTAAGTCCAAGAAATAACATTCTAACACTTTCATCTGATATAGATTGTGAATGGTTAATTATAGGAGCAGGTTATACAGGTTTATCTGCAGCAAGAAAATTAGGTCAACTTTATCCTGGTCAAAAAATAGTATTAGTTGATGCTCAGCTAGCAGGAGAGGGTGCTAGCTCAAGAAACTCAGGATACTTAGTGGATACAACACTTAATGATGGTTTTACCTCTAATAAAGAATTAGATAATTATAAAAAAAAAGCAGATATCTATAAATTGGGAATAGATGTAATTAAAAAATTTATTAAAGAATATCAGGTAGATTGTGATTGGAATGAATGCGGAAAATATTTTGCATCATCAAAGAAAGAAGATAAAAAAATATTAGAAAATTTTTCAGAAACCTTGTCAAAACTAGGTTTTGAACACAATTTGTTATCAAATAAAGAACTTAAAAAAAGATTAGGTACCAATTTTTACAATATTGCTCTTCATACAAAGGGAGGGATTTTATTACATCCAGGTAAATTGGTTAGAGCTATGATTGATACATTACCAGATAACATAAATCTTTATGAAAATTCTTTGTTATTAGATTGGAAAAAAAAAAATGATACAGTCATTTGTAAATTTAAAAATGGTTCAATTAAAACTAAAAAGATTATTTTTGCTACAAATGGGTTTCTGAAGTCTTTAGGACTAAAATCAAATTATAATTTTCCAATTACTTTAACAGCTAGCATGACTAGATCTTTAACAAAAGAAGAGTTTGTATCTATTGGTGAACCAAAAGAGTGGGGGGTATTACCTGTTAGACCAATGGGGGCCACTATCAGGATGACTAAAGATAAAAGAATTTTAATTAGAAATACTGCAGAGGTTTTTAATCCTTATCAAATGTCCAAATCTGAATTAACCAAAAGATCATTAAAACAAAAGATTGGAATTAAAAAAAGATTTCCAGAATTACCAGATGATATTATCCAATCTTCTTGGTCAGGTATTGTTTCAAGAACAAGAAATAGTTCTCAAATTTTTGAAAAAATAGATGATAATGTATTTGTTGCAGGTTGTTATAATGGCTCTGGTATTGGAGTTGGTACTTTGTTTGGAGAGCAAATTGCGGTTAAAGCAAGTAATGAAAATACAAAAGAGATAGAAACTATTGAAGCAAGAAATAAACCCACTTGGCTTCCTCCTGATCCAATTTTAAGTTTAGGAGTTAGAGCTAGGTTGATTTATGAACGTTTCAGAGCAAAATCTGAGATTTAGTTTAAGATAGACATGGGATCAAGTCTTGTTTGAAACCAATTCACTCTAAAATCTAAATGTGGTCCTGTTGATCTTCCTGTTGATCCTACAGTTCCTATTATGTCTCCTTGATTTATTTGATCACCAACAGAAACCAAAACATTTTCTAAATGGGAATATATGGTTGATATCCCATGACCATGATCCATTATAACTGTACCACCAGTATAATATAAATCATCCTCAGCCATAGTAACTACACCCGAACCAGAAGATTTAATCATCGTTCCTTGTTTAGCTGCAATATCTATTCCGTAGTGAGGCCATCTTGGTTTACCATTTAAAATTCTTTGACTACCATAAACACCACTGATTATACCTTTAACTGGCATAATAAATTTTTCCTTAAAAAATTGTAAATCGGAATTAATTGCTCTTGCTTCTCCAATTGCATTATTTTCTTTTTTAATTCTTTTATAAACAGACTCAGGTGGGGTAACTTTACTTTCTGCCAAACCATCTATTCTTTGTATATTATATTTCCTCTTCAAAACTTTTTTTGTAGTTATTGATTTTTTCCCATTAATAATTTTTGTAAATGTTAGGTCATATTTTTGATCTCTGTCTATACCAAATACAAAAAAACCGTCTTTTGAAACTTTGACCTCTTTTTTTCCAACCAAAATTTTAGCATTTGGGTCAGTTTTACCTAATATAAAATGACCTTGTAGAAATTTACCTTGAAATTCAATAGCTTTTGCTGGTGATATAAAAATTAAAAAAACAAAAAAAAATCTATAAATTATTGAGCTGTCCATCCACCATCTATAATTATTGATGTTCCAGTTATCATTGAAGATGCTGATGATGCTAAAAAACAAACAGTTGTAGCAACATCGCTTTCAGTAGCTGCTTTACCCATAGGAATATTCCCAAGGGCTAATTTTTTAAATTTTTTGTTTTTAAAAAATTTTTTAACCATTGGTGTTTCAACAAAGGTAGGTGCTACGGTGTTAACTCTGATATTTTTTTTAGCTAATTCAACACCCATACCTTTAGTCAATCCCTCAATTCCAAATTTAGTCATATTGTATACATTTCTTCCACCCATACCAACATGACCGAGCTGTGATGACATATTTATAATTGAACCAGGTCTTTGTTTATTTTTAAGCATCTTTTTTACTACAAGTTGAGCCACGTTAAATGCTGCTTTAAGATTTAAATCTACAAGGTAATTCATATTTTTTTGTTTAATTTTTTCAAAGGGCTCTGGAATATTAGTTCCAGCATTATTTACCAAAACATCAATAATTTTAATTTTATCTAATTTTTGTTTTAAATCCTCATAGTTCATTACATCACATAAAACCTTTATAATTTTACCTTTAACTTTTCTGATATCCTTTTCTAATTTATTTAGGTCTGAAGATGTTCTGCTTAAAGCTATAACCGTTGCACCTGCCTCAGCTAATGCAATTGAACATGCTCTTCCTAGTCCTTTACCTGCACCTGTAACTAAAGCATATTTGTTTTTTAGATTTATTTTTTGAAGATACATTAAAAGAATAATATTTTAATATCTGTGTAAATCAACTCAACAGCTACAATTAAAATAGCTAATAATCCAAGCCAAGCTATCCATCTATATTTTTTAATCCATTCAGAAATTAGAGTTGCTGCAGTTGCCATTAAAATAATTGATAAAACTAACCCAAAAACAAGAAGTCCATAGTGATCACCAGCTGCACCGGCTACACCCAAAACATTATCTAAACTCATTGTAAAATCAGCCAGTAAAACAGTCCAAATTGCTTTAAGAAAACTTGAATTGTCTACTTTTACATCCTCTTCTGTTTCTGAACCTTTGATCACATCTACATAAAGCTTGTAAACAATATAAAGTAATAATAATCCCCCAATTAATCTTAAACCCGTGATTTGTAGCAGATAAGCTGTAAGTAGGGTCAGTATTATTCTTAAAATTACAGCACCACCGATACCCCAAAAAATTACTTTTTTTCTTTGTTCGACTGGAAATTTAGATGCAACCATTCCAATTATAATTGCATTGTCACCCGCTAAAACTAAATCAATAAGAATAATTTGAGTTACTATTGCTATTTGTTCAGGTGTAAAAAATTCTGCAAACATTACTGCTGTAGTATCATGTCTGCACCTTTTTCCGCAATCATTATTGTTGGAGCATTAGTATTTCCTGAGGTGATATAAGGCATTACTGATGCATCAATCACTCTTAAGTTTTTGACTCCATGAACCTTTAACTGATCAGACACTACTGCATTTTCATCTTTGCCCATTCTGCAAGTACTGACAGGATGGAAAATTGTATTAGCATATTTTCCCGCTTCAACAGCTAACTGCTCATTGTCAGTAATATTTATACCTGGCCTCAATTCTTCAGGTCCATAATCTTTATAGGCATTGGACTCCATAACTATTTTTCTTACTATTTTAAGAGACTTACCTGCTATTTCTCTATCTTCATCTGTAGATAGATAATTCATTTTAATCTTTGGAGGAATTCTTGTATCGGAAGATTTAAGTTCAATAGATCCTCTGCTAGTAGGTCTTACATTAGTAATGGTTGGTGTGAAAGCAGGAAATTTGTGTAACGATGATTTTCCTAAGAAATCTGTACTAGCAGGAGAAACATGAAATTGTAAGTTAGGAGTTTCTAAATGTGGATCACTCTTTATGAAACCGCACAAATAACTAGCACCAACAGTAAGAGGACCAGTTCGTGTTAAAAAAAATTTTAATCCAGTAAATATTTTTTTAGTAAAGCTATAATAAATGTCATTTAATGTTTCTAAATTTTTTATCTTATATACAGGTCTTAACATTAGATGGTCAGTTAAGTTTTGGCCTATATTTTTATTATCCATTAAAACTTCAATACCGTTATGTTTTAATAATTTAGCTGGCCCCAAACCTGAAGCTTGAAGAATATGTGGAGATCCAATAGTACCAGCACTTAAAATGATTTCACTGTTTGCTTCAACAGTATTTAACTTGTCACCAGTCCAAAAATTAACTTTTTTGGCAATTTTATTATCGAATTCAATATTTTTGATATGAGCTTTAGTTATAATTTTTAAATTACTTCTACTTTTTACTGGATTTAAATAGCCAACTGCTGTGCTACATCTAAAACCATTTTTTACTGTTAAAGGGAAATATCCCATTCCCTCATTATTGCCGTTATTAAAATCATCAGTTTTTTTATATCCAAATTCCTCTGCAGCTTCTAAAAACAAGTCTAAAACTTTGAATGTAGATCTAATTTTTTCTACCTTTAAAGGTCCGCCAGAACCGTGAAATTCATTTTCTCCAAATTGGAAATCTTCAGATTTCTTAAAATAAGGAAGCACATCATCCCATGACCATCCTACATTTCCTAATTGTCTCCAATAATTATAATCATTTGATTGTCCTCGAATATAAAGCATTCCATTAATAGAAGAACTTCCTCCAAGTGTTTTTCCTCTTGGGTAAGTCATCTTTCTATTATCACAGAAAGGCTCTTCCTCAGTGTTAAAACACCAATCTGTCTCAGGATTATGCATTGTTTTAAAATACCCTCCAGGAATATGTATCCATGGATTAGTATCTTTACCACCTGCCTCTAAAAGCAAGACTTTATTCCTAGGATTAGATGAAATTCTGTTAGCAAGAACACATCCAGCTGATCCAGCACCAATTATAATATAATCAAAATTATCCATTACTTAGAACTCTTATAAATTAAATTTTTTTTATTTGTAATATTTCTGTACACAAAAATATCCAAATAATCCAATATTAACACTTGTTTTAGATTTCATTCTTTGACAAGCTTTCGTTTTTAAAAATAAAGAGAGGGAAACAAATGAAAAAAATCATTTCAATGTTATTTGCAGTTGCGATGGTGTTTGGATTTATTTCAAATGCTAATGCTGCAAAAACACTAAAATGTCAGACAGTTCTTAACACTAAAGCTGATGAAGTTAAAATGTTAAAAGACTTTACTGACACTGTTACAACTTTGACAGGTGGATCTCTTAAGTTTGAAATTATGCCTGCAGGAGCTGTTGTTGGTGTTAAAGAAACTTTAGATGCAGTTGATAAAGGACTTATCGATTGTGGATTTGCTTGGACGCACTATTGGTCAGGTGATCACCCTGCCGCTATGTTATTTGGTTCGCCAGTAGCAGGTGGTGGTGTTGGTATTGACAACATCGCATTCTTATCATGGTTTCAGTATGGTGGAGGAAAAGAGCTATACGACAGACTATGGAAAGAAATGGGAAGAGATATTAAAGGATTTATGATTCAACCAGTTGGTCCTGAAGCTTTAGGTTGGTTTCCAAAACCAATTAAAGATATGGCTGACTTTAGAAAATATAAGTTCAGAACTCCTCCAGGAATTCCAGGACAAACATATAAAGATATCGGTATAGCATCTGTTGCTATGGGTGGTGGAGATATTCTACCAGCTTTAGAAGCAGGAACTATTGATGCTGCTGAATGGTGTTGTCCAAAACCAGACTTAACGTTTGGTTTCCAAAAAGTATTAAAGCACTACTACCTACAAGGTTTACACCAAGTAGTCGTAAATGCTGATTTTTATATTACTGGAAAAACATATGAAGCTATGAGCGCTCATGAGAAGAAGTCTTTAGAAGTTGCAGCAAATGCATCTCTAGCGAAATCTCTAAGTTACAGAATCTATGAAAATGGAAAAGCTTTAAAAGAGCTTACAGAAGTTCATGGTGTAAAATTAGAAGATACACCTTCTGATTACTTCACAGAATACATGGCAGCTGCTAAGAAAAGTTTGGAAACAAACGCAGCTAAAAATGCATTCTTTGCTGAAGTTTGGGACTCTATGAAAGAATTTGCTGATATCGCAGTTCCTTTCTGGAGTGGTGCTCAAATGTCTAATGCGAAGCTAGGAATGGCTCACGCAGCAACATTAAAGTAATCATTAAATAATTTTTACGTTAGAGCGGACTTAATAGTCCGCTCTAATTTTTTATATAAAATTTTATGGCAGACGAACCAGGTAAATTAGATATATCAGATGAAATGATTGCCGAAAGGCGAGGTGGTTCAGGAAAAATGCCAAGTGATATGCCACCATGGATGGCAAGTTCAATTGTAAATATAGATAAATTTAGCAAATGGGTTGGTAACATTGTTTGCTGGATATTAATGCCATTAATTCTTGCAATGACTTATGAAGTTCTTGCTAGAAAATTATTTCATTCCCCAACAATTTGGGCTTATGATATAAGTCGCTTTTTATATGGTGCACTTTTTATGTTGGGTGCTGGTTATGCACTTTCTAAAGGTGTTCATATCAGAGCTGATTTTTTATACAGAAATTTTAAAACTAAAAATCAAGGAACAATTGATTTTTGGTTATATATTTTATTTTATTTTCCAGGCTTAATAGTATTTCTTTACATGACTATTGGATATGTAGGTGAGTCTATTCAAAGAGGTGAAAGAGGAATGGATACAACCTGGATGCCCTATATGTGGCCAATTAAAAGTTGCCTACTTATTGGAATAATATTTTTACTAATCCAAGGTATTTCAGAATTATTTAAAAGTTATTGGGCTGCCACAAGAGGAAAATGGCCAGGAGAAGATGAATGATAGCAGAATTAATTGATCCGGCCATTTTAGGTTTTATTTTAGTTGGAGTAATGCTTTTTGCAATTTTTGTCGGATTTCCAATTTCATTTACATTAATTTTCTTAGGTTTTGTATTTGGGTATCTAGGATTTGGAAAATTAGTCTTTTATTTAATGACCCTCCAGTTCTCGATGGTCATGACTGAACAAACCCTCGCCGCCGTCCCGCTCTTTGTCTTTATGGGCATTATGATGGAACAAGCAGGACTGATGGAAAGATTGTTCTCATCATTTCAAATGATGTTGGCTAGAGTAAGAGGTGCATTGTATTATGCTGTATTGTTTGTTTCAGTTATCTTTGCTGCAGCAACAGGAATTGTTGGTGCCTCAGTAACCATACTGGGAATCATGGCTGCAAAATCAATGAATAGATCTGGTTATGATGTAAGACTTGCAGCTGGCACAATTACAGCTGGTGGTACTTTAGGAATTTTAATTCCACCAAGTATTATGCTTGTTGTGATGGGTCCAATTATGGAAATTCCTGTAATTGACTTATTTGCTGCAGCTATAATTCCTGGAATTCTTCTTGCAAGTTTATACGCTGGCTACACAACAATAAGATGCATGATAAATCCTAAACTAGGTCCTGTAATTCCAGAGGAAATGAGGGCAGCGAGCATGAAAGAAGTTTGGATTGAATTTTTCTTAGGTTTAGTTCCACCTGCAGCTCTCGTTTTTGCTGCATTAGGTAGTATATTGTTTGGTTTTGCAACCCCAACAGAAGCAGCTGGTTGTGGTGCTATGGGAGCTTTATTGCTTTCATTAGCATATAAAAAATTAACTCTATCTAAACTTCAAGAGGCACTTGTTAAAACTTTAGAAATTACAGCTTTAATTATGGTTTTAGTTGCTGCTTCAAACTTTTTCGGGGCTGTATTTGCAAGACTTGGTACTCCAACCTTATTAACTGAATTTTTGTTAGGATTAGAAATGAATAAATATTTAATCCTAGGAATTGTTATGGTTGCAATATTTTTATTAGGTTGGCCATTAGAATGGGTACCAATTGTGATGATTATTGTCCCAATTCTTTTACCATTAATTGAGGCTTTAGGTTTTAATTTAACTTGGTTTGCAATATTGGTCGCTGTAAATCTCCAGACCGCCTGGCTATCTCCACCTGTAGCCTTGTCTGCTTATTTTTTAAAAGGTGTAGTACCTGAATGGGATTTAAAAGATATTTATTATGGAATGATGCAATTTATGGTTCTACAAGTTATAGGCTTAATTTTAATAATCATATTTCCTAAAATTGCCTTATGGCTACCAACTCTCTTATATGGACAGTAGAATTTATTAGTTTAAAATAAATTAAGTGAATCAACCTAAAGTAAAATACTCTCTATCTAATTGGGACTTAGTCACAGTTAATCCAAATTATAAAACTTGGAATTGGAAAGATCTATTTTGTTTTTGGGGTGCTAATGTACAAAGTTTAATTGGTTTTTCTTTAATATCCTCCTTATACTTAATGTATAGTTTAAATATTTTTGTAGTTTTTTTTGGAATCATATTAGGATCTTTATTTGTTTATTTATTTTCAAACATTATCGGAAAACCTTCACAAAAATTTGGTTTACCATTTGCAGTATTGCTTAGATCCTCACTAGGATTTAATGGTGCTAAATTTTTTGGGTTAATCAGAAGTTTAGTTGGAATATTTTTATTTGGAATTCAAACTTATTTTTTATCTAAAATTTTAGTTTACTTAATTAGAATAGCAATTTTTTCTATAGACAATTCTTTATTGCAGCAGGAAATATTCATTTTTTATTATTTTGGTATGAATATTATTGATTGGTCTGCAATAATAATCACAATTATTCTACAGACTTTGTTTTTTACTGTTGGGATGCAGTACAACAAGAAAATAATTAATTTTTCAGCAATGACAGTCTATGCTGGTTTGTTAATTTTTTTCTTTGTTGTTTTATTAAGTGATGTGAAAATAACTACTGAAGCTTTTTCAAATATTTTTAATTTAAATAATTTTTTAGATGTTAATAATTTAGCACCTTTATTGACTGTTGCTGGAACAATATTTGCCTATTTTTCAATTTTAATAATTAGTTTTGGTGATTTTTCTAGATATGTAAAAAATGAGCAAGAATTAAAAAAAGGAAACTTAAGTTTAATTTTGAATTTAATTATTTTTTCATTTTTATCTGTTTTCATTGTTATAGGGTCTGATGTTTTTCTTAATCAAAAATTTTCAGATATAGACAGAATTTTTACAAATCCAACAGATATAGTAGGAAAGTTTGATAATATACAAATAACAATAGTCGTTCTATTTTTTATTATAATTGCTTCAGCTTCTACAAATTTAGTTGCCAATTTCATTCCATCTCAATACTCTCTAATAAATTTTGCTCCTTCAATATTAAGTTTAAAAAGCGCCAGTTATTTAATTGCTTTTTTTGGTTTGTTGATCGCAATCTTCTGGCTGACTATATTGAGCCAAATAGGAATTTTATCATTTGTTGATACTTTTGGTGCTTTCTTTGGTCCTTTATTTGGATTGATGGCAGCTGATTATTATCTAATTAAAAATCAAGAATTAAGTAATAAAGACCTATATTCTATAGACAAAGAGAGTGCTTATTATTATTCAGGTGGTTGGCATATAAAAGGTGTTTATTCTTTAATATTAGGATTTATTTTTTCAGCGTCAACAATTTGGAATACTAATTTAATGTTTTTACAATCTTATGCTTGGATAATAGGTGCATTTGTTGCCTGGATAACATACTACTTGTTAGCAAAAAAATAATTTTAATGCACACATTTGATTTTAAAAATAGAACAGCTGTAGTTACTGGTGGAGCTCAAGGGTTTGGTTTGGATGTTGCAAAAAGATTTTTAGAGTCTGGTGCTAAAGTGTTTATATGGGATATCGATGAAAAGCTTCTTAAATCAGCAGTTGATGAAGTAAAAAACCCTAACTTATTTTACAATATAGTTGATATATCAAATTATCAAGATGTAGAGAAAAACGTTGCAGACATAACTTCAAAATCAAATGTAGATATTTTAATCAATAATGCCGGGATAACAGGTCCTACAGGTCCTTTATGGGAGTATGATGTCGATATGTGGAATAAAATAGTCCAGATAAATTTAATGGGTACTTTCAACTGCTGCCGAGCAATTGTCCCAAATATGATTAAAAACAACTATGGAAGAATTGTTAATGTTGCTTCCGTTGCAGGCAAAGATGGTAATGCAAATGCAAGCGCGTATAGCTCAGGAAAAGCTGGCGCAATTGGGTTGACAAAAGCTTTGGGTAAAGAATTAGCTGACAAAGATATAGCTGTAAACGCTGTCACCCCAGCAGGTGCTAAAACTAGAATTTTAGATCAAATGAGTAAAGAGCATGTACAAAGAATGCTGTCAAAGGTGCCAAGAGGAAGATTTCTTGAAATACATGAGTTTACTTCACTAGTTTGCTGGCTTTCTTCACAAGAAAACACTTTTTCTACAGCTGCGGTATTTGATATCAGTGGTGGTAGATCCACATATTAGTCTCAAAAATTTGAAACTATTTTTATATCTTTATTTTGATTTTTAATAGAATTTTTACTCATAACAGGCGCTGTGATTATTATTGACCAATAGATAAGAAGTATAAAAACAGAAATTATTTTCATATTATTCATTTAGCAATCAATCTTGTATTTAGAATGTTTAAATTGTGACTGAATATTGAATTTATAAATAATTTATCTATAAGAAGGTCATGTTTAAATTTTTTTATATTTTTATTACATCATTAATTTTTCTTAATTCTGCACTAGCTGAAAATGTGAATATTTTTAAATTTACAGAGCAAGAGCTTTCAGAACTCGATGTTCGTAAGGTTAGAGGAGCAGATAATAAAACAGTTTATACTGTTGGATCAAATGAGAATGGTAATTTTTTAAAAGCCGTAGCTGATAACGCTGCTTCTGGCCTTGGAAAAGAGGTTAAAATCGATCTAAATAAAACACCTTTTATTAATATTACCTGGAAAATTGAGAAAGATTTGCAAGGCATTAATGAGAATTCAAAAAAAGGTCATGATTTTGCAGCTAGAGTCTTTGCTGTAAAAAAAACAGGAGCAACACCACTTTCAAATAGAGCAATTAATTACGTTTTTTCAAGCAATAGTGTAGTTGGCCAGAGTTGGCCAAGCCCTTATACAAAAAAATCAATAGATAATGTATTAGCAACTACAAAAGATAATCTGAATGTTTGGGTAACAGTGAAAGCCAATGTTAAAGAAGATTTTAAAAAATTTCATGATCTAGATGTGAATGAACTAGATGGTCTGGCTATAATGTCTGATACTGATAATTCTAAAATGAAATCAATTTCTTATTTTCAGAATATTTATTTTTCAGCAGATTAATTATCATTTTATATACTTTTTTAATCCAATACTTAAAAACGATAATAAAATAGCTGCGATAACATCAGCAATTGGAATTGCATTTGGAAATCCAAAGTTCCATATAATTACTCCGATTAACCAAATTATATAAATTTTCATCTTAGATATTGTATCTTAGTTTCTATTAAATTTTTATTTATTTGATATTATTAATTTATGCATAAAAACTTTACTCATAATGTTAAAGTGTATTATGAGGACACAGACGCAGGTGGAGTCGTGTACTATGCGAATTATTTAAAATATTTAGAAAGAGCCAGAACTGAAGCGTTATCAACTATTGGATTAAGCAATACAAAAATAAAAAATGATTTTGGTGCTCTTATAATTGTTAAATCGTGCAATATTGAATATAAAAAATCTGCATATTTAGAGGATGATTTACAAATTAAATCTTTTGTAGACTCTACATCAAAAACTTCTTTTTTAATGAATCAATCAATATTTAAAGATGAGGAATTGATCGTAGAAGCTAAAATTCATCTAGTATTTATAAATGAAAAATTTAAGCCAATTAAAATTCCAGAAAAAATCTTATCAAACTTTCAACCCTATACTTCTAGTTCATAGATATTTTTCTAGCTTTTTTAAATAAGTCTACAATCATTCTTTCAGATATAAGTTTAGTATTTACATTTCTAGGGCTAGGGTGATAACAGGCAATTAACTTAATATTTCCTGGTAGTAAATATGATTTTCCGTGAATAAATTTTATCTTTTCTTTTAAATTGTGTTTTTTTTTATAAAATTTAATACAATTATCAAATGCCACTTTTCCTAATGCAATAATAGTTTTTAATTTTTTTAAATTATAAATCTCGCTATCAAAGTATTTTGAACAATTATTAAGCTCTTCTATTTTAGGTTTGTCTCCAGGAGGAACACATTTTAAAATATTAGTTATATATGTCGATTTTAATTTGAGACCATCATTTAGATTTTCTGAATTTGGTTGGTTTGAAATTTTAGCTTTAAATAAACATTTAAATAAAAAATCTCCAGATTTATCACCTGTGAATGCTCTTCCTGTTCGTGTGCCTCCATGTGCTGCTGGGGCCAATCCTATTATTAAAATTTTTGCATCAATTTCGCCAAAACCTGTAACTGGTTTTCCCCAGTAAGTTTCATTTATGTTTTGTTTTCTTTTTTCTGTTGAAATTTTTTTTACAAAATTAACAAGCCTTGGACATTTTTTACATTTAAGAATTGTTTTATTTAAACTATCTATTTTAATATTCATAAATGAAAATTTTAAATTATTTAGTCATAATATTTATATGCATTAATCCCTCAGTTAAAGCAGATTCAAAAAAAAATTTTATTGATGAATTGCAAAAGGGTGGAAAATTAATTTTCATAAGACATGCTTATGCCCCTGGTGGCGGCGATCCAGATAATTTCGATATTAAAGATTGTACAACTCAAAGAAATTTAAGTGATAGTGGTAGAGTTCAATCACAAAAAATTGGCAATTTTTTTAAGAAAAATAAAATTTCAATTGGAAAAGTTTATTCTAGTGAATGGTGTCGATGTAAAGAAACAGCATCTATTGCCTTTGAAGAATATGAAACTAAAAATTTTCTAAACTCATTTTTTAGTACAAAATTTGCCAATAATAGAAAAAAGCAAATTATCGATTTTGATAAATTTATTAGTACTTGGGACAAAGATCAAAATTTAGTTTTTGTTACACATTATGTAGTGATTTCTGAAATTTTAAATTATGCACCATCATCTGGAGAGATAGTTGTTTCGGATAAAAGTTTAAAAGTTATTGATACTTTAGAAATTGAATATTAAAGTAAATTATCATGTCATCTAAAAGAGCAATGAGACAAGCACAAAAACAAGCATATGCAAAGCACCGTTCAAATATTACAAATAGTAGATTTGAACTTAAGAAAAAATTTATTACTAAAAACAAAGAAGAAAAAAAAAATAAAAACTAACTTTCTTGATCAAATTTCTCTATTTTTTTACAATCAGAGATTTTAGATAAACTTTCGACATCATTCAAAACAGCCTTAACAAATATTTCTAGTTTATCTTTTTCAAATAAAATTTGAGTATAAAACTGAGGATACCCATGTTTTAATGTAAGTATTTTTCCATTTTCCTCATAAATATTTCTCACATAGGAGTTTTTCTTTTTAACGCTTAAATCAGTGACCTTATATTTTTGATAAGTTTTTTCATTATAAACGTAATTACGTGTCATAATTAGCTCATTAAGATTTAAAATATATTCATTTTTTAAAAAAACGTCCTCTTTATGATCACATTTGCTTAACACAATTATTTCTGAGTGGGAATTAAAGGATATTAAAAAAAATGATAAAAAAAATATTAAAAAATTATTTTCTCTCATTCTTATCTACAAAAAATAAAGCTATAATAAATATTACAGTCCATGCAAATACAGACAATGTTTTAAAAGGGGTGGTATCTGCTCCCCAAACATCAAAAAATAAAGCACCAATAATTATACCTATAGCGTAGATAATACTTACAATTTTAACTTTACTCATATTTTATATTACTCTTTGATTAAGTTTTTCTTGAAAAGAGACATGCCATTCTTGATTTTGTAAGAGTACGATTCTTTAAAACTTTCAAGTTGCCAACCAGTCAGCCTTTTTTCAATTTGAATTATATTTTCTTTTTTCCAATCATCAGTTGTTTCTTCAAGCTTCCAAAGTCTTTTTTCCTCATTACTTCTTCCACAACCATAACAATAGCCTGTTGATGGATCAGTTTTGCAAATGCTTATGCAAGGTGAAATAATCATTTTTTATAAATTAGTATAAATTTTATTAGATAAATAGATAATTTTTTAAGAATTGTCATTGGACAAATAGTTTCAATAATATATAAAACCTCGTAATTTGTGGGGCGATGGCGGAATTGGTAGACGCGTTGGTCTTAGGAACCAATATGGCAACATGTGAAGGTTCGAGTCCTTTTCGCCCTACCACTAAGATATTATGAAAGTTACAGTAGAAAATAAAAAAGGTTTAAATAAAGATCTTAAAATTTTTATCGATAAAGAGACAATTAACTCTTATATGGATGAAAAATATGAAGAGATCAAAGGTAGTGTAAATCTTAAAGGATTTAGACCGGGTAAAGTTCCAAAAGAAATTTTAAAAAGACAATTTGGTAAAGCAGTTTTTGGAGAAGTCTTAGATAAAGTTTTAAAAGAAACATCAACTAAAGCACTGGAAGAAAAAAAGATTAAACCAGCGGGTCAACCAAAACTTGACTTAAAGACATACGGTGAAGACAAAGATTTAGAATATGTTTTGTCAGTTACAGAGCTACCAAAAGTAGAAATTAAATCTTTAGAAAATATTAAATTTGACGACTACACTGTTAAAATTGAGGAGAATGAAACTGATAAAAGAATAAAAGAAATAGCAAAAAACCAACCAAATTTTAAGGAAGTAAGCGCTGATACAATAGCTAAAAAAGGTGATTTAGTCTCTTTAGACTACAAAGCAACAATTGATGGCAAAGACTTTAAAGGAAGCGAGGGAAAGAACACTCAGCTTACGTTAGGTAAAGATTTATTTTTAAAAGGTTTCGACGATCAATTGATTGGAGTTAAGAAAGATGATGAAAAAATTGTAGAAGCAACTTTGCCAGAAAATTTCCCAGAAAAAGAATTAGTAAATAAAAAAGCTAAATTTAATTGTAAAATTATAAGTGTTAAACAATCAGAGGAAGTAAAAATTGATGATAATTTTGCAAAAAATTTAGGAGCAAAAGATTTAAATGATTTAAAAATATTAATTTCAAAACAAATTAATGATGAATATAAAAATTCCCTAGATCAGTTATCTAAAAATCAAATTTTAAAAGAAATAGAGAAAATCAAAGTAGACGAAGTTCCTGAGAATTTAGTTGAAGAAGAAGTAAAAATTCTATCTCAGGGTATGTCTGAAGAGGAAGCAAAGAAAAATAAAAAAAACTTTGAAGAAAAAGCAAAAATAAGAATTAAAACTGGATTAATTTTAAATGAATTTGGTGAAAAAAATCAAATTAAAGTAACAGAACAAGAAGTTCAAGCTGAAGTGCAAAAACAATTAAGAATGATGCCAGGACAAGAAAAAATGGTAATGGAATTTTATCAAAAAAATCCATCTGCATTAGCGAGTTTAAGAGGGACTGTATATGAAGAAAAAATTTTAAATTTAATTAAAGAAAAAGGTAAAGCAAATAAGAAAGAAATTTCAAAAGAAGAAGCCGAAAAAATCTTAAAAGAATCTCATAAGCATGATCATGACCATAGCCAAGGAGAAGAAAAAAAAGAAACTAAGAGAAAATCTCCCGCAAAATCTGAGAAAGAAAAAAAACCAGCAACTAAAAAGGCAAAATCAAAGCCAGTAGCGAAAAAAACAAAAAAAGTTAGCAAAAAGTAATCTCAAGTTGTATAAGTAGAACGAATCAACTTATGACAACAAAATTATCAGAAAATATGAGCAATCTAGTACCAATGGTTGTTGAGCAATCAAGCAAAGGTGAAAGAGCTTATGATATTTATTCAAGATTATTAAAAGAAAGAATTATTTTTTTAACAGGTCAAATCAATGACAATGTTGCATCACTAGTTACTGCTCAATTATTATTTTTAGAGGCTGAAGACCCAAAAAAAGAAATTTATTTATACATCAATAGTCCTGGAGGTTTGGTTACAGCAGGACTTGGTATCTATGATACAATGCAATATGTGAAGCCAGACATATCTACTTTATGTATTGGCCAAGCAGCTTCCATGGGTTCTTTTTTGCTTGCAGCTGGCACAAAAGGGAAAAGATTTTCGTTACCAAATTCAAGAATAATGGTTCACCAACCATCAGCAGGTTTTCAAGGTCAAGCAACTGATATTGAAATTCACGCTAATGAAGTTTTGTCTTTAAAGAAAAGGCTCAATGAAATTTATTCAAAGCATACTGGAAAAAGTGTTGAAGAAATAAAATCTGCTCTTGAAAGAGATAATTTTATGACTGCAGATGTCGCACAATCATTTGGTCTAATTGACGAAGTAGTAGAAAAAAGATCTTAATATACTATATATTGAATCATTATTAATCGAAACTTGATTAGGGTGAGTCTTCTATAATAAAGTAATTAAATTGATTCGTTATAAAAATTAAAATGTCAACAAATAATAAAAATATTCTTTATTGTTCTTTCTGCGGCAAGAGCCAACACGAAGTAAGAAAGTTGATTGCTGGTCCAACTGTTTTCATCTGTGATGAATGTGTTGAGCTGTGTATGGACATTATAAAAGAAGAAAGTAAAGATACTTTTGTAAAACATCAAGATGGCCTTCCTTCGCCAAAAGAAATTTGTTCAGTATTAGATGATTATGTGATTGGTCAATCTCACGCTAAGAAAGTTTTATCAGTTGCAGTTCATAATCATTACAAAAGATTAAATTACGAAAGCAAAACAAGCAAAAATGTTGAGCTATCAAAATCCAATATACTTTTGGTGGGTCCCACAGGTTGTGGAAAAACATTGCTTGCACAAACCTTAGCTAGAATTCTTGATGTTCCATTTACTATGGCAGATGCAACCACTCTAACAGAAGCAGGTTATGTTGGAGAAGATGTTGAAAATATTATTTTAAAATTGTTACAAGCATCTGACTATAACGTTGAAAAAGCTCAAAGAGGTATAGTTTATATTGATGAGGTTGATAAAATTAGTAGAAAATCTGAAAATCCATCAATCACTAGAGATGTATCTGGTGAAGGTGTTCAGCAAGCTCTTCTTAAAATAATGGAGGGAACAGTTGCAAGTGTTCCTCCTCAGGGCGGTAGAAAACACCCTCAACAAGAATTTTTACAAGTTGATACAACAAATATTTTATTTATTTGCGGAGGAGCTTTTGCAGGGCTTGATAAAATAATTTCTCAAAGAGATAAAGGTACTTCAATTGGTTTTGGTGCAGATGTAAAAAATACACAAGATAAGAAAACTGGTGAATGGATGAAAGGTTTAGAGCCAGAAGATTTATTAAAATTTGGATTGATACCAGAATTTATTGGAAGACTCCCAATGATAGCAACACTTGAGGATTTAGATGAAAAATCTTTAATAAAAATATTACAAGAACCAAAAAATTCTTTAACAAAGCAATATCAAGAGTTGTTTAAATTAGATGGTGCTAAACTAACATTTAAGGAAAATGCACTAAAAGAAATAGCGCAAAAAGCAATTAGTAAAAAAACTGGAGCAAGAGGTTTGAGATCAATTCTAGAAAATATTTTGCTTAAAACAATGTATGACCTTCCTAGTCAAGATAATATTGAAGAGGTAATTGTTGATGCTGGTGCAGCAAAAGGACAATCACAACCAATCTTAGTTCATTCTAAAGGTGACAATAAAACTAAGTCAAATAAGACCACAGCGGCTTAATATCCTTAATAAGTAACAAATACCTATTGCAATATAAAATATAATATCCATATTGTTCGTATGGACGTCAAAATTTCACTACCCTTACTTCCATTGAGAGACATAGTAGTCTTTCCAAGCATGGTAATTCCTCTGTTTGTAGGTAGAGATAAATCTATTTCAGCACTTAATGAAGTGATGAAAAAAGATAAAAAAATTATTTTAGTAACGCAAAAAAATTCAGAAATTGACGATCCTAAAAAAACAGATGTATTTATGTATGGTTGTGAAGGAAGTATTTTACAACTATTAAAGCTTCCTGATGGAACTGTTAAAGTTTTAGTTGAAGGTATTAAAAGAGTAAAAATTTTAGACTTTAAGGATAATGAAAAGTTTATAACATGTGATTACACACACTATAACGATGTTTCACCTAAAGATGAGGATTTATTTCCTTTAGCTGCTACAGCTTTAAGAAGACTAGAAAAATTAACATCTATAAATAAAAAAATTTCTAATGAAACCATAAACACAATTAAACAATTAAAAGATCCGTCACAAATTGCAGATAATATTGCATCTCATATAACGGCCACTATTTCTGAAAAACAACAAATTTTTGAAACTGTTGATGTAAAGAAAAGATTAAACGCCATTATTAAAATAATGGAAAATGAAACAAGTATTATTGGTGTTGAAAAAAGAATTAGAGGCAGAGTTAAAACTCAAATGGAAAAAACACAGAGAGAGTATTATTTAAATGAGCAACTAAAAGCTATTCAAAAAGAACTTGGTGAAATTGAAGATGGTAAAGATGAAACAACCAGTCTGAATAAAGCAATTACAAAAGCGAAGATGCCAAAAGAGGTAGAGAAGAAATGCTTACAAGAATTAAAGAAATTAAAAAATATGAGTCCTATGTCTGCTGAGGCAACAGTTGTGAGAAATTATTTAGATTGGATGACTGAACTTCCTTGGCATAAAAAAAGCGAAGTAGATATAGATTTAAAGAAAGCTCTAGATATTCTTGATAAAGACCATTTTGGATTAGAAAAAGTAAAAGAGAGAATAATAGAATTTTTAGCTGTTCAAAAAAGAATGGAAAAAATTAAAGGTCCAATCTTATGTTTAGTTGGACCTCCAGGTGTAGGAAAAACCTCATTAGGAAAATCAATTGCAAAAGCTACAAACAGGGAATTTGTTAGAATGTCGGTTGGTGGTATGAGAGATGAGGCGGAAATACGGGGTCACAGAAGAACTTATATAGGATCTTTGCCAGGAAAAATTATTCAGATGATGAAAAAAGCTGGAACAAAAAATCCATTAATTTTATTAGATGAAATTGATAAAATTGGAAATGATTATAGGGGAGACCCGTCTTCAGCATTATTAGAAGCTCTAGATCCTGAACAGAACACAACATTTAATGATCATTATCTAGAAGTTGATTATGATTTATCTGATGTGATGTTTGTAACGACTGCAAATACCTTAAATATTTTACCTCCTTTATTAGATAGAATGGAAGTAATTAGATTAGCAGGTTACACTGAGGATGAAAAAATTAGTATCGCAAACAAGTATTTATTGCCAAAACAAATCAAAGATAACGGTGTAAAAGAAAAAGAGATGAAGCTGGACGATGAAATTATTAAAGAAGTTATAAGAGGATATACAAAAGAGTCAGGTGTAAGAAATCTTGAAAGAGAAATTTCTAAACTTGCAAGAAAAGTTGTTAAAAAAATTGTAGCTGGTGAAGAAAAAGAAGTTGGAATTAATAATAAAAATTTATCTGATTTTTTAGGTGTTCCTAAGTTTAAGTTTGGAGAATTAGAGACTGAGAATAGAGTAGGTATAGTAACTGGACTTGCTTGGACTGAATATGGTGGAGAAATTTTAAAAATAGAGACAGTTACAATGCCAGGAAAAGGAAGAATGCAAATTACTGGTAAATTAGGTGATGTTATGCAAGAGTCAGTAAAAGCTGCAAAATCTTTTGTAAGATCAAAATGTTTAGAATATGGAATTATTCCCCCTATTTTTGAAAAAAAAGATTTTCATATTCATGTTCCTGAAGGAGCAACGCCAAAAGATGGACCGTCAGCTGGTATAGGAATGGTAACATCTATCGTCTCATCAATTACCAACATACCTGTAAGAAGAGATGTTGCTATGACTGGTGAAGTAACTTTAACAGGCCAAGTATTACCAATTGGTGGTTTGAAAGAAAAATTATTAGCAGCACACAGAGCTGGAATAAAAGAAGTTTTAATTCCTAAAGAGAATGAAAAAGATCTAGTGGATATGCCTAAAAAAATTATAGACGATATAAAAATTACACCAGTTGAATATGCAGATCAGGTTGTAAAAATAGCTTTAACAAAAGAACTTAAACCTACAGAGTGGGTTGAGGTCGATATATCTAAAAAAGACGATAAATCACAAGCTAGTATTCAATAATAATTAATTTACATTATTTAAGTGTTGATGTAATAAGTAGCCTTGTTTTGGGCGGTTAGCTCAGTTGGTAGAGCATCTCGTTTACACCGAGGGGGTCAAAGGTTCGAGTCCTTTACTGCCCACCAAAACAACAAAGTGGGGGTGTAGCTCAGTTGGTTAGAGCGATCGCCTGTCACGCGATAGGTCGAGGGTTCGAGTCCCTTCACTCCCGCCACTTTTTCGCATTTTTTTATGTTAATATTAATAAAAATGTGACGTATCAGCCCTTCAACAACAGATAAAAACTGATATATAGATTTTCATGTTATCTGATTTTTTAAAAGATTACTTACCAATAATAATATTTTTAGTATTAGCTCTCGGATTAAGTTGTGCTTTTGTGGTTGTAAACTTTATTCTTTCACCAAAAAAACCTGATCCTGAAAAACTTTCAGCTTATGAGTGTGGTTTTGAACCTTTCGAGGATTCAAGAATGGAATTTGATGTGAGATTTTATTTAGTTGCAATTCTATTTATTATTTTTGATTTAGAGATAGCATTTTTATTTCCATGGGCAATATCTCTTGGAAATATTGGATTATTAGGTTTTTCATCAATGATGATTTTTTTGTTCATACTTACAATAGGTTTTATTTATGAATGGAAAAAAGGCGCTTTAGACTGGGAATAAAAATTATAAATCACAATGAATAATAAAATAGATCAAGTTCCTGAGGAATTTAAACAACTTGCAGAGGATTTTAGTAAGAATGGTTTTATAACAACCTCTTTTGATAATTTGATTAACTGGTCAAGATCAGGATCACTTCATTGGATGACCTTTGGTTTAGCTTGTTGTGCTGTTGAAATGATGCAAACAGCTATGCCAAGATATGATTTAGAAAGATTTGGAGCTGCTCCAAGAGGTTCCCCAAGACAATCAGATGTAATGATAGTTGCAGGAACCTTGACAAATAAAATGGCGCCTGCTTTAAGAAAAGTTTATGACCAGATGCCTGAACCAAGATATGTGATTTCAATGGGTAGCTGCGCAAATGGAGGTGGGTATTACCATTATTCATATTCAGTTGTAAGAGGTTGTGATCGAATTGTTCCTGTAGATGTTTACGTACCAGGATGTCCTCCATCAGCAGAGGCGCTGTTGTATGGAATACTTCAATTACAAAAAAAAATTAGAAAAAAAGGATCTTTTATTAGATAGTTATGAAAAATTTAGAGGATTTAGAAAAAAAAATTAATTCTGAGTTAACTACCAAAATTAACAATACAAAAATAAAACATAATCAAATATATATTGAAACAGATAAAGAAGACTTTATTGATGTTGCTATATTTTTAAAAACTAATCAAGATACTAAATTTAGACAACTAATAGATATAACAGTTGTTGATTATCCTGAACAAAATCAAAGGTTTGAAGTAATATACCTTTTTTTAAGTCATGAATTTAATCAAAGATTAATTGTAAAATATTTAATTTCTGAAAACGAAGTTATTCCATCATTAACTAGTATTTTTCCATCAGCAAACTGGATGGAAAGAGAAGTATTTGATATGTATGGCGTATCTTTTAAGGATCATCCAGATTTAAGAAGAATACTAACTGATTATGGATTTGAAGGTCACCCATTAAGAAAAGATTTTCCATTAACGGGTCACTCAGAAGTCAGATATAGCGAAGATCAAAAAAAAGTAATTAGCGAACCAGTGAAGCTTGAGCAAAATTATAGAAATTTCGATTACGAAAGTCCTTGGGAAGGAACAAAATACATTAAAGAAGAAATTGAGAGTAATGACAAAAAAAATTAAAAATTTAAATTTAAATTTTGGACCACAACACCCTGCAGCCCATGGTGTGCTTAGATTAATCCTTGAGCTTGATGGAGAGGTGGTTGAGAAGGCAGATCCACATATTGGTTTACTTCATAGAGGAACAGAAAAACTTATAGAAAACAAAACCTATATGCAGGCAGTTCCTTATTTTGATCGTTTAGATTATGTAGCACCAATGAACCAAGAGCATGCTTTCGCACTAGCTGTTGAAAAAATACTTAAAATAGATGTCCCAATTAGAGCACAATACATAAGAGTAATATTTTGCGAAATTGGAAGAATCTTAAGTCATATTTTAAATGTTACAACTCAAGCTCTAGATGTTGGTGCACTAACACCTTCTCTTTGGGGTTTTGAGGAAAGAGAAACGTTAATGACATTTTATGAAAGAGCATCAGGATCAAGACTTCATGCAAATTATTTCAGAGCAGGAGGTGTTCATCAAGATTTGCCAAAAGGTTTAGAGGAAGATATTGCAAAATTTTGTGAAACGTTTCCGAAAATAATTAATGATTTAGAAAGTTTACTAACCGATAATAGAATTTTTAAACAAAGAAATGTTGATATTGGTGTAGTGACAAAAGAAGACGCACTAAATTATTCTTTTTCAGGAGTTATGATTAGAGGCTCAGGTGTTCCATGGGATTTAAGAAAATCTCAACCTTATGACTGCTATGAAAGTTTAGACTTTAAAATTCCAGTTGGAAAAAACGGAGATTGTTACGACAGATATTTATGCAGAATTGAAGAAATGAAAGAAAGTGTTTCAATTATCAAACAATGTCTTGCTAAAATGGAAAAAGGTCCAATTAAATCATTAGATGGTAAGATTAGCCCTCCACCTAAGGCAGAAATCAAACAATCAATGGAAGCTTTAATACATCATTTTAAACTTTTTACAGAGGGATACAGAGTTCCAAAAGATGAAATTTATACAGCTGTTGAGGCGCCAAAAGGAGAATTTGGAGTTTACTTAATATCTGACGGATCAAGTAAACCTTACAAATGTAAAATAAGGGCACCAGGGTTTTCACATTTGCAATCAATGGATTATCTAATTAAAGGCCATATGTTAGCCGATGTTCCTGCGGTATTAGGTTCTTTGGATATTGTTTTTGGAGAGGTAGACAGATGAGTTTAAGAAGACCTGCAAAAGATCAGCCAGAAAGTTTTGAATTCAATGCTTCATCATTGGAAGCAGCAAATGTTATTGTTACAAAATATCCTAAAGGTAAACAGCAAAGTGCTGTTATGTCTTTACTTTATATAGCTCAAAAACAAAATAATAATTGGATACCATTAGCTGCAATGAAGTACATCGCTAAGTTTTTAGATATGCCTTATATTAAAGTTTATGAGGTGGCTACTTTTTACACAATGTATAATTTAGCTCCTGTGGGTAAATATCTTGTTCAAGTATGCACAACAACACCTTGTATGATAAGAGGTGCAAATCAATTAGTTGAGGCTTGTAAGGAAAAAATTTCTGAAAATGAGTGTGAATTATCTAATGATAAAAGCTGCTCATGGATGGAAGTTGAATGTTTAGGTGCATGTGTCAATGCACCAATGATGCAAATTAATGATGACTATTATGAAGATTTAGACAAACAAAAAACTTTAGATATTTTAGATAAAATTTTAAATGGAGAAACTCCAAAACCTGGCTCGTATAGAGGAAGAGTTAATAATGAACCAGAAAATAACAGGAAAACCTTAATGGATTTAAAAAATGCTTAAAGATCAAGATAGAATTTTTCAAAATTTATATAATGACAAAGGCTCAGATGTATCTTCATCAAAAGAAAGAGGCGATTGGGTAAATACAAAAGAAATTACTGACAAAGGAAGAGATTGGATAATAAATGAAATTAAAGAATCTCAATTAAGAGGTCGAGGTGGGGCGGGATTTCCCACAGGTTTAAAATGGTCATTTGCACCAAAAGAAGTTGGATCCAGACCACATTACTTAGTTATTAACGGTGATGAGTCTGAACCAGGAACTTGTAAAGATAGAGATATTTTAAGATTTGAACCTCACAAGTTGATAGAAGGTTGTTTAATAGCATCCTATGCAGTGCAAGCACATGTTTGTTATATTTACATAAGAGGAGAATATTTTGTTGATGGTCAAAAACTTCAAGCAGCAATAGATGAAGCTTATGAGAAAAAACTCTTAGGTAAAAATGCAGCAGGTACTGGTTGGGATTTAGATATTTATATTCATTATGGTGCTGGTGCATATATTTGTGGAGAGGAAACAGCTTTATTAGAAAGTATCGAAGGTAAAAAAGGACAACCTAGATTAAAACCACCATTCCCTGCTTTGATTGGACTTTATGGATGTCCAACTATTATTAATAACGTAGAAACTATAGCTGTAGTCCCAACAATTCTTAGAAGAGGTGGAAAATGGTTTGCTTCTCTTGGAAGAGAAAAAAATACAGGGACAAAAATATTTTGTATATCTGGAAATGTAAATACACCCTGCAATGTTGAGGAAGAAATGAACATTCCTTTAAAAGAATTAATTGAAGTTCATGCTGGTGGAGTAATTGGTGGATGGGAAAATTTACAGGCTGTAATACCTGGAGGTTCTTCAATGCCTCTAATTCCAAAAGAGAAATGTGAAACATTAACTATGGATTTTGACTCACTTATGGCTGAGAAAAGTGGTTTAGGAACAGCAGGCATAGTTGTTATTAATAAAGATCAGGACATAATTAAATGCATGGCAAGAATAGCAAGATTTTATAAACATGAAAGTTGTGGACAATGTACACCATGTAGAGAGGGTTCCGGTTGGATGTGGAGAATGCTTGAGAGAATGGCAAATGGAGATGCAACCAAAGATGAGGTGGATATGCTAGGAGATGTTACAAATCAAATAGCAGGACACACTATTTGTGCATTTGGGGAAGGTTCATCCTGGCCAGTTCAAGGATTACTTAGACATTTTAAAAAAGAAATTGAGAAAAGAAATAATTTGGATCCTGTTGTTCAAAAGAAAAACAATATTCCATATTTAGTAGATCAACATTTATTAGATAAAAAAAATGCTTAAATTAAAAGTAAATGAAATCGAGGTTGAAGTTGAAGAAGGTTTAACTGTCCTTCAAGCTTGTGAAAAAGCTGGAGTGGAAATTCCAAGATTTTGTTACCATGAAAAATTATCGATAGCAGGTAATTGTAGAATGTGTTTAGTTGAAATGGAAAAATCTCCTAAACCAATTGCTTCATGCGCTATGCCAGCTGCAGAGGGTATGAATATTAAAACAAATACTGCTGTAGTAGAAAAAGCTCGTAAGGGTGTAATGGAATTTTTATTAGCAAACCATCCCTTGGATTGTCCAGTATGTGATCAAGGTGGTGAATGTGATCTTCAAGATCAATCAATGTACTATGGGGTAGACAAATCAAGATTTAAAGAAAATAAAAGATCTGTTCCTGAAAAAAATATGGGACCATTGATTAAAACTCAAATGACAAGATGTATTCACTGTACGAGATGTGTGAGATTTGCAACAGAAGTTGCGGGAGTTCCAGAGCTTGGCGCTATTGGAAGAGGTGAAGATATGCAAATTACAACTTATCTAGAACAATCAATGCAATCTGAATTGTCTGCTAACGTTGTAGATTTATGTCCAGTAGGGGCCCTAACATCAAAACCTTATGTATTTGAAGCAAGACCATGGGAACTAAAGAAAACAGAAACAATTGATGTAATGGATGCAATTGGATCAAATGTAAGAGTAGATACATATGATTGGGAAGTCAAAAGAGTGCTTCCAATTATAAATGAAGATATTAATGAGGAATGGATCTCAGACAAAACTAGATATGCTTGTGATGGTCTTTTACATCAAAGATTAGATACTCCATTAATTAAATACAACGGCAAGTTTGAAAAAGCCTCATGGGATGAAGTGTATAAAATTATTAAATCTAAATTTGAAAACACATCAAAAGAAAAAATATGTGGTTTTGTTGGGGATTTAACTAATATGGAGACCAGTTATATCTTTAAAGAATTTTTTGATCGAACAATTGATACTAAAAATTACGATTCAAGATCTGATAACAGATTTATAAATAATTCAAAAAGAGAGAACTATTTATTTAATTCTTCTATAAATGGCATTGAAGAAGCAGATTTAATTTTTATAGCAGGCGCAAACCCTAGATATGAAGCAACTATTTTAAATGCTAGAATTAGAAAAGCTTACTTAAGCAACAATACAAAAATAATTTCACTTAATGATGTTGGTGATTTAACTTATCCTTATCTAAGTTTAGATGGTCAAACTCAAACTTTAAATAATATTCTTGAAGGAAATCATGATATATCTAAAGAAATTATAGGTTCAAAAAAACCAATAATCATTATTGGCGAGTCTCTACTTAGATTAAAGTCTTCAGAATTTTTATTTAATAAAACAAAAGAATTTTTATCAAAAAATAATAAAATTTCTGATGAATGGAATTCTTTAAATATTTTATCAACCGATGCAGCGACAGTAGGAAATTTTGATCTTGGAATAATTAATAATGAAAATAATTTAATAAGTGATTTAAAAGAGCATAAATTTGATATTGTTTATCTTGTAGGTCAAGACAATTTAGAATTTGATAAAAGTAATGAATTCATAATTTATCAAGGTAGCCATGGTGACAAGGGTGCTGAGTCAGCAGATATAATTTTACCAGGCGCCGCTTATACTGAACAAGACGGATATTTCACTAATTTAGAAGGAAAAATTCAAAAAGCCTTTAAAGCGTCATATCCACCAGGTGAGGCAAAAGAGGATTGGCAAATAATTAACGAACTTGCTGAATTTATGAATAATAGAAAATTATTTAATGACAAAGATGAATTAGAAAGCAGCATGTTTAATTATTTAAATTTACAAAAGGAAAAACAAGTAAATGACATTAATAGTTCTACAAATGAGTTTCAAAATGAAATTTTAACAATCAAAGTAAAAGACTATTATTTTTCAAATGTTATTGCTAGATCATCAAAAACAATGGTTGAATGTAATAATTCAAAATTAAATATAAAATCAACAGGTACAGAAGGTTAATATGGAATACTTAAACATAGTTTTTCAAGAAGTTTATAAGATTTTATTCTTACTAATTCCTGTTCTTGTTTCTGTAGCAATGATTGTTTGGCTTGATAGAAGAGTTTGGGCTTTTGTTCAAAAAAGACAAGGACCTAATGTTGTTGGTCCGTTCGGTTTATTGCAATCTTTAGCTGATGCTTTAAAATATATATTTAAAGAAATTATTATTCCATCTAGTTCAAATAAAGTGATTTTCATACTAGCTCCCATAGTTACGATGACTTTAGCTTTGATCGCATGGGCTGTAATTCCATTTAGTGCAACTCAAGTTTTGGCTGATATCAACGTTGGAATTCTTTACTTATTTGCTGTTTCTTCACTCGGTGTTTATGGAATAATAATGGGAGGCTGGGCATCCAATTCTAAATATCCTTTTCTAGGAGCAATTCGTTCTGCTGCTCAAATGGTATCTTATGAAGTTTCAATTGGGGTAATTATTATCAATGTTTTACTTTGTGTTGGTTCACTGAATTTAAACGATATCGTTATTGCTCAACAAAATATGTGGTTTGTAATTCCATTATTTCCAATGTTTGTAATATTTTTTATTTCCGCTTTAGCTGAAACGAATAGACCTCCTTTTGATTTACCTGAGGCAGAAGCAGAGCTGGTTGCCGGTTACCAAACAGAATATTCAGGAATGATGTATGCAATGTTTTGGTTGGGTGAGTATGCAAACATTTTATTGATGTGTGCGATGGGAGCAATATTATTTTTAGGTGGCTGGATGTCCCCAATTGATGTTTATCCATTTACTTTAGTGCCAGGTGCATTATGGTTAATATTAAAAATTCTTCTTTTATTCATTCTTTTTGCGTTAGTTAAGGCGATAGTACCTAGATATAGATATGACCAATTAATGAGACTTGGTTGGAAAGTTTTTCTTCCTCTTTCTTTAATTTGGGTGGTATTAACAGCTAGCTATTTGTTTTATTTTAACCTTTTACCTGTGAATTAATAATGAGGATATCAAGATTTTTTAAAACTATATTGATGATAGACTTCATTGGTGGTTTGTTAATTGCTATAAAAGAATTATTTAAATCAAAAAAAACAATTAATTATCCATTTGAAAAAGGTAAAATTAGTCCCCGTTTTAGAGGTGAGCATGCTTTGAGAAGGTATCCAAATGGAGAAGAAAGATGTATTGCTTGTAAATTATGTGAAGCAGTTTGCCCAGCACAGGCAATAACAATCGAGTCAGCCGAAAGAGAAGATGGAAGTAGAAAAACAACACGTTATGATATTGATATGATGAAGTGTATTTATTGTGGTTTATGTGAAGAATCTTGCCCAGTAGATGCTATAGTACAAGGTCCAAATTTTGAGTTTTCAACGGAAACTAGAGAAGAACTTTATTACACAAAAGAAAAATTATTAGATAATGGTGATAGATGGGAGAATGTTTTGGAGGCTAATATTAAAGCTGACAATATCCATAGATAAAAATGATTGCACACGCTATTTTTTTTTATACATTTTCTATAATTGCTGTCGTTTCAGCTATAATGGTAACAGCTTCTAAAAATACTGTTCACTCGGTATTTTTCTTAATTCTTGATTTCATAAGTATCTCTTGTCTTTTCATAATGATTGGTGCTGAATTTTTGGGAATGATAATGCTAATTGTTTATGTTGGTGCTGTAGCAGTTTTATTTTTGTTTGTTGTTATGATGTTAAACGTAGCTCAACAAAAAAATCAATGGTTTGCAGGTCAATCAACCTCTAAACACATTCCAATTGGTTTAATTATAAGCACATTAATTTTCTTTGAAATTATAATTGTGATAGGTGGCTGGAAATATAAACCTGAAATTTTTGATATTAACAATTCACTTGCTAATACAAGTGTAAGCAACACTCATTCATTGGGCCAAATTTTATACACTGATTATATTCATATTTTTCAAATAAGTGGAATGATCCTGCTCGTAGCTATGATTGGAGCCATAGTATTAACCTTTAGACAAAGATCTGGAGTCAAAAGACAAAGTTATATCAAACAAATATCTAGAGAAAGAGTAGAAGGTGTTGAGGTGTTAGAAGTTCAGAGTAACAAGGGAGTTAAAATAGATGATTGATATAGGTTTAGGACATTATTTGACTTTAGGAGCTGTTATTTTCTCAATTGGAGTAATTGGTATTTTTCTTAATAGAAAGAACATCATTGTTATATTAATGAGTATTGAACTGATATTACTTGCAGTAAATATCAACTTAGTTGCCTTTTCTATTTATTTGGGAGATTTGGCAGGACAAGTCTTTACTTTATTTATTCTCACTGTTGCAGCAGCAGAAGCGGCCATAGGATTAGCAATCATTGTTGTATATTTCAGAAACTCAGGAACAATACGAGTTGAAGAAATAGATAAGTTAAAAGGATAACCATGGAACTATCAATTATATTCCTTCCACTTATTGCTTCAATTATATCAGGTTTTTTTGGGAGATATATCGGTGATAGAAATTCTGAAATTGTAACAAGTGTTCTAGTTTCAATTTCTGCACTCTTATCAATTTATGTTCTTTATCAAGTAATCGTAAACCAATACGAAGAAAATATTGTTATAGCCACCTGGATAAGCTCAGGTTCACTTGATGTAAATTGGTCAATGTTAATTGATCCTTTATCAGCAGTGATGTTAGTAGTTGTAACATCTGTATCTGCCTTAGTACACATCTATTCAATTGGTTACATGTCTCATGATCCTCATAAACCAAGATTTATGGCTTATTTATCATTATTCACATTTGCAATGTTGATGCTTGTAACATCAGATAATTTTATTCAACTATTTTTTGGCTGGGAAGGTGTGGGTCTTTGTTCATATTTCCTAATTGGTTTTTGGTTTAAAAAAGAAAGTGCAAATGCTGCAGCCATAAAAGCATTTGTTATAAATAGAGTAGGTGATTTTGGTTTTGCTTTAGGAATTTTCTTAATATTTTATTTATTCGGAACAGTTAATTATTCAGAAGTTTTTCAACAGATTCCAACAGTTGTAGATAAAAGTTTATCCTTTTTAGGTTTTGAAGTTAATGCAATAGATTTAGTTTGTTTGCTTTTATTTATAGGGGCAATGGGTAAATCTGCACAGATATTACTACATACTTGGCTACCTGATGCTATGGAAGGTCCAACTCCAGTTTCTGCATTGATTCACGCAGCAACGATGGTAACAGCTGGTGTTTTTTTAGTAGTAAGATGCTCTCCAATTTATGAATATTCACCATTAATACTTAATTTTATAACTATCGTTGGAATGACTACAGCATTCTTTGCAGCAACTGTCGCTCTAGTTCAAACAGATATAAAAAAAATCATTGCTTATTCTACATGCAGTCAACTTGGTTATATGTTTTTTGCAGCTGGAGTAGGTGCATACAATGTTGCTATGTTTCACTTATTTACTCATGCTTTTTTCAAAGCTTTATTATTTTTAGGATCTGGTTCAGTAATCCACGCATTTAAAGATGAGCAAAATATAAATAATATGGGAGGTGTATGGAAAAAGTTACCATATACTTATGCTTTAATGATAATAGGAACGCTTGCTTTGACAGGTTTTCCATTTTTATCAGGATTTTATTCTAAAGACGCAATTATAGAATTTGCGTATTTAAAAGGTAATACTACTGGTTATTATGCAGCTGGAATTGGAATAATTACAGCATTTTTAACATCTATTTATTCATGGAGATTGATATTTAAAACTTTCCATGGTGAGTACAATAACAAAGAGATCAAGATAGAGGAAACACACGAGTCTCCATTAGTTATGCTTGTTCCATTATTTATTCTTTCAATAGGAGCTGTTTTTGCTGGTTTTCTATTTAAAGGACTATTTATCGGTCATGGTGAGAATTTATTCTGGGCAGAGTCTATTAAGTTTTTAGAGCCTTTAAGCACTGAGCACCCACCTTTATGGTTTTTACTTTTAACACCGTGTTTGGTTTTATTATCTATTCCAATTGCTTATTACTTATTTGTTAAGAACAAAGAATTACCTTACTCAATAGCTTCAATGAACAAACCTTTGTATAATTTTTTAGTAAATAAATGGTACTTTGATGAGTTATATGATGTGTTGTTTATTAAATCTTCAAAAAAACTAGGTTTATTTTTATGGAAATTTTGTGATGGAACCATAATTGATGGTTTTGGTCCTGATGGAATTTCTTCTTTTATAAAAAAATGTTCAATTAAAGCAACCAAATTTCAAAGTGGTTTTATCTATCAATATGCATTTGTAATGTTATTAGGTTTCTCTGCTTTACTAACCTTTTTAATAGTTAAATAATGAATTTTCCTATTCTTTCATCTTTAATATTATTGCCAATAGTTGGTGCTTTATTTTTATTTTTTACTAAAGATAAAGAAGGAAATAATTTAACTGCTAAATATGTTGCTTTATTTACAACTGTAGTAAACTTTTTAATTTCGATTTATCTATGGATTTCTTTTGACCAATCAACATCTAGTTTTCAATTTGTAGAAGATAGAGTATGGATTGAAGGATTTATTAATTATAAAGTTGGAGTAGATGGTATTTCAATTTTATTTATTATTTTAACTACATTTATAACTCCCATTTGTATTATATCTGTAAATAATTCAGTTAAAAATAGATTAAGAGATTTTTTAATTGCAATTTTAATCATGGAAAGTTTCATGATAGGTGTTTTCTGTGCACTTGATTTAGTTGTATTCTATTTATTTTTTGAAGCTGGCTTAATCCCAATGTTTTTAATTATTGGTATTTGGGGAGGTGAAAGAAGAGTTTATTCAGCATTCAAATTCTTTTTATACACATTGTTAGGATCTGTTTTGATGTTAGTTGCAATAATTTCAATTTATTGGATTACAGGAACAACTGACGTAGTTCAACTTTACGAAATTGGTATTGATGTTAAATATCAAAATCTTTTGTGGTTAGCATTTTTTAGCTCATTTGCCGTTAAAACACCTATGTGGCCAGTTCATACTTGGTTACCCGATGCACATGTCGAGGCTCCTACTGCTGGATCTGTTTTGTTAGCTGCTATATTATTAAAGATGGCTGGATATGGTTTTATAAGATTTTCTTTAGGCCTTTTCCCAATTGCATCAGAGGTATTTACTCCATTAATTTACACCTTGAGTGTTATAGCAATCATATTTACCTCACTGATAGCTTTAATGCAGGAAGATATGAAAAAATTAATTGCTTATTCATCAGTTGCGCATATGGGTTTTGTAACTTTGGGTATATTCACTTTGCAACAGCAGGGAATTGAAGGAAGTATAATTCAAATGATTAGCCACGGATTAGTTTCAGCAGCATTATTTTTAACTGTTGGTGTAGTTTATGACAGAATGCATTCTAGATTAATAAGTACATATGGAGGACTAGTTTCTGTAATTCCAAAATATTCAATATTGTTTATGTTATTTGCTTTGGCATCTCTAGGTTTACCTGGAACCAGTGGTTTTATCGGTGAGTTTTTAATATTAATGGGAGCTTTTAAAGATAATTTTTTAGTGGCAGTTATAGCAAGTATTGGGGTGATTTTAGGAGCTGCATACATGTTGTGGCTTTATAAAAGAGTAATATTTGGAAAATTAATAAACAAAGATCTTAAAACAATTTTAGATTTAAATAGATCTGAATACTTTATATTAAGTTGTTTAGCTGCACCAATCTTATTTTTTGGTTTTTATCCTGATCCATTAATAAACACCATTGAAGTTTCTGTGACTGACCTAATTAATATGCATAACACAAATATAGCTAGTAAATAATATGGAAAATTTAAATTTAGTATTACCTGAAATATTTATTTCACTTTCAATAATGTTTTTACTTATTTTGGGTGTTTTTAAAAAAAATAGTTCAAAAATCACTTTCAATCTATCTTTGTTTACAATTTTAATTACAGCAATAATAACAATAAACGAAACGTTCTCGGTTAGTAGGGAAACATTGTTTAATGAAAGTGTTGTGATTGACAGCATGTCTTCACTAATGAAAATTATAACTTTAATTGGAGGTTTTTTAGTTTTAGTTATTTCATCAAACTATTTAAAAACATTTAAAATATATAATATCGAATACCCAGTTCTTATTTTGAGCTCTATACTTGGTATGATGGTGATGATTAGTTCAAATGATTTAATTGTTTTTTATATGGGATTAGAATTACAATCATTAGCTCTTTACGTATTAGCAACATATAATAGAGATCAACTAAAATCATCCGAAGCTGGTTTGAAATATTTTGTTTTAAGTGCACTATCTTCAGGATTGTTATTATATGGATGTTCTTTAGTTTATGGTTTTTCAGGCTCAACTAATTTTGATATAATATCAAATCAATTAAATTCTAATGAATATGTTTTAACATTTGGAATTGTATTTATCTTAGTTGGTTTAGCATTTAAAATTTCTGCAGTTCCATTTCATATGTGGGCACCTGATGTTTACGAGGGGTCACCAACAACTGTAACTTTATTTTTTACAATAGTACCAAAGATCGCTGCTTTAACTGTATTTATAAGATTTTTATATGTTCCTTTCCTAAATTTAATTGATCAATGGCAAATGATAATAATTTTCTTATCAATTGCTTCCATGGTTTTTGGAGCTGTTGCTGCAATAGGACAAACAAATATTAAAAGACTAATTGCTTATAGTTCTATTGGACATATTGGTTACACATTAGCAGGACTAGCCACAGCTTCGAATGAAGGAATTCAAAGTTCAATAATCTATATTTCAATATACGTAGTTATGAATTTAGCTTTTTTCTCATGTCTATTGATGTTAAGAAGAAAGGATCAATATTATGAGAATATTGAGGATCTCTCAGGATTATCAAAAAACCATCCACTATTATCTCTGTGTTTGCTTGTAATACTCTTTTCTTTAGCTGGAATACCACCTCTAGCTGGTTTCTTTGCTAAGTTTTATGTTTTTAAAGCAGTGTTAGAACAATCAATGTTTTTCTTAGCTATAGTAGGATTGTTATCTACAGTAGTTGCAGCTTTTTATTATTTAAGAATTATAAAAATAATTTACTTTGATAAAGAAAAAGACAAATACGATACTGACCATAGTTTATGGTTAAAATTTTCACTTACAGTTTCAACGATATTAATTCTTTTATACTTCATATTCCCAAGTCAGTTAATAGAAGTTGTTTCAAGAATTAATATTATTTGATGAAATTAAAAAAATTTAAATTTAAAAAAGTTAAAAGCACTAATAATACTGCAATAAGAATTATCAAAGAAACTAAATATAAATTAGGTATGGTTGTTGCTGAAACACAAGTGAATGGTAGAGGACAGTATGGAAGAAAATGGATATCGTCAAAAGGAAATTTGTTTATATCTTTCTTCAATGAACTTAATAAAACAAAACTATCGATTAACACTATAACAAAAATCAATTGTCTTTTAGTAAAAAAATTACTCTCGTTATTTACAAGTAAAAAAATTTTATTTAAAAAACCAAATGACTTATTAATTGATAAAAAAAAGATTAGTGGCATTTTACAAGAAGTCATATTTATAAGAGGTAAAAAATTTTTAATTACTGGCATAGGCATAAATATAAAAAAAAATCCAATTATAAGGAATTATCCTGCCACAAACTTGCAAGAGGTAACTAAAAAAAGTATTAGTAAATTGATTGTAGAAAATAAACTAAAACAACTTTTTGAAAAAAATTTATCGAAATTGTATAAAAATTAAATAATGTATATTCTAGGTGATATTGGTAATACGGAAACAAAATTATGTATTGTTTCTAAAAATAATAAAATTTCAAAAAAAATTACTTTTTTATCAAAATCTATAAATAAAAGGCAGCTTAATATTTTATTTAAAAAAAATAAAATTCAATTAAATAAAATTGAAAAAATATTATTTTGTAGTGTCGTTCCAAAAACATTTTCTATAATTAATAAATTTTTATCGAAAAAAGTTAAACTAAAATGCTATGAGGTTAAAAAATTAAACCTAAAATCACTTATAAAAATCAAAGTAGATTATAAACAGGTAGGCTCAGATAGAATTACTAATGCTATAAGTTTAATGAATAACAAAAATAATTTTATAGTTTTAGATTTTGGTACAGCAACAACTTTCGATGTACTTATTAGAAATACTTATTTTGGAGGAATTATTGCCCCGGGTGTGAGATTGTCTCTTAATACCTTGTCTGACAAAGCAACTTTGATTCCAAAAATAGATTTAAAAAAGATTAATAAAGTGATTGGCAAAAATACAATATCTGCTGTTAGATCAGGTTTTTTTTGGGGTTATGCGGGTTTAATTGACAATATTATTAATTTAATTAAGAAGGAAACTGGAAAATCTTTTAAAGTAATTATTACTGGTGGATTTTCTGATTTATTTAAAAAATCAATAAAAACGAAAGCAAGTCACAACCAAGATATTACAATTAAAGGCTTAATAAAGATTTCAAAGTTAATTAAATAATATGAAAGATGAATTATTATTTTGTCCATTAGGTGGATCAGGCGAAATAGGCATGAACATGAATTTGTTTGGCTATGGGCAGCCTAGTGATCATAAATGGATTATGGTCGACATAGGGGTAACATTTGCGGATGATACTATTCCAGGTGTTGATTTAATTTATCCAGATCCTGGGTTTATAGTAGAAAGAAAAGATAATTTATTAGGAATAGTTTTAACACACGCACACGAGGATCACATTGGTGCGATTGCTCATCTATGGCCAAAATTACAATGTAAAATTTTTGCAACTCCTTTTACAGCTGTATTAATTCGAGAAAAATTTAGAGAAAAACAAATCGATATAACTAATGATTTACAAATTGTTGAGTTAAATGGAAAGGTTTCTCTGGATCCATTTGAAATTGAATACATTACTTTAACGCATTCTATATTAGAACCAAATGGACTTAGAATAAAAACTCCTGCAGGCGTTATTTTGCATACTGGAGATTGGAAGGTAGATCCAAATCCTTTGATTGGAGACAATATAAACGAAAAAAGATTAAAGGAAATTGGTGAAGAAGGAGTGCTAGCAATGATTTGCGATTCAACAAATGTTTTTAGCGCCGGTAGATCAGGTTCAGAATTAGATGTAAGAAAAAATATGTTAAACGTTATGTCTCGATTAAAAAAAAGAATTATCATAACTTCATTTGCTTCTAACGTAGCTAGAATGGAGACAGCTTTTTATTGTGCAGAACAAACAGGAAGACAAATCTCTTTAGTTGGTAGATCAATGCATCGTATTTATAAAGCTGCGCGTCAATGTGGATATTTAAAAAATACAATTGAGCCAATTGATCCAAGAGAAGCTAAAAATTTTTCAAGAGAAAAAATTGTGTATTTATGTACTGGAAGTCAAGGCGAACCAATGGGTGCAATGATGAGAATTTCTAGTTATGTTCATCCAGATGTTTTTATTGAAAAAGGTGATGCTGTAATTTTTTCTTCAAAAATTATACCTGGTAATGAAAAAAAACTTTATAAACTTCACAATCAACTTGTTAAAGATGGAATTGAAGTAATATCCGAAGAAACTGAATTTGTACATGTTTCTGGACATCCAAATAGAGAAGACCTTAAAGAAATGTATCAATGGGTAAAACCTAGATGTGTAATACCTGTACACGGTGAACATAGGCACATGATAGAACACATTAATTTTGCAAAAGAAATGCAAGTGCCATATCCAGTTCAAGTAGAAAATGGCGATATCGTTAAGTTATATCCAGGTGAAAAACCTGAAGTATATGACAAGGCTCCAAGTGGCAGACTCTACTTAGATGGCAGTGTTAGTGTTGATCCAGATTCACAATCTATAAAAGATAGGAAAAATTTAAGTGCAAATGGATATCTCGAGGTAACAATTATGATTACACCTAAAGGTAATATACACAACAACCCTATTTTTTCATTTCGTGGTTTACCTGTAGATGATCGAGATGATTTTGTTTATGGATTAGAAGAAGAAATAGAGAAAACCTCTAGAACTTTTAAAATTGGAAGCAAACAACAAGAACACAATCTTATTGATGCATTAAAAATTGCTTGTAGAAAATTTTCTAAAGAGAGAACAGGGAAAAAACCTTTTACTAATATCAATTTAGTAAGAATTTAATGAGCGCAACAGGCTTAGCTATTATCTATATAATTATATGGTGGATAGTTTTTTTTGCTATTCTACCTATTGATGTGAATCGAACAAAGACTGTTAAAATTGACGGAGAGGATCCTGGCTCACCTGAAAATCCAAAAATGCTGAAAAAATTCCTTTATTGTACTGGAATTACTACTGTCATTTTCATAATAATTTACTTATTAATTAAATTTGAATATTTAAATTTAAGAAATATGATTAATTAAGATGCTTTTATCAAATTCATTTATACCAATATTAAAAAATAATCCTTCAGAAGCAAAAATTAAATCTCATCAATTAATGCTTAGAGTAGGCATGATTAAGCAAGCCTCTGCAGGAATTTATTCATGGTTACCTTTAGGTTTTAAGGTAATGAAAAAAATTGAAGACATTGTCAGACAAGAACAAAATAAAATTGGAGCACAAGAAATATTAATGCCAACAATTCAATCTAGTGAAATTTGGAAAGAAAGTGGTCGTTACGATGATTATGGTGAAGAGATGCTCAGAATAACTGATCGTCAAAATAGAGAAATGTTATATGGACCAACCAATGAAGAGCAAGTTACCGAAATTTTTAGGTCTTCAATAAAATCTTATAAATCCCTCCCACAACTTTTATATCATATACAATGGAAGTTCAGAGATGAAATTAGACCTAGATTTGGAATTATGCGTGGTAGAGAATTTTATATGAAAGATGCCTATTCATTCGATGTATCTGATGAAGAAGCTTTTTATTCCTATAATAAATTTTTTCTTTCATATTTAAAAACATTTAAAAGATTATCTTTGACAGCAATACCAATGGCTGCCGATACAGGACCTATTGGAGGAAATTTATCTCATGAATTTATTATTCTTGCTGATACAGGAGAAAGTAAAATTTTCACTGATAAAAGAATATTTGATCTTGATAACGATGATACACAACTAGAAAAAGGATCATTAGAAAGTATGAGAAAAAAATATGAACAGTTCTATGCTGTAACTGATGAAAAGTTTAATAAAGAAGAATTTGAAAAAATCGTATCTAAAGAAAATCAATTAATTACAAAAGGTATCGAAGTAGGTCATATATTTTATTTTGGTGATAAGTATTCAAAACCAATGGGAGCATCTGTTGATTTGCCTGGAGGAAAAAAAGACTTTGTTAAAATGGGATCCTATGGAATTGGTGTATCAAGACTAGTAGGGGCTATAATTGAGGCTAAATATGATGATAAAAATGAAATCATGAAATGGCCACTGTCTGTTGCTCCTTATGATATTGCTTTAATACCTATGATAAATAAAAATGATTCCTCAGCTTTAGATAAAGCAAACAATATTAATAAAGAATTGCTCAAAAATAATATTGATGCAATCATTGATAACACAGAAGAAAATTTTTCATCAAAAATTAAAAAAATGAATTTAATTGGTGCTCCATATCAAATTATTATCGGTAAGAAAGGCGAAGGCGATTTATTAGAGTTCAAAGTAACTGGTGAAGAAACTCAAAATTTACCGCTAAGTAAAATTATAGAAATTATAACTAAACAAAAAAATTCAATTTGATTTCTACATTAGAAAAAGAAATTACTTTTAGATTTTTAAAAGCCAGAAAAAAAGATGGCTTTTTGAATGTAATATCAATCTTTTCTTTTATTGGCATAAGCCTTGGAGTTGCAGTCCTTATTATTGTTATGTCAGTTATGAATGGATTTAGATCTGAATTAATTGATAAGATTGTTGGCTTTAATGCACATGCAGTTGTCAAAACTTATGATAAACCACTTGTTGCTATGTCAGATAAAAATTTCTCCAAGAGAGTTTTTTCAAATGATGGAGAGGCGGTTATTTTTTATAAGAATAGTACTAAAGGTGTTTTTTTAAAAGGTTATTTAGAAAAAGATTTTAAAGAACTTAAAATTACGAATAATAATAAATTCTTTGGTTCTAAAAATTTAAGTAAAAATACAATTTCTATTGGTAGAGATTTAAGTAATACCTTAGGATTAGATATAGGCGATGAAGTTTCAATTACATCACCTACAGGTGTTCAGACATTGATTGGTTCTTTGCCAAAACAAACATCTTTCTTAATTATCTCAATTTTTGAAAGTGGATTATCGGAATATGATGAGAATATTGCTTATATAAATTTAAAAACCTTAGAAGAGTTTTTTGATAAAGATGTTGATGAAAGATTTTCTGAATATTATTTCGAAGATCCAAAAAATATTGAGGATCATAAAGAAACTTTAATGCGTCTTTATCCAGATGCTTTTGTATTCACTTGGGCTGATATGAATAGTTCATTATTTTCTGCACTAAAAGTAGAGAGAAATGTAATGTTTATTATTCTATCATTAATAATAATTGTAGCTGCTTTTAATATAATTTCTGGATTAACAATTTTAGTAAAAAACAAAACTAGAGATATTGCAATTTTAAAATCTATAGGAGTTTTGAATAAATCTATAATTAAAATATTTTTTTTAGTTGGATTTATAATTGGAACCTCAGCAACAATTTTTGGAATTTTTTTAGGTGTTACTTTTTCACTTTACATTGAAAATTTTAGGCAATTTTTAAGCTCAACTTTTAATATTAGTTTATTTCCTGAAGAAATATATTTTTTAAGTAAAATGCCATCAGAAATAAACATTAAATCTATAGTATTAATAACAATTTGTTCAATATTAATAACAATAATAGTTTCAATCTTTCCAGCTTTTAAAGCTGCAAAAATGGATCCAATAAAATCACTAAAATATGAATAATTTTTTAGAATTAAACAATATAAGAAAAAGTTTTACTACTGTAAAAAAAATTAATGTACTAAGAGGTCTATCTAGAAAATTTAAGTTAGGTAAAATTTATGCAATAATGGGCCCATCTGGTTCAGGAAAATCAACTTTATTAAATTTAATTTCTTTAATTGATAAACCAACATCTGGTACGGTTAAGTATGATAAAGTTGAGATTAATTTCGATCAAAATGAAAAAAATGATTTATTTAGAGCAAAAAAAATAGGTATTGTTTATCAAGAAAATAATCTCCTTTCTGATTTTACAGCGCTAGAAAATGTTTATTTTGCTTCTTTATCCATCAATAACGACAAAAAATTAGCAATTTCTAAAGCTGAAAAATTATTAAAAAAAATTGGACTTTCAAACAGATTAAATCATTTTCCTTCACAACTGTCTGGCGGTGAAGCCCAAAGGGTGGCAATAGCAAGAGCAATTATTAACGATCCCCAAATTATATTAGCTGATGAACCAACTGGTAGTTTAGATATGAATACGGCTAAAGATATTTTTAAACTTTTAAACAATCAAAAAAGATCAGATAGAATAATTATATTTGCAACTCATAATAGATTTTTTGCAAAAAAAGCAGATTACCTATTGGAGATGAGCGATGGTGGTATAAAATCATCTTATGCCTGAGTCTCAATCTCAAAACTTTAATCATCTCAAAATCCATACTCAATATTCAATTTGTGAAGGTGCTGCTAAAATTGACGATTTGCAAGATTATTCTAAAAATACCAAGTTAAAATCTTTAGGTTTATGTGATACTTCAAATTTATGTGGAGCACTAGAGTTTGCTGAAAAAATTTCTAAATCAGGCACACAACCAATAATTGGTACACAAATTAATTTTAAAAATGGCGACACAACAGGATTACTTCCCTTATTTGCCTTAAATGAAGTTGGCTATAAAAATATAATTAATCTTTCATCCTCATCTTATCTTAAAAATGATGAATTATCTGATCCTCATGTAGAATTTAAAGATCTATTGCTAAATTCAGAAGGTGTTGCTATTTTTTCTGGAACTGTTTTTGGATTATTTGGTAAATTATTTGAGAAAGGAAAGTTTACTGAAATTTATAATCTTTATGATCAAATTAAAAAATCATTTGGTAATAGATTTTATATAGAAATTCAACGTCATAATGATCTAAATGAAGTTGGATTTGAAAAGTTTAATTTAAAACAATCCTTAGAATTAGAAATACCAATTATTGCTACAAACGAAGTATTTTATATAAGTAAAGACATGTATGAAGCACACGATGCATTAATATGCATTGGACATAAAACTTATGTAAACGAGAAGAATAGACTAAAATTTACTGATCAACATTATTTAAAATCAAATTCTGAAATGTCAGAATTGTTTGCTGATTTACCAGAGGCTTTAGAAAATAATCATAATTTTCCTTATAGATGTAATTTTAGACCTACATTTTCAAATCCTATTCTACCTAATATTAGCAGTGATAAAGATGGGAATGCAGATGAAATTTTAAAAAAAGATTCTTTAGAGGGACTAAAGCTAAAATTTAATAAAGTATTTAAAATAAAAAATGAAGAATTAGAAAAAAATTCTACTTATTTAGAATACAAGCAAAGACTTAATCATGAGCTTTCTATAATTATTGAAATGAAATATTCTAGTTATTTCTTGATTGTCTCAGATTATATTAAATGGGCTAAAAATAATGATATTCCCGTAGGACCAGGCAGAGGATCTGGAGCCGGCTCATTAGTAGCATGGTGTTTGTCTATTACTGATGTTGACCCAATTAAATTTAATTTAATTTTTGAGAGATTTTTAAATCCAGATAGAATTTCTATGCCTGATTTTGATATAGATTTTTGTGAGGAAAAAAGAGATCAAGTGTTTGAATATTTAACAACAAAATATAAAGATAGTGTAGCTCACATTATTACTTTTGGTAAATTGAAAGCCAGAATGGTAATTAGAGATGTCGGACGTGTTCTTGGTTTAGCCTATGGTTTTGTAGATAGTATCTCAAAAATGATACCATTTGACCCGTCTAGACCTCAAAATTTAACTCAATGTATTGCTGGTGAACCTAGATTACAGAAACTTATTAACGAAGATCCTAGAGTTAAAAAACTAACAGATTTATCTCTAAAACTAGAAGGTCTCAACAGGAATGTAGCAACTCATGCTGCTGGTGTAGTAATCGCTGATAAAAAACTTACAGAGGTCGTTCCACTATATAAAGATGCGTCAGCTGATTTATTGTTGCCATCAACTCAATTTGACATGTATTCAGCAGAGAACGCAGGTTTAGTTAAATTTGACTTTTTGGGTTTAAAAACTCTTACAGTAATTAATAATACTCAAAAACTTGTAAGAAAAAAAATTAAAGACTTTGATATAGAAAAAATTAATTATGAAGATCAAAAAGTTTTCAATTTATTGTCTTCGGGTAAAACTGTTGGATTGTTTCAAATTGAAAGTGCAGGAATGCGAGAGGCCTTAATTCAAATGAAGCCTAATCACATTGAAGATATTATTGCTTTAGTAGCTTTATACAGACCAGGGCCTATGAGCAATATTCCAATATATAATGATTGCAAACATGGAAAAAAAGAGCCAGATTATCTTCATCCACTTTTAGAAGATATATTAAAACCAACTTACGGTGTAATTATTTATCAAGAACAAGTAATGCAAATTGCACAGAAATTATCTGGATTTACTGCAGGACAAGCAGATCTTTTAAGAAGAGCAATGGGTAAGAAGAAAAGAGCAGAACTTGAAAAACAAAAACAAGGTTTCATTGAGGGAGCTGTTAAAAATGGGATAACAAAAGATGTTGCTGCCGGAATTTTTTTAAAAATAGAACCTTTTGCTGAATATGGTTTTAATAAAAGCCATGCTGCAGCATATGCAATTATTTCGTATCAGACAGCCTTTTTAAAAACATATTATCCAAAAGAATTTATTGCAGCCTCAATGACAATGGATATTTCAAATCAAAATAAATTAAGTGAGTTTTATGAAGAATTAAAAAGATTAAAAATTGAAGTTATTCGCCCTGATATAAATAACTGTTTTGCTGACTTTAGAACAATTGATGATAAATTTTATTATGCTTTAGGTGGTATTAAAGCCGTAGGTTACGAGGCTATATCAAATATAGTTGAAGAAAGAATTTTAAATGGAAAATTTAAATCTATTCATGATTTTATTGCTAGAGTAAATCCTAAAGATATAAACAAACTTCAATTAGAAGGTTTAGTTAAAGCAGGTGCTTTTGATAAATTAAACACAAATAGACAATCTTTGCATGATTCAATTCCATCCATGATAGCTAAAAGTAAAAATATATTTGATAATAAATCTGCTAATCAGATTGATTTATTTTCAGATGATGAAATATCTAAGGATGATATTTTAACTAATACCGAAGATTGGAAATTTGAAGAAAGATTATCAAAAGAATTTGAAGCAGTAGGATTCTTTATTTCAGATCATCCATTAAATCAATTTACAGAAATTTTTAATGATTATAAAATAACAGATTATTCAAGTTTTATTTCAAAAGAAGACTTGAAAGACTCTAACATTGCTGCAACATTATTAAAGGTTCAAGAGAGAAAAACTGCAAAAGGAAATTCTTATGCTGTTTTAAAATTAACTGATTTATCAAGTGTATTTGAATTATTCATTTTCTCAGACGTTTTAGAATTAAATAGAGGAATTTTAAAAGAGGGTAGCTCTCTTATTTTGACGTTATTTAAAAATATTTCTAATGATGAAAATCGATTAACTAGAATTAATGTTCAAAAAATAGCTTCACTTAAAGATTTATTTAACAGTCCTATAAACGAGGTTTTATTTGAGCTAAATTCTGAAAAACAGATTAAAAAAATATCTAAATTTTTGAATGATGAGGGTGAAACGGTCATAAATATTAATTTAGTTACTGAACATAATATTCTTAAATTTAAATTAAAAAATACACGTAAATTAGACAGAAAAGATCTAAATCTCTTAAGAAATGAGGAAATTCACGCATTAATTAACTAAATAATAACTTGTTAAATATAGTAAATATTTGTAAATAATCCCTAAATTAAACAAATACGCACACAGTTTTTGGTTTTATACCTCCGGTCCTTATGTGGAAATTACTGTGGTGGCTTAACCGGGAATAAATATGAAAATACCTAACGTAACAATTCAGCAATTATTAGAGGCAGGCGTTCACCTTGGTCATAAGACCTTGAGATGGAATCCAAAAATGAAAAAATACATTTTTGGAAAAAGAGATTCAATTCACATTATAGACTTAACACAAACGCTAGAGCTTACCAAAATAGCTTTAGAAAAAGTCTATGAAACTATTTCAAATAATGGAAAAATTTTATTTGTATCTACAAAAAAACAAGCATCAGAAGCCATAGCTGAAGTTGCAAAAGAGACAGATCAATATTTTGTAAATTACAGATGGTTAGGAGGTATGTTGACTAATTGGGGAACTATTTCTAATTCAATAAAAAAATTAAAAAAGCTAGAAACTGATTTAGTAGCAGAAAATAGAGGTTTTACTAAAAAAGAACTTTTAAAAATGAGCGTGAAAAAAGATAAACTTCAAAGATCTTTAGGTGGTATATCAGATATGAAGAAAATTCCAGATTTATTGTTTGTAATAGATACAAATTATGAGTCTTTAGCTATTGCTGAATCTGCAAAATTAGGAATACCTATTATAGCTATATTAGATAGTAATTCCAATCCAGATAACATTGATTACCCAATTCCAGGTAATGATGATGCACGAAGAGCTATTGATCTTTATTGTAATTTAATCAAAGAGACAATTAATAGTGCTAAAAGTTCTACACCTGTAGTGGATACAAAAACAAATAAAGATAAAGTTAAAAATGTAAATGATGAGGATAAAGCAAAAACTATTCATGAATTAGATAGAGAAAAATTAGCAAATAAATTTTCTAAAGGAGATAAGGAGAAATTAAATTAATGAGTGATATAGAAAAAGTCAAAAAACTCAGAGAAGCTACTGGAGCTGGTTTTAAAGATTGCAACTTAGCTATTAAAGAATCAAATGGAGATTTAGATAAGGCAATAGAAATTTTGAGAGTTAAAGGAATTTCTAAGGCATCAAAAAAAATGTCTAGAGATGCAAAAGAGGGAGTAGTAGTAGTTAGTGGAGATAATATAAAAACTTCAGTGATTGAGGTAAACTGTGAAACAGATTTTGTTGCGAAAAATGATGATTTTATTTCTTTTGTTAAAGAATTAAGTGAATTGAATAATGAAAATAATTCAAACCTTGAAGCATTGAAACTAGCAAAAATGAAAAATGGTCAAACAGTTGATGATAATTTAGTTGCTCTGATTGCAAAAATTGGAGAAAAGATTACAATCGGTAAAGTTAAAACAATTCAAAACTCCGCTGGAGTAAATAACCATTATCTTCATACAGTAGTAAAAGATAATGTTGCAAAATTAGCGGTTGTGGTTTCGTTAGTCACTAAAGATAATTCGGAAACTGTTAAAACATTTAGCAAACAATTATCAATGCATATAGCAGCATCAAATCCTTTGGCTCTAGAGTCTGCTTCAATAGATCAATCAATAATCGATAAAGAGCAAGAACTTGTTACCGAAGAGTTAAAAAATTTAGGTAAATCTGAGGATATTGCAAAAAAAATAAGCTTAGGTAAGATGAATAAGTTTAGAGAAGAGAATGCTCTTTTAACACAAGCTTGGGTTATGGAGCCAAAGAAAAAAGTACAAGATGTATTAAAAGAGTTATCTATAGCTGATTTAAAGATTAAAGACTTTTATAGAATTAAGATTGGAGAATAAATGTTTGATGAGAAATCATACAGCCTTAAAATGGATAAAGCCATTGAGGTTTTCTCTAAAGAGCTATCTTCATTAAGAACTGGTAGAGCGAACGCTTCAATGCTCGACTTGGTAAAAGTAGATGTTTACGGTCAACAAATGCCAATTAATCAGATTGGCAGTATTACAACTCCAGAACCAAGAACAATCAATATTCAGGTTTGGGACTCAAATAACGTCCCGTTAGTAGATGCTGCTATAAAAAAATCAGATTTAGGATTAAACCCTCAAATTGATGGACAACTAGTAAGACTGCCAGTCCCAGAACTAAATGAAGAAAGAAGAAATGAGCTTAAAAAATTGATAAAATCTATTGGTGAGAAATGCAAAGTATCTATAAGAAATATTAGAAGAGAAGCTAATGAAGATTTAAAAAAACTTCTTAAATCAAAAGATATAGGAGAAGATGAAGAAAAATCTCATGAAAAAAAAGTTCAAATAATTACAGATGAACATATCAAATCAGTTGACGAAAAAGTTTCTTCCAAAGAAAAAGAAATAATGACGATATGAACCCATTAAATCATGTAGCCATTATCATGGATGGTAATGGAAGATGGGGTATAAAATATAAGAAATCAAGAAATGCAGGTCACAAAGCAGGATTAAAGTCAGTAGAAAAAATTATTAGAGAAACAATTAAAAATAAAATAAAATTTTTAACTCTATTTGCATTTTCAACTGAAAATTGGAAAAGACCAAAAAAAGAAGTGAATTATTTATTTAATTTATTAGAAAATTTTTTAATAAATAAAATTGAAGACCTTCATAAAAAAAATATTAAATTAAAAATTTTAGGTTCAAAAAAATTTTCACCTAGACTTAATAAGTTATTAAATAATTGTGAAAAAAAAACCTCAAAGAACTCAAGATTGCAAATTAATCTTGCTTTAAATTACGGGTCTAAATCTGAATTAATTGGCGCATTTAAAAGAATAAAGATTAAGAACATAAATATAAATGAAAAAAATATAATAAAAAACTTACAAACACAAAATATGCCTGATCCTGATTTATTAATAAGAACAGGTAATACTAAAAGACTCAGTAACTTTTTACTGTGGCAACTAGCTTATTCTGAAATTTTTTTTGAAAAAAAGTTATGGCCTGCTTTTAATTCAAAAGACTATAATAGAATAATAAAAGAATACAGAAATATTAAAAGAAACTTTGGTAAAATATGATTAACAAAGAAGTAACTAAAAGAATATTAAGCTCATTGATATTAATACCTTTAGCTATATTTTTTGTTATTAAGGGTAATTTTTTATTTAATTTTTTTATACTAATTTGTTTTTTTATAACATCATATGAATGGCATAAGATGAGTAGGAGAAAATCCTATTATTTATTAGGATTAATCTTTCTATTTTTTTCTTTTTATTCAGCATATGAAATAAGGACACACATGTCTGATGGTTATGAGTATTTTATAATTATTCTATTAATTTGTATTTCTACTGATATTGGTGGATATTTCTTTGGCAAGATTTTTAAAGGACCAAAATTAACCAAGATTAGTCCAAAAAAAACTTTTTCAGGTGCAATAGGTGGGTACTTGTTATCAATTATTTTTTTTAATTTAGTTTTAAATTCTAATTATTTTTTAAACGAACCTATAAAAATAACATTTGATATTTTTTTATTTATTTTGCTGATTTCTACGGTTAGTCAATTAGGTGATATTATTATTTCTTATTTTAAAAGATTATCAAAAATAAAAGATACAGGAAAAATTATACCAGGGCATGGTGGTTTACTTGATAGAATTGATGGAATGATTTTTGCCTATCCATTTGCATATTTAACTTTTAAAATGAATACATTTCAATATTTTTAAATGAAAAAAAAAATTGCTATTTTAGGATCAACAGGATCAATTGGTAAATCTTTACTAAAAATTATTTCATCAGATAAAAGAAATATTGAAATTTTTCTTCTAACGGCAAACAAAAATTATAATGAGTTATTAAATCAAACTAAACAATTTAAAGTTAAAAATGTGATTATTAATAACGAAAATAGTTATAATAAATTTAAAAAGTACAATAAAAATAAAAAACTAAAAATCTATCGTAACTTTGATTCATTTAAAAAAATTTTTACTACAAAAGTAGATTATACAATGAGCTCAATAATTGGGATCAATGGACTTAAACCTACTATGGATATCATCAAATTTACAAAAAAAATTGCAATTGCAAATAAAGAGGCAATTATATGTGCATGGAATTTAATTTATGCTGAAATTAAAAAATATAATACTGAATTTGTTCCTGTAGACTCTGAACATTTTTCAATTTGGTATGGAATTAAAAATCAACACTCTAATATAGATCAAATTTTTATTACAGCTTCAGGAGGACCATTATTAAAAATATCCCAAAAAAAATTTAATAAGTTAAGCATAAAACAAATTATCAAACATCCAAACTGGTCCATGGGAAAAAAAATAAGCGTTGATTCATCTACAATGATGAACAAAGTGTTTGAAGTTATAGAGGCTAAAAAATTATTTAATGTTAATTATAAAAATATTTCTATTATAGTTCATCCAAAATCATATATTCATGCTATAATCAAATTTAATGATGGAATTATTAAATTAATTGCTCATGAAACCACTATGGAAATTCCAATATTTAATACTTTTAAATTTGGCAGAATGAATATTAAAAACACCAAAAAAATAAATTTTAAGATTTTAAATAATTTAAACTTTAAAAAAATTGATAATAAAAAATTTCCTCTAGTTAATTTAATAAAAAAACTACCACTAAAGGACTCTCTATTTGAAACTGTTCTGGTTTCAGCAAATGATGAATATGTTAATCAGTATTTAAAGAGCAAAATTTCATACACTGAATTATTAACAAAACTAAGAAATTTTGTTTCTAAAAAAGAATTTTATAAGTACAAACTAATAGAACCAAACAAAATTACTGATATATTGACGCTTAATAAATATGTAAGGTCAAAGATTAACTCAAAATTTTAACAATGATAAAATCAAAAATATTAAAATATTTTTCACTAACATTATCTTTAATAATTTTTTTTCTGATTTCTGTTTCTAACGCTAAAGAAGTTAAAAAAATAATAGTCCAGGGCAATGATAGAATTTCTATAGAAACTATAAAAATATTTTCTGAAGTAGAACTTGGAGATGATGTAACTACAGAAATATTGAATGATATCCTAAAGAATTTGTATGAAACAAATTTTTTCTCAAATGTCTCTGTGAATTTAAATGAAAATGATTTAGTCATTAAAGTAACTGAATCACCTATAATTGATAAAATAGAATTTGTTGGTATCAAGGCTGAAAAAATCAGAAAAGCTCTAAGGAATACTGTTTCATTAAAATCTCGATCTTCCTATAATGATTTTCAAGTTTCTAATGATAGAGATTTAATCAAGTCTTATCTTAAATCTATAGGTTATTATTTTGCTGAGGTTGAAACAGTAGTTAAAAATCTTGATAACAATCTTGTAAATGTTGATCATATTATTGAATTAGGATCAAAAGCAAAAATAAGAAAAATTTCTTTCATTGGTGATAAAATATACAAAGAAAGTAAATTAAGAAGTTTAATTGTAAGTGAGGAATATAAGTTTTGGAAATTAATTTCAGGGAGAAAATATCTCAACGAGCAAACCATAGAACTAGATCAAAGACTGCTTAAAAACTTTTATTTAAATAAAGGTTACTATAATGCGGAAATAAATACTTCTTTTGCAAGATTAATTAACGATGAGGAATTTGAGTTAATATTTAATATAAATCCTAAGGAAAAAATTTTTTTTAATAATTTATCTTTGAATATACCAAATGATTTTGAAATTGATAATTTTGAAAGTCTAAATATTTTATTTAAAGAACTAAAAGGCGAACCCTATTCAATAAATACAGTAAATAAAATTTTAAAAAGATTAGATTTTATTACACTTAATGAAGAATTTAAATCTATTAAAGCAAATGTTGAGGAAACGATTGCAGAAGGAAAGCTTAATATGATATTTAATATTGAGGAAACAGAGAAGTATTTTGTAGAAAAAATTAATATTTTTGGAAACAATATTACAAGAGAAAGTGTAATTCGAAATAATTTAGAAATTGATGAGGGCGACCCTTATAATCAAATACTACAAAAGAAAAGTGAAAATAATCTTAAGAGTTTAAATTTTTTTAAAGAAATATCTACAGAAATTGTTGATGGAGAAAATCAAAACTCTAAAATTGTTAATATAACTGTTAAAGAAAAACCTACTGGTGAAATTTCAGCAGGTGCAGGTTTTGGAACCGCAGGTGGTGTTTTTCAATTTGGTGTTAGGGAAAATAATTATCTAGGTAAAGGTCTTGGTGTTAATGTTTCAGCTACGATCAATTCCGAATCTTTTAAAGGATCTTTTGGTGTAATAAATCCAAATTTTAATAACTCTGATAAATCACTATATACAAATATAGAGGCAATTGAGATTAACCGAATGGATACTAATGGATATAAAACTAATAAAACAGGTTTTGATGTTGGAACTCGATTCGAATATTACGAAGATTTTTATTTGGGTATGTCGACTAGATCATATTATGAGAAAATAGACACTGACTCAACGGCATCGGCTAGACAAAAATCACAAGAAGGGGACTATTGGGATACATTTATAGCTACAAGTTTTGATTATGATAAACGTAATCAGAAATTTAGAACAGACGATGGCTTTAGATCAACATATAAAATAGATCTGCCATTAATTAGTGACACTAATACTTTAACAAATTCATATAATTTTAAAAAATTTACCTCATTATATGAAAATAATATTAGTAGTTTATCTATTTTTCTTGAGAGTGCAAATTCTATAAGTGGAGATGATATTAAACTATCAGAAAGACTTTTTTTATCTTCAAAAATGTTAAGAGGCTTTGAGAAAGGGAAAGTTGGACCAAAAGACGGAAATGATTTTATAGGTGGAAATTATGCTGCAGCATTTAGCGCTCAGTCTACTCTGCCGGTACTGTTTGAAAATTCACAAAACATTGAGGCAAATATTTTTTTTGATGCTGCAAATATTTGGGGAGTTGATTATGATTCATCGATAAATGACAGCGATGAAATAAGAAGTGCTATAGGGATTGGTGTAGATTGGTTTACGCCAGTGGGCCCACTAACATTTTCTTTATCAGAAACTATATCAAAAGCTGATACTGATATAGAGCAATCTTTCAGATTTAATATTGGAACCACATTCTAATGAAGAAATATAATTTATTATTTTTTTTTGTTATAAGCTTATTGGTAATACCAAATTTGGTATTTGCAGAAAATTTAAAATTTGCAAATATTGATCTAATTATAAAAAACACGAATGTTGGAAAAAAAGCTTTAACTAAGATAAATAAATTAGATCAAGAAAATATGAAAAAATTAAATTCCTTTGAAAAGGAACTGAAAGAAAAAGAAAATGAAATAAAATTAAAGAAGAATTTATTATCTGACAATGAGTTAAAAAAAGAAGTTAATAAATTAAATTTAAAACTTGCTGAATTTAAAAAACAAAAAGATATTATGGTTAAAAATTTATCAGATACAAAAAATAAAGAATTACAACTTGTTTTTAAAACTATAAATCCAATTATACAAAATTATATGAACGAAAATTCAATACAAATACTTTTAAATAGTAAAAATGTATTTATTGGAAATAAGAAATCTGATCTAACACAAGATTTAATAAATGAAATTAATAAAAAAATTAAGGGTTAAATAATGATTAAATTAAATAAAAAAGATATAACCGATCTGTTACCTCATAGAGATCCAATGTTATTGATTGATGAAATTTATGACATTAAAAAACTGCACTCTGCGACGGCTGTTGTAAATGTCAAAAAAAATAGTTTTTTTGTACAGGGACATTTTCCCGATCAACCAGTGATGCCAGGAGTTTTAATTGTTGAATCCTTTGGACAAGCTGCAGCCGCCCTCACAGCACATGGTTTAGATAAATCAACATATGAGAATAAGTTAGTATTTTTAATGGGAGTAGAAAAAGCTAGATTTAGAAATCCGGTAATACCTGACTGTAAATTAATTCTTAAAATTGAGGCCATCAGATCTCATGGTAAAGTTTGGAAATATAAAGGTGAAGCCTTTGTAGATGAAAAAAAAATGGCTGATGCTATTTGGTCAGCAACTATTGTAGATAAGAAATAAATAGCAATAAATATTGATAACCATTTTAAAATTGCTTTGATAAAAGCAATCATGTCTAATCCATTCTTTAAAAACAAAGGACCATTCAAAATTTCAGAAATTATTAATTTATTAAATCTTAAAATAGATATTAAAAATAAAGATCAGTATATCAACGATATAAATGATCTATTAACTTGTGAAAAGGAAGATATTACTTTTTTACATTCTAAAAAATATAAAGACATTGCAAAAAAAACTAAAGCATCTTTTTGTTTGACTACAAAAAGCTTAATAAATGAATTGCCTAAAAGTTGCATTCCTTTACTTGTTGATAACGTTTTAGTTTCTACTGCAAAAGTTTCTTCTTTATTTTATCCAGATTCAATAAATGATTATTTTGATGTAAGTGTGAAAAAAATTAATGATACTAAATTTAAAGCTAAGGTTAATTTTGGTCAAAATGTTTTGATTGGTAGTAACGTTTCAATTGGAAATAATTGCAAAATTGGACATAACACAATTATAGAAAAAAACGTTGTAATAGGTGATGATTGTTACATTGGATCAAATAATATTATTAGAAACACTTTTGTTAAAAATAATGTAAAAATATTAGATAATTGTATAATTGGTAAACATGGTTTTGGTTTTTTTCCTATTAAAAATAAAAATTTACGATACCCACATATTGGAATAGTTTTAATTGAGGATAATTGTGAAATTGGATGTGGCGCCACTATAGATAGAGGATCCATGTCAAACACCATAATAGGTAAAAATACATATTTAGATAATCAAATACATATAGCTCACAATGTTAAAATTGGTGAAAATTCTATTATAGCAGGTCAAGTAGGTATAGCTGGTAGCTCCATAATTGGTAATAATGTTAAAATTGGTGGACAGGCAGGAATATCAGGACATCTTAAAATTGGAAACAATGTAGAAATTGGAGGTGGATCTGGAGTCATAAGAGATATTCCTGATAATACTAAAGTAATGGGCTATCCAGCAAAAAATATTAGGGGATTTTTAAGAGATAATAAATGATACACAAAACAGCTATAGTCGATTCAAATGCTAAAATTTCCAAAAATGTAAAAATTGGTCCTTATACTGTTATTGGTCCAAATGTTGAAATAGATGAAGAAACGGAAATTCAATCACATGTTAATATTTCGGGAAATACTAAAATTGGAAAAAATAATAAAATTTATCCATTTGCTTCAATAGGAAATGATCCACAAGATCTAAAATTTCAAGGTGAAGAAACAAAGTTAGAGATTGGTAACAATAACAAAATTAGAGAATATGTTACAATTAATCCAGGAACAAAAGGTGGCGGTGGATTAACAAAAGTTGGTAACAACTGTTTGTTTATGGTATCAGCTCATATTGCTCATGATTGTTTTGTTGGAGACAATGTAATTTTAGCCAACAATGTGCCTTTAGGAGGTCATGCACATATAGATGATAATGCTATTATTGGTGGTAATTCAGCTGTTCAACAATTTACTAGAGTAGGTAAATCTGCAATGATTGGAGGTATGTGTGGTGTAGTTAGAGATATAATTCCATATGGAATAGCACATGGCAACAGAAGTGTTTTACAGGGATTGAATTTAATAGGTTTAAGAAGAAAAAATATTCCTAATAAAGAAATAATGATTTTAGGTGATGCGTACAAAGAAATTTTTAAAAATGAAAATTTAACAGAGAATTTAAATAACTTATCAAAAGATTTTAAGAGTAATGAACTAGTGGCAGAAGTTATTGGATTTATAGAAAAAGATAAGAAAAGACCAATTTGTACTCCATTTTCAAAATAAAATGATAGGTTTGTTTTTAGGTGACACTGATTTTTCAGATATAGTTCTAAGTAAAGTTAAGAAATTAAAAAAAAAATATTTTATAATTGATTTTTCAAAAAATAATAAATTTAAAAAAGATAAAAATTCATTCAGAATAAGTATTGGAAAATTTGGAACAATAATAAATATAATTAAACAAAAAAAATGTAAGAAAGTTTTGTTCGCAGGTAAAATTTCAAAACCAAATTTTTCTTCTTTAAGATTAGATTTAAAAGGGATTTATTATATGCCAAGTGTAATAAGAGCAGCCAAAATAGGTGATGCCGCTATAATTAAATCAATTATAAAAATTTTAAACAATGAAGGAATTAAAGTTATAAGCTCTATATTTTTTAATCCAGAATTATCTTTAAGAAGAGGAAATTACAGTAAATTTAAACCAAATAAACTGGATATAATTTCAATAAAAAAAGGTAAAGCTTATTTTAACAAAACAAAAAGTTTAGACCATGTTCAGGCCATAGTTGTTAAAGATGGAAAAATTTTAGCTAAAGAAGGAAGAGAGGGAACAAAAAAAATGCTATCAGAATTGAAGAAAAATTCAGATGGAATTTTAATAAAACTCCCAAAAAAGAAACAAGATTTAAGAATGGACTTACCAACAGTTGGTCTACAAACTTTTAAAGATATTAAAAAGCATGGATTACGGGGTGTCGTTTTACAATCTAAAAAGAATATTTTTCTAGATAAAATCAAATGCATTAAATTTTCTAATAAGAACAAGATATTTATCAACATTATATGAAAAAAATATTCATACTCACAGGTGAGCCTTCTGGAGATAAATTAGCTTCAACGGTTATTTCGAAGTTAAAATCTCAAAATCCTAATATTGAATATTCATCTGTTGGTGGAAATCATTTAAAAAAATTAGGAATTGAAAGTATTTTTAATTTAAATGAAATAACTTATCTAGGTTTTACAAGTATTTTATTAAATATATTTAAAATTAGAAATAAAATTAACTACACTGTTAATGAAATAATAAAATTTAATCCTGATATATTATTTTCTGTTGATAGCCCTGATTTTACTATGCGTGTCGCCGAAAGAGTTAAAAAAATTAACAATAATATTAAAATAATTCATTATGTAGCTCCACAAGTTTGGATATGGCGAAAAAATAGAGTAAAAAAAATTAAAAAATATATCGATCATATTCTACTATTATTTGACTTTGAAAAAAAATATTTTGATGAAGAAAATATTAAAAATACTTTCGTTGGACACCCATTAATTGAGAATAATCAAGATAAAAAAAAAATTGTTGAAAATATAATTCCTAAAGATAAAAAAATTATTTCAATTTTTCCTGGAAGTAGAAAATCTGAAACAGACGTATTATTAAATATTTTAATTGATTTTATAAAACTAATGAACAAAAGGCATAATGATTTTTATTTTTACTTTCATGCGACTAATGAAAACAAAAATTTAATTTTGTCAGAAATTAAAAAATTTAATATTGAAAATGTAGATGTGGTTTCAGATGAAGGTATTAAATCTAAAATTTTATCTAATTCAATTTTTGCTGTATCTAAATCTGGTACAGTTTCACTGCAAATTTCGAGCTCAAATATACCTTCTATAATTGTTTATAAACTCAGTTTTATAAATTTTATGATATTTAAAATGTTGGTTAATGTTAAATTTGCAAATATAATTAATATTATCAATAATCGTGAAGTCATTCCTGAATTGTTACAAAGTGAATGTAATGCTGATGAAATTTATAGATCTGTTATTTATCTTTTAAAAAACCCTGACCTTATCAAAAAACAATTATCTGATTGTTCAAAAACATTAGAAGGAATTAGATCTAAAACTTCTTCATCTGAAGAGGCTTGTTTAGTTTTAAGAAATTATCTTAGCTAGTCTTTTTAAAACTTCTTCTTTACCAAGTGCTATAACTATATCATATAATCCAGGACCAAATTTTGATCCTGTTAAACCAATTCGTATAGGCTGACCGACACCTTTAAAATTTGTATCATTTATTTTTATTAAATCATTTACTACAGGCTCTAAATTCTCTTTATTTATTTTTGAAATAGATGATAATTCTTTAATAAATTCTGAAATAATTTTTTTTGCTTTATCATCTATTAATTTAATATCATCCTCATTGAAGTTAACTTCATCATTTATGATGAATTTTGAATTATTGTATATGTCTTCTAATGTTTTAGCCTTATTTTTTAAAAATGATAATGAGGATTTAATTTTTGTTTCTTTGTCATTTTTAATTTCTTCTTTATAAATTTTACAATATTCGTCTAGACATTGATAAAGATCGTTCTCATCGATTGTTTTTATATAATGCTCATTCATTGATAATATTCTACTCATATCTAGTTTTGATGGTGATTTTCCAATACCTGCTAAATTAAAGTGTTGAATGCTCTCTTCTAGAGTAAATATTTCTTTATCTTGATATGACCATCCTAATCTAAGTAAATAATTTCTTAATGCATCAGGCATTATTCCTATTTTTGAGTAATCATCCAAAGTTGAGGCATTATCTCTTTTTGAAAGTTTTTTACCTTCAATAGTATGAATTAGTGGAATATGTGCAAATTCTGGAACATCCCAACCCATTGCTTGGTATATTTGTATTTGTTTAAAAGTATTTATCTTATGATCATCTCCTCTAATTATATGTGTCATTCCCATTTGATGATCGTCAACAGTTGCAGAAAGATTATAGGTTGGTGTTCCATCATTTCTTAAAATTATAAAATCTTCTATTGTATTATTTTCAATTTCAACATCTCCTTGAACTAAATCATTAAGTTTAGAATTTCCCTCTATTTTACTTTTAAATCTAATTACGTGTTTAATATCTTTAGGAGCATCTTTTCCATCAGCATCCCTCCATTTTCTATTATAAATATATGGCATCTTTTTTTGCCTAGCTCTTTTTTTTTGTTCCTCAATCTCTTCAGCAGAGCAGTAGCATTTATATGCGTTGCCTTTTTTTAATAATTCATTAGCAATTTTAATATGATCTTCTATTTTTTGTGACTGAATATATTCTTCACCATCATGTTCAATCCCTATCCATTTTAATGATTTAATAATTTGTATTTTGTGTTCCTCTTTTGATCTTTCTTTGTCGGTATCTTCAATTCTTAGATGAAAAGTTCCCTTTTGATTTTTAGAGAACAACCAATTAAATAAGGCAGTTCTAACCCCTCCAATATGCAGAGCTCCAGTAGGTGATGGAGCAAAACGTGTTGCTACTTTAGACATCAATGTTGTTTAGACTATTTTTTTAGAAGTTTCTATATAAAGATACTAAAACTCCTTGAACTTTTACTCTATCAGGTCCAAAAATCTTAGTTTCATAGTTTCTATTAGCACTTTCAAGCGCTACAACTTTACCTTTTTTTCGAATTCTTTTTAACATTGCCTCATGCTCATCAATTAAGGCAACTACAATCTTACCATTATCGGCAGTATCAGTTCTTTTAATAATAACAGTATCACCTTCATGAATACCTGCGTCTATCATAGAGTCACCTTGAACTTTCAATCCAAAGTAATCACCATTTTTTTCTAAATTATTTGGTAGTGGAATTCTAGAAACCTCATTTTGTATTGCTTCCACAGGTGTTCCTGCTGCAATTTTTCCAAGTACTGGCACCTCTACTTCATCAGAATTAGTTTGTTCCTTATCAAGCCCACCTTTAATCACACTAGGTGAAAAGTTATTATAAATATCATTGGCAGAAGCTGTTTCTGGTAATTTAATTACCTCTAAAGCTCTTGCTTTGTGAGCTAATCTTTTTATAAAACCTCTTTCTTCTAAAGCACTAATTAATCTGTGAATTCCTGATTTAGATTTTAAATTAAGAGATTGTTTCATCTCCTCATAAGAAGGAGATACACCTGAATTTCTCAACTTCTTGTTGATAAATAAAAGCAGGTTTTTTTGTTTTTTTGTTAGCATAAGAACAAATATCGTACAAATAATGTTCTATAAAAGTTCTTTTAAATTAACAATACTAAAAAAATAAGCAAAATAAGGCTTTATTTGATTATAAAACTGAAAAAATAGAATTTTTGTCTAAGTTTTTCAAAAGTGATTCACCAATCAAAAAAGTGTTAATTGATGTTTTGTTATTTAGATCTAATAACTCCTCTTTATTTTTGATTCCACTTTCAGATATTAAAGGACCTTTGTGACTTTTTACTACATCATAAATATCATAAGTTGTATTTATATCAGTTTTAAGTGTTTTTAAATTTCTATTGTTTATTCCGATTAATGCATTTTTAAAATTTAAAGCTTTCTTAGCTTCTTCTACTGTATGAACTTCAACAATAATTGACATATTATATTTCATAGCTTCATCGTATAATTCATAAGCAAGATCATCTGAAACCCCAGCCAAAATAATTAAAATAGCATCTGCACCATAACTTTTTGCCAAAGGTATTTGAAATTTATCGATAAAAAAATCTTTACACAATATAGGTAAATTTATTTTATCTTTTATTTTGCTTATGTGAATTAAATTTCCTAAAAAATAATCTTCTTCTGTTAAAACTGAAAGGCAAGTTGCTTTATTGTTTAAATAAATCTGAGCAATATCAACAGGATTATAATCATCAATTATTATACCTGCTGAAGGACTTGCTTTTTTAATTTCAGCAATAATTGAAGTTTTACTATTTTTTATATTATTTTCTATTTTCTCTTTAAAATTTATATAGCTATTATTTTTATCTATTAACTCATTTAAAACTTTAAGATCTAAAGTTTTTTTTAATTTATCAACTTTTTCAATTTTTTTTTGAATGATATTTTGAAGTATGTTTTCAGACATTTTGAATCTTCTCTAGATGTGAAAAAGTTTTTCCAGAAAGAATAAATTCTCTTGCGTAAGTATAAGCTTCAGAAAATTCAGAAAATTTTTCATCAACAATTAAACCCGCTGCAGCATTTAAACAAACTGCTTTTGAAAAATCATTATCTTCACCTTTAAATATTTCAATCATTTTTTCAGCATTAAATTTTGCATCATCACCTATTAAATTTTTAAAATTATCTGCATTAACCCCTAAAGCATTTGGATCTATTTTTATTTCAGATATTTCACCATCTTTTAATTGAGTAACATTAGTGATTGCATATGGAGATATTTCATCTAATCCATCTTCACTATTTACTATCCAAGCAAATTTTAAATTTAAATTTTTAAGTCCATCTGCAAAAATTTTTAATAATTTTTTATCAAAAACACCTACAACTTGTCTCTCTACAAGGGCTGGATTACTTAATGGACCAATCATATTAAAAATGGTTCTTTTTCCAATGGTCTTTCTTACAGGCCCCACAAATCTCATTGCACTATGATAATTTGGTGCAAACATAAAACCAAAATTATTGGTATTAATTTCTTTTTCTATATCCTCAGGTTCTAAATTAATTTTAATTTTAAGAGCTTCTAAAACATCACCGGACCCACATTTTGAGGAAACAGCTTTATTACCGTGTTTAGCAACTTTTGTACCCATGCTAGATAAAAGTAGGGCTGAAGCAGTTGAAATGTTAAGAGTATTCATGCCATCACCTCCAGTACCACAAGTATCAATACAGTCACTTACATTTACTCTTTTTGACTTTTCTCTAAGAATAAAAACTCCACCTGCTATTTCATCTGAAACTTCACCTTTTTCAGATAGCAAAGTTAAAAAGTTAAAAATTTCATCATTACTAGCTTTTCCAGTCATTAATATTTCAAAAGCAGTTTTACTTTCTTCAAGAGTTAAATCTTGTTTATTTTTAAGTTTTTCTAAAATTTGATCCATAAATTAATTGTTAATAAAGTTTTTAAGAATTTTCATTCCAAACTCAGTTTTAATACTTTCAGGATGGAATTGTACACCATGAATATTAAATTTTTTATGTTGAACACCCATTATAATCCCATCTTCTGACTCTGCTGTAATCTCTAGTTTTTTTGATAACGTTTTTTTATCAATTATTAAACTGTGGTATCTGGTAGCTTCAAATGTATTTGGTAGGTTTTTTAAAATACCGATTTTTTTAGATTTGATTTTACTTGTTTTGCCGTGCATTAACCTCCTTGCTTGAACAATTTTTGATCCAAAAACTTGTCCAATTATTTGATGACCTAAACATACTCCTAAAAAAGGTAATTCTTTATATAATGATTTCAATATTCTAATACAATTACCAGATTGATTTGGGTTGCCTGGTCCTGGTGAAATAACAATTTTATCATATTTCTTTTTAATGATTTCTTTAGAATTAATTTTATCATTTCTAACTACATCAACTTTAACATTTAATGAGGAGATGTAGTGATACAAATTAAAAGTAAAACTATCGTAATTATCTATTAACAATACCTTCATTATCTTAAAGCATTAATTAAAGCTTTAGCTTTATTAATTGTTTCATTATATTCATTTTTAGGTTTACTATCTGCAACTATGCCTGCACCTGCCTGCACATAAAATTTTTTATTTTTAGCAACTGCAGTTCTTAAGGCTATGCATGTATCAAATTCCCCATTTGCAGAAAAATATCCAATCCCGCCTGCATAAACTTTTCTTTTTGTTGTTTCTAATTGATCTATAATCTCCATAGCTCTAATTTTTGGAGCTCCAGAAACAGTTCCTGCTGGAAAACCAGCTAAGAGGGATTTAAATTTTGAAAATTTTTTATTATATTCTCCAACTACATTTGAAACTATATGCATAACGTGAGAATATCTTTCAATTATAAAGCTTTCTGTAACTTTTACTGAATTTATTTTTGAAACTTTACCAGCATCATTTCTACCTAAATCAAGTAACATCAAATGCTCTGAAAGTTCTTTTTTATCTTTAAGAAGGTTTTTTTCATAAAACAGATCTTCTTTTTTAGTTTTACCTCTTGGTCTAGTACCCGCGATTGGCCTTACTGTAATTTTATTATCCCTAAGTCTCACAAGTATTTCAGGACTTGCACCAATTATTTGAAAATCTTTAAAATTGAAGAAAAACATAAAAGGAGAAGGGTTTGTTACTCTAAGTTTTTTATAAATATTTAATGGTTTCTTTGTCAATTTTGCCTCAAATCTTTGGCTTAAAACAACCTGAAAAATATCTCCTAATTTAATATATTTTTTTGCCTTATTAACCATTGATAAAAATTTATTTTTTGAAGTGTTAGATTTCACTTTTATATTTTTTGATTTTTGAATTATTTTTTTATCAATATTTTTAATTGAGGACTGAATTAGTAATTTAAACAACTCAGATTTAACTTCTTCATATTTATTTTTATAGTTTTTAATTTTTTCATCTTTAAAAATGTTAGATATGTAAAATATTTCTTTTTTTAAATTGTCATGAATCACTAAAGTTCTTGGACGAAGAAGTCTCACATCGGGTAAATTCAGATCATTTTTACAGTTATTCGGAATTTTTTCTATGTATCTGATTGTATCATAAGAAAAATATCCAGATATTAATGAGCAAATTTTAGGTAAATTTTTAGGAGTTTTAAATTTGAAATCTTCAATAATTTTTTCAATATATTTTTCCGGCTTATCATTCAATTTTCTCTTTTTATCTCTTTGAATTAGATAACAATTATTATTATTAAATTCCCAAATTTTATCAGGATTTTTACCGAATATTGTATATCTGCCTTTGATTTTTCCTTTTTCTACAGATTCAAAAATAAAACTATTTTTTTCATCTAGAAAATTATCAATTAAATTTAATACTTCCTCATCATTTTTTACTTTCTTTTTAGTAAAGATGATTTGATTTTTTTTGCTTCTGTGTCGAAACTTAAAATCTTTGAAGCTTCGATTAATTTTCATTTGAAATAATTTTTAACTCTATCAATAGTTTTTTGATTTAATTGAACTTGATATTTATTATTAAGTAATTGATCATAAGATTGTAAGATACTTTTCCTGTTATTTGTATTTTGAGTATTTACAAATTTAAGATATTTTTCATCGGTTTTATTAAATGAATTTTTATTTTTTCCAGTAATTTTTACTAAATAAATTTTATCCTCTTTGTTTACTAGAGCGAAAGAGTTTATAGGTAGAGCATAAAGCATTTTAACTGAATTTATGTCAATAAGCTGATCATCTTCTATAGAGTTAATAGAGGAATATTCCATATTTGATCCTGCTAGTTCTTCAAATTTTGAATTATCAAATTTCTTTTTTTGAATTTCTTCTATAATTTTTCTATTATAATCAAATTTACCTTTTTGATACATTAACTCAACTATTTCTCCTTTAATAATTTCATTATTTAAATCTGGAGCTCGATAATATTGATTATTTATATTATATAGTAAAAAGTTATCACCGCTTTCTATTAAATCTATTTTAGTTGTTTTCTTAGAATAAATTAGATCTTCATTAATCTGTTTATTAGAGCTAGGTGAAAACTCTTTTACTTCGATAATTTCAACATTTATATCTTCTAATATAGTTTCAAATGTAATTTCTTGAGAAATTTTGTTCTCAATTGAGTCAATTTCATTAAAAAATTCTTGATTGAATTCTTCAATTCCAATTAGATTTTTTGGATTTAAAATCACATACTTAAAATCTATATATTCTCTTTTTAATTGATCTTTATTTTCATCAATAAATGCCTTAATTTCATTTCCAGTGTAATCATCTTTTATTTTATATAGATTTTCCATATCAAAATACTCAATATCCAAAGATTTATTATTTTCTTCAAACTTTTTTTCTATCAAAAAATTTGGTGTTATTGTTCCAGCACCAATAAAATCAAATAAATGTTTCTGTAATTCTCTATTTTTTAATTTTAATTCAAACATTGAAGCTGACAAGTTGTTGGAGAGTAAAAATTTTTCATATTTAATTCTTTGAAAAGTACCATTTTCATCATGGAAATTTTTATTTTCTTTAATGTTTTTAAGTATGGTTCTTTCGTTAATTAAAAGATTAAAGTCTTTAATTTCTAAATCAATCAATGTAGTCGAAATTAATCCTGACAATAATTCCTCAATAATATTGTTGTCTAAATTATCTCGAATAGCTTCTTGTGAAATTCCACTTTGATTAACATAGTCAATAAAATCTTGGGTTGTTACATTTGTTTTATTTATTTTTGCAATATTGTTTTGATTGTTTGTACTAAACCCACCACCAAAACCACCAAAACCAAAAGCAATGATGATTATGACAATTAACACCAATCCACCTAATTGTTTCCAGCCTAAGTTTTTTAATTTTTCAATCATTGCGTTATAAATTTATTGATCTGTAAAAAACAAATCTATAGATTAAAAAGTCAATTATGACAAATAAATATATGTATTTTGTAGCTAATTGGAAAATGTTTGGTGATTTAAGAAGTCTAAATTCACTTGATAAAGTAATAAAGTTTTCAAAAAATAATAAAAAAAATAAGTTAAAAATAGTTTATTGCCCGCCAAATACATTAATTCGTCCATTATCGAGAAGACTTAAAAAAACAAAAATAGAGGTTGGTGCTCAAAACTGTCATCACAGCTATGACTACGGTGCGCACACTGGCCAAGTAAATTCTGCTATGCTTAAAAATGTAGGAGCAAAATATGTTATTTTGGGACATTCAGAAAATAGACAACTAGGTGAGACAGATAATTTAATTAATTTAAAAATAAAAAGTGCAATTAAATCAGGTCTCAAAATTATATTTTGTATTGGCGAAACTTTGAAAGAAAGAAGACAAAAAAAAACTAATCAAATTTTAAAAAGACAAATTGAAAAAGGATTAAAATCTATAAAGAATAAATCTAAAATTATTATAGCCTATGAACCGGTATGGTCTATTGGCACAGGTGTAATTCCGAAAGAAGCTGATTTAAACAAAACTATTTCATTTATTAAAAGTAGATTTGTAAAAAAATATCCAAAAATTTTATACGGCGGATCTGTAAACACTAATAATGTAAGTATATTAAAAAAAATTCCCAACATTGATGGTTTTTTGATAGGAGGCGCATCACAAATTCCTAAAAAATTTATTGATATAATTCAAAAAACCATTAATTAGACCCACATGGAAACTTTATTATTAGTAATCAACATCATACTTGCAGTTATTTTAGTTCTTTTGGTTTTATTGCAAAAATCAGAAGGAGGTGCTCTTGGTATTGGAGTTTCCCAAGAAAATTTTATGTTATCTAGATCAGCAGGCAGCTTCATGACAAAAGCTACTGCAATCGTAGCAACACTTTTTATTATTTGTAGTTTAGCTCTAACAATAATTTCTAGAGCAGAACTTACTCCCACGGGGTCGGTATTAGATACAGTTGAGGAAAAAACTGAAGACACGCCTTCAATTCCAGAAAATAATTAATTAATCCTTTTCAATTCATTTTTTATTCGCTATAATATACTTCCATGGCGCGATATATTTTTGTCACTGGCGGCGTGGTTTCATCCCTTGGAAAAGGTCTCTCTTCAGCATCGTTAGCATATTTATTACAATCAAGAGGTTACAAAGTTCGTTTAAGAAAATTAGATCCTTATTTAAATGTAGATCCAGGGACAATGAGTCCATTTCAACATGGCGAAGTTTTTGTAACAGACGATGGTGCTGAAACAGATTTAGATTTAGGTCACTATGAAAGATTTTCTGAAGTAACTGCAAAGAAAACTGACAATATTACAACAGGAAAAATCTATAGTGATGTTCTTAGAAAAGAGAGAAAAGGTCAATATTTAGGTAAAACAGTTCAAGTGATTCCCCACATCACAGATAGGATTAAAGAATTTATAAAACACGATACTTCCAAAGAAGATTTTGTCATTTGTGAAATAGGAGGAATAGTAGGGGATATAGAAAGCTTACCATTTATAGAGGCAATTAGACAATTTTCAAATGACATTGGTAAAAAAAATGCATTATTTATTCATCTAACTTTAGTTCCTTATTTAAAAGCATCTGATGAAATAAAAACAAAACCAACTCAACATTCAGTTAAAGAATTAAGAAGTATTGGTGTTCAACCAGATATAATAATTTGCAGATCTGAAAGACCTATACCTTTAGATCATAGAAAGAAAATTTCATTGTTTTGTAATGTTGATATTAAAAATGTGATAGAAACAGTTGATGTTAAAACTATTTATGAAGCACCAATTAGTTTTTTTAATCAAAAATTAGATATTCAAGTTTTAAATTATTTTAAATTAAAATCAAAAAAAACTGCAAATTTAAAACCTTGGAAAAAAATAACTAAAATTACTCTTAATACCAAAAGAAATATAAATATCGCAATTATTGGTAAATATGTTGAATTAAAAGATGCGTATAAATCTTTAGATGAAGCACTTACTCATGGAGGAATTTCTAATAATCTTAAAGTAAATTTGATTAGAATAGATTCTGAGAAATTAAAAGTTTCAGAAATAAAAAATAAACTTAAAAATGTTTCAGGAGTTTTAATTCCAGGTGGATTTGGTAAAAGAGGAACAGAGGGTAAAATTGAAGCGATAAAGTATTCAAGAGTAAATAAAATTCCTTTCCTTGGAATTTGTTATGGAATGCAAATGGCGATAATTGAATTTGCTAGAAATCAATTGAAAATTAAAAAAGCAACCTCTTCTGAATTTGATAAAGGTGGAGTTCATATTATTGGCTTGATGCATGAATGGGAGAAAAGCGGTAGAAAAGTTAAAGGAACAAATAAAGATTTAGGGGGTACTATGAGACTTGGTTCTTATAATGCAATTTTAAAAGATAAATCTAAAATAAGAGATATTTATAAATCTAGATTAATTAAAGAAAGACATAGACATAGATATGAAGTGGATATTTCATATAAAGAAAAATTTGAGAAGAAAGGATTAATATTTTCAGGCTTATCTCCAGATCATAAGCTTCCAGAGATAATTGAACTTAAAAATCATCCTTGGTTTATAGGAGTACAATTTCATCCTGAATTTAAATCTAGACCTTTAAGCCCACATCCTTTATTCTCTTCTTTTATCAAAGCAGCAAAAAATCATAAATGAGTGTGATTAAAGTAAATTGTGAAAATATAGAAATCTCAAACAGCAACAAGATTTGTATTATTGCAGGTCCATGCCAACTTGAGACAGAGCAACATGCACTGGATATGGCTGGAAAAATTAAGGAAATCACCTCAAAATTTAGCCTTGGATTTATTTACAAAACTTCATTTGATAAAGCTAACAGAACAAGCTTAAAAGGTAAAAGAGGAGCAGGATTAGATGCATCACTACCTGTATTTGATAAAATTAAAAAGGAATTAAATGTGCCTATTTTAACAGACATTCATAATGCAGAACAATGTGAAGTTGTTTCAAAGCATGTCGATATTTTACAAATCCCTGCTTTTTTATGTCGACAAACAGACTTGTTAATTGCTGCAGCTAAAACAAATAAAATTATTAATGTGAAAAAAGGTCAGTTCTTAGCACCGTGGGATATGGTGAATGTTACAAAGAAAATTTCAGAGTCTGGAAATGACAAAATATTAGTAACAGAAAGAGGTGCAAGCTTTGGTTACAATACTTTAGTCTCTGATATGAGATCATTACCTATTATGGCAAAGAATGGTTATCCAGTAATTTTCGATGCAACACATTCTGTTCAACAACCAGGTGGCCAAGGAGAATCCTCTGGTGGTCAAAGAGAGTTTGTTGAATATTTAGCAAGAGCTGCAGTTGCAGTTGGAGTTGCGGGTGTATTTATTGAAACGCATCAAGATCCTGATAATGCTCCATCAGATGGACCAAACATGGTACCATTGAATAAATTAGAGAATCTATTAAAACAATTACACGATATAGATAATCTAATTAAAAAATAGTGAGTAAAATTTTAAAAGTAAAAGCACGTCAAGTTTTTGACAGTAGAGGAAATCCAACAGTAGAGGCTGAGGTTTATATAAAAAATAATAGCTCATCTGCTATTTGTCCTTCAGGTGCTTCCACAGGAACTTTTGAAGCTTTTGAAAAAAGAGATAAAAATAATAAACGGTATTTAGGAAAAAGTGTTTTAAATGCAGTTAATTTAGTTAACACAAAGATTTCAAAAAAATTAAAAGGTCAAAGTATCCATAATCAAGAAAGAATTGATGCTTTATTAATCAATATGGATGGTACGAAACAAAAAACTAACTTAGGAGCTAATGCAATGTTAGCTGTTTCAATGGCTGTTAAAAAACTGTCTGCAAAAGCAAAAAAATTACCTTTGTATAAAACTTTTTCTCAAAAAAATAAATTTCAATTACCTTATCCATTAATGAACATCATTAATGGTGGAGCGCATGCAAATAATGGTCTTAGAATTCAAGAGTTTATGATCAGACCTGACCGTGCAAAAAGTTTTTCTGAAGCGATGCGAATTTGTTTCGTTGTTATTAAAAACTTAAGTAAATTAATTAAAGATAAAGATTTATCAACTTCAGTTGGTGATGAAGGTGGGTTTGCACCCATGATCAGTAGTAATAATCAAGCCTTAGATTTAATTGTGAGTGCAATTAAAAAATCAGGATTTATTAATGGGAAAGATGTTTCTATTTGTCTAGATGTGGCTGCTAATGAATTATATAAAAAGAACAAATACTCTATTCATTCTAAAAGTTATATTTCAGTAGATAAATCCATTAAAGAATATCAAAAAATTATTAAAAAATATAAAATTAAGTCTATTGAAGATCCATTTGCTGAAAATGATTGGTTGGCATGGAATAAATTAATGAAATCAATAAAGAAAATTCAGATTGTTGGAGATGATTTGTATGTAACAAATCTTGAAAGATTAAAGAAAGGTTTCTTAAATATTTCCTCTAATTCTATCTTAATTAAACTTAATCAAATTGGTACTGTTTCAGAAACGTTAGATGTAATTAAATTTGCACAAACCATTGGATATAAAACAATTATATCTCACCGATCAGGTGACAGTGAGGATACGTTTATTGCTGATTTAGCAGTGGGTACTAATTCAAATCAAATTAAAACCGGATCTTTAGCTAGATCTGAAAGGGTTGCAAAATACAATCAATTAATCCGTATCGAAGAAGAACTTGGAAAAAAAGCTAGGATGAATAAGATCAATTAATGCTTCGATTAATAAAAAGAAATTATTTTTTATTAATATCTGTTTTTCTTATTTTCTATTTTGGTTTTAATTTATTATCAGGAGAAAGAGGTCTTTTTTCGTATATAGAAAAAAAGGAACTTTTGTCTAACTTGAAAAAAGAAGAATTAACCCTAACTAGTAAAATAGGAGATATGGATCATAAAAATTCACTCCTAAGTACTAATTTAGATCTTGATTATATTGAGACTTTAATTAGAGAACGATTTTTGTTTGGTAAAAAAAATGAGACTATTTATATAATTAAAAAAGATGAAAAGTAGACATCCAGAAAAAGAAAACAAACCGGTTAATCCAATTAAAAAAAAACCTGAATGGATTAGATCAAAACTTACAAATAGTAAGGAATTCTTTTTAACTAAAACAATAGTAAATAATAACAATCTTATAACTGTTTGTCAGGAAGCAAACTGCCCTAATATCACTGAATGTTGGAGTAAGCGACATGCAACCTTTATGATTATGGGAGACACCTGTACAAGAGCTTGTGCTTTTTGTGATGTTAAAACTGGTGTACCAGGAAAATTAGATAAACTTGAACCTTTAAAGATTGCGGAAGCGGTTAAAAAATTAAATTTAAAACATGTTGTGATCACTTCAGTGGACAGAGATGATTTAGATGACGGTGGATCAGAACATTTTTTTGAAGTGATTAATCAAATTAGAAAATCAAACCCAAAAACTACTATTGAAGTTCTCACACCTGACTTTTTAAGAAAAGGAGATGCTTATAAAAAAGTTTTAGACGCTAAACCAGATGTGTTTAATCATAATATTGAAACTGTCCCTAGTCTTTATTTAAAAGTTCGTCCTGGATCCAGATACTTTGCATCTTTAGAACTTTTGAAAAATGCAAAAAAAGTTAATAAAAAAATTTTCACTAAATCTGGAATAATGGTTGGCTTAGGCGAGACAAGAGATGAGATTTTACAAGTCATGGATGATTTAAGGGCTGCAGATGTTGATTTCATAACGATTGGTCAATATTTACAACCTTCAACTAAACATTTTCCATTAGATCGATATTACACACCAAAAGAATTTGAAGATTTAGGAACAATAGCAAAAGCAAAAGGATTTTTATTAGTGTCTTCATCCCCTTTAACGAGATCATCATATCATGCTGATGAAGATTTTGCGAAACTTCAACAAAACAGATTAAAAAATAATTAATGCCAAAAGCATCAGTTAAGCGATTAATTGATAACAGAAAAGATAAGCTAATTGAGTTTGTTTTAGATATTGAAAAATACCCAGAATTTATTCCTTTCTGTGATAATTCAAAAGTTTATGAGAGAAGTGATAACGGCGATACAATAAATATAATAGCGGATCTTACAATAGGTAGGGGACCTTTTAAGGATACATTTAAAAGTGACGTTAAATTAAATAAAAAAAATGATCACATTCATGTGGTAAATTTAGGTGGACCATTAAATCATTTAGAAAATAATTGGAAATTTATTGAAGTAGGAAATGATGCTGATGGTTATAAAACAGAAGTTTTATTTGATATTGATTTTGAAATCGAAAATAAGTTTTTAAATATTTTAATGACCAAATCTTTTCAATTTGGTTTGGAAAAAATAGCAGATGCGTTTCAAAAAAGAGCTGAAAGTATTAAATAATTTTACTGATTATATTAATTACAGTACGAACTGTTGATTTTTGAATTGAATGTCGATTTTTTGATTTAAATATATTTTTTTTAATAAGCAAAGTTTTACCTTTTTTGATACCAATATAAACAAGACCAACTGGTTTTTCTTTTGATCCACCGCCTGGTCCAGCAATTCCTGTAATTGAGATGTTGATTTTACTCTTTGAAATTTTAGATAAATTTCGAACCATTGCCTTACAACACTCATGGCTTACCGCACCATATTTTCTAATAATATTTTTATTAACCTTTAATATCTTTATTTTAGCTTGATTAGAGTAAGTGGTTAGACCCATTTGAAAGTATTTTGATGAATTGGCTAATTTAGTCAAATTATGTGCCAATAATCCACCCGTACAAGACTCAGCTACAGATATAGTTAATTTTTTTTTAATTAATTTTTTATGGAGCAATTGAATACTCATTAGAATTTTAAACTTATTAAATATATTAATATCATTGAATATAAACCTGCCATTATATCATCCATAATTATTCCAAAATAGTTTTTATGTTTTTTATCAAAATAACTTACTGGAAAAGGTTTTAGGATGTCAAAAAATCTAAAAAAAACAAAAGATAAAATATAATAAATTTCAATTGAAATACTTATTTGATTAGATTGATTTAAATACAATAACAAAATCAAAGGCATTGATTGACCCAAAACTTCATCAATTACTATTTGTCTTGGATCTTTATTTTTAAATTCAGTTTCTGCATCTTTTACTGCATAAAATGAATAAAAGAATAAAAGTATAAAAAAAATAATTAAAAACTTAAGGTCTGTGTAGCCTAAAATTTCAAAAGCAATATAAATAAAAACAGTTGTTACTGCAGAGGTTATAGTTCCAGGTATTTTGGTTAAATATCCATAACCAAAGAAAGTGGATAATAAAATATTTATTTTTTTCATTGTGTAATTGAGCAAATAGCTTCACAAGCTATTGCTTTTTCTTTTCCTATTAATCCAAGTTTTTCTACTGTTTTACCTTTTAGGTTAATTAATTCTTTATCAATATTTAATAAATTAGATAGAGATTTGATTATTTTATTGCGATACTTTGAAACTTTTGGCTGTTCACAAATTAAATTTATATCTAAATTATTTATATAAAAGTTATTATTGTTTAATATTTCAACAATAGGTTTAAGCATTTTGGGAGATCTAATATTTTTATATTTTTTTTCATTATCTGGAAAAAAAGTACCAATATCTTTTTTTCTCATCGCTCCAAGAAGGGAATCAATTATTGAATGAATAATCACATCTCCATCCGAATGTCCTTTAAGTCCTGAATGAAAAGGAATTTTAATACCACCTAAAAAAAGTTTTTTGCCCCTTATTAATCTATGAATATCAAAGCCTATGCCAAAATAAATTTTATTAGTTTCGATATCTTCTTTAAATGTAATTTTTTGATTTAAATTTTCTCCTTTAATAAATTTAACTTTTAAATTTTTTTCAATAAATAATGTTGCTTCATCAGTAATTTTATTTTTTTGTTTAATTGAAAGATTATATAAATTTTTAAATTTAAAAGCTTGAGGGGTTTGAGTTAAAATTGAATTATTTCGATTTAAGTTAAAAATTTGTTTTTTTACTTTGTATTTAATGGAATCTTTTGAATTTATGAAAGGTATTACCGCTTTATAGTTTTTGAGTAATTTGATTAGATTTTTTAAAAGCTTGATAGTGAAATTTGGTCTAGCAGCATCGTGAATTAGAACATTATTTGGTTTAAATTTTTTTATATATTTTAAGGCTATTAAAGAAGAATCACATCTTTCTTTACCACCTTTTATAATTGATACATTTTTAGGAAATTTTTCTTTAATACGTTTTTTATTATTTACGACCAATATAATTTTTTTAAACAGCTTTGATTCTATTGCTTTTTCTAAAGAATGTTTAAAAAGAGCCTTGTTTTTATAAATATTGAATTGCTTTTGTTTTCTTGAATTAAATCTTTTGCTTTGTCCTGATGCTAGTATTATAAAATAATTATTCATTTATATGGTAGTTTTTATATTCAAATGTACGAATTTATTAAAAAAAATATATATCTAATAATATTATTTATTATCACATTATCGATAGGTTTTTTAACCTTTTTAACTTTTATTGATAAAGGATTTATTGAATTATCAGATCAAAATTTACAAATTTTATTAGTTCTAAACATTGTTCTTTTAGTAGCGCTATTTGTTTTTATTTTTATTGAGATTAAGAGCGCAATTAAAAATGATATTGATAAAGATGGTTTAAAATCAAATAAAAAATATATTACATACTTTGGATTATTTACTTTAATTCCATCAGTATTAATTTCAATATTTTCACTCTTTTTATTTTCTTTTGCTTTAGAGAAGTATTTTGATAAAAAAGTTACAACTGTTGTTAACAATTCTTATGAGTTAGCAAGAAATTATGTAGATGAAATAAGAAATAAAATTCAATCAGACATTGTTTTAATAGCGTTTGATACAAATAAAAGTAAAAAATTTTTAAATGATAATCAAAAAGAATATAGTAGATTTTTAAAAACTCAAAAACTTATAAGAAATGTAGATGAAATTCATGTTATAGATATTAATAAAAAATTGTTATTCTCTACTTTAAAAAACTACAAAAACTTTATACCACCGGTTGATAAAGCTCTAAATTTAGTTTTGGATGATGACCGTCCTTTGAAAATTATTAATGCACCAGAAAATATTTCTGCAGCAATAATGAGGCTACAAAATTTTGAAGATAGATTTTTGTATGTAGTTAAGTATCTGGACAAAGATATTTCTAGATATTTAACAGAGTCTCAAGAAGCTATTAATTTTTATTATACTGTTGAAGAAAAAAGCACTGGAATTAAAATCTCATTTGCTATTATTTATATTATTGTTGTTAGTGTTTTATTATTTGTTTCTATATCTATCGCAATCAGATTTTCATCTAGGTTTTTTAGATCAATTAATAACTTAATACTTGCCTCAACATCCATTGGACAAGGAAATTTTAATGCAAAAGTTCCTGAAGTCAAAACAGATAAAGATCTAGAGAATTTAAACAAAAATTTCAATTTAATGATAGATAGGTTGAAAAGTCAGCAAGAAAAGTTAATTATTAACGAAAGACATGAGGCATGGGAAAGCTTAGCTAGAAAACTTGCCCATGAAATTAAAAATCCACTAACACCAATTCAATTAACTATAGACAGGTTAAAAAATAAATATTCTAAACAGTTACAGGAAAGTGAAATTGAGAATTTTAAAGACAATTTGAAAATTATTAATAATCAAATAAAACAAATTGAAAAATTAGTTAATGAATTTTCTGATTTTGCAAGAATGCCTAAACCAATATTTAGAAAAAATAATCTAGTAGATATAATTAACGAAAATATAAATTTGTTAAAAGAATTAGATAATTCTATTAATATTATTTTTAAAAAAAATACTGAAATAATTAATTTAGAGAGTGATAAAGAACAAATAAGCAGAGTTTTCTTAAATTTGATTAAAAATTCCATAGAAAGCATCAATCAAAAAACGCAAAACAGCAACAATTTCAGCAAAAAAATTGCTATTGAACTTACTGAAGATGATAGCCACATAAAAGCTACAATAAAAGATAATGGTGTTGGTTTTAGTAAATTAGAAAATAACATTAAAGATATACTTAATCCGTATTTCACAACCAAGAAAAATGGAACCGGTTTAGGATTATCAATAGTTAATAAAATAATTAATGATCACAATGGAAAAATAGATTTTATACCAATTGAAAATGGTGCAAAAATTAATATTACATTTTTAAAATAATAATGAGTGAAGAAATTTTAATCGTAGACGATAACGCAGATATCAGAAATATAATTAATGAATTAATCATAGATGCTGGCTATAAAACTCGTTTAGCAGCAAATTATAACCAGGCACTAGCTGAAATAGATAAAAAATTACCTGATGTTGCAATTCTTGATGTTAAATTAGATAAGGGAGACAATGATGGTATTGAACTTCTTTCACATATAAAATCAAAAAACAAAGATACACCAGTTATAATTATATCTGGACACGCTAACATTGAAATGGCTATAAAGTCATTGCAACACGGAGCTTTTGAATTTATAGAAAAACCATTTGATCAAGAAAGATTGCTTAATTTTGTTAAAAGAGCAGTTGAAAACTTTAATTTAAAAAAACAAAATAGAGAATATGAAAGTAAATTATTTTCATCTTATGAATTAATAGGAAACAGCAAAAATATAGTAAATATAATTGATCAAATTAAAAAAATATCAATAACTGAAAGTAGAGTATTTATAAGCGGACCCTCAGGTTCAGGAAAAGAATTAATAGCAAGAAAAATTCACAAAGCTTCTAATAGAGGTAAAAACCCATTTATTGTTTTAAATGGTGCCTTATTAGATATTAATAAATATGAATTAGAATTATTTGGTGAAGAAAAAGAAAATGGCTCTATATCATATGGTGCGCTTGAGAAAGCAAATAAAGGAACACTATTAATAGACCAAGTTTCAGAAATTCCATTAGATATACAATCTAAAATATTAAGAGTTTTAACAGATCAAAAATTTAAAAGAGTCAATGGAACTAATGACGTAAGCGTAGATGTAAGATTAATTTGTTCATCTAGTAAAGACTTGAAAAAAGAAATCGAAATTGGGAATTTTAGAGAGGATTTATTTCACAGAATAAATGTTTTTGAGATAAACATTGAACCATTAAGCCAAAGAATTTCAGATATACCATTATTGATTAAATATTTTTCAAAAAAAATATCTGAAAATTATAAAATAAAAGAACTAGATATAGATGAAAATAATAGTTATATACTTAATCATAATTGGCACGGTAATGTTAGAGAATTAAGAAATTTAATAGAGAGGATTGCAATATTACAGCCTGATTCAAAAGATAAAATTTCAAATATTATTAAGGAATCTTTAAAAAATATAAATTTTGATGATCAATTTGCAGAAAATAGCCTTTCTGTGCCATTAAAAGAAGCTAGAGAAAAGTTTGAAAAAGAGTATTTAACTATTCAACTAAAAAAATTTAATGGAAATATTTCAAAAACAGCAAATTTTGTTGGTATGGAAAGAAGTGCTTTGCACAGAAAACTTAAAGGTCTAGGAATTAAAGAATTTAATTAGATGAATATTATCATTTGTGGAGCTGGAAGAGTCGGGTTCACTATAGCTAAACAGCTAAGTGATCAAGGTCATTCCATAACTGTTATTGACCCATCTAGTGAAGATATTCAAAAGATTGATGATGCTTTAGATGTTAAAGCTATTGTTGGAAAAGGTACATATCCATCAATTTTAGAAAAAGCTAATGCAACTGAGACTGACATGATTATTGCAGTCACAAGAAATGACGAAATTAACATGCTTATTTGTCAAATAGCTTTCTCAATTTTTAAAATTCCTAAAAAAATAGCAAGAATAAGATCTCAAGATTATTTAAACCCAAAATTTACTAGAGTTTACAATAAAGAAAATTTACCAATAGATGTTATCATTTCTCCTGAAATTGAAATTGCAAAATCAATTCAAAGAAAACTTGAGGCACCTGGAGCTTTGGATAGTGTTCCATTTGCTGATAATAAAATAAGATTATTAGAGATTTTAATTAATGAAAATTGTAAATTAATTAACATCAAGCTTAATGATTTAACAAAAAAACATCCCAATTTAGATGCAAATATTATTGGAATTATAAGAGACGATAAATTCATAATTCCAAAAAAAAATGATGATGTAAGAAAAAATGATAAAATTTATGTGATAATCAATTCATCACAAATGTCAGATACTTTGGAAGTTTTTGGACATGACGAAAAAGTATCTAAAAATATTTTAATTGTAGGTGGTGGAAATATAGGTTTTAACTTGGCTAAAAACATTGAAGAAACTTTTGATGCTGCAAGAGTTAAAATCATTGAAAAAAACAAAGAAAGAGCTGAATTTCTTGCTAGCGAATTAAATAATACGATTGTCATTAATGGTGATGCTTTAGACGAGGAAGTATTAACAGAAGCAAATTTACAAGAAGCCGAAACAGTTCTTGCTTTAACAAATGATGATGAGGATAATTTGATGGTAAGTGTTCTTGTTGAAAAAATTGCAAAAGATGAAAAAGATATTGATGACAAAAGAACAATGGCTCTCATTAACAAGCCTAATTATTCTTTGTTACAAAACTCTTTAAAAATTGATGATCTTATTGATCCAAGAATGAATACTGTCTCAAGTATCTTAAAACATATTCACAAAGGTACAATTGAAACAGCTTACACTATTATGAATGGTGAATATGAAGTAATTGAAGCTGAAATTATAGAAACTTCAGAGCTTATTAATAAAGAATTAAAAAATTCAAATTTGCCAGATGAGATAAGAATAGGTGCTGTATTAAGAGAAAATAAAGTTATAATACCAAGATCAAATTTTGTATTCCAAAAAGAGGATAAAGTTGTTTTTTTAGCAAAGAAAGACTCAATTTCAGTAGTAGAAAATATATTTAGAATAAGTTCTATTTAATTAAATGTCATTTTTTAGAGTAAAATACTTGAGTTTTTTTTTTATAGTAATTTCTTTCTTCTCTTTTTTAAATATTATTTATTCATATTACTTTAATTTATATCTAAATATAAACACATATTATTTTAGCTTAGTTATTTCTGCTATCATTGGAATATTTTTTTACAAAATTAAAACTAATCAAAAAAAATCTACAATATTTGAAAAAATATTAACTGTTTTGTTGGGATATTTTTTAATGCCATTGATTTTAGCAATACCTTTTTATTTAAGTATTTATAATTTATCTTTTTTAAATTCTTTATTTGAAGCTGTATCAGGATTTACTTCAACAGGTTTCACTGTATTTGAAAATATTAAACATATTGATCAAGGCCTAATTTTATGGAGATCATCAATACAATGGATAGGTGGGTTATATTTTTTATATTCTATTATTTTTCTAATTGATATTTATGATGAAAGTTTAAAAAAATCTTTAACTAATTTTCTATCTTTTAATTCTGACGAGATTTTAAAACAATCAATTAAAATTCTCTTATTATACTCAGGATTAACTGTATCAATTTTTATTATTCTAAACATTCTTGGAATAAGATCATTTAATTCGCTGAATTTAGCAATGACAATAATTTCGTCGGGTGGATTTCTTCCTTCTAATAATCTTTCATCAATTTTAACAAATGATTTTCAAATAATTATATTATCTATTTTAATGCTGACTTCTTTTTTTAGTATTTTTTTTACATATAATTTAATTTTTCTAAGAAAAAAAAATTTAAATTTTTTTTATGAAGACATACATTTATTTTTATATTTTATTGTAGTTGCAAGTATATTTTTTGTTTTTTTTAGCTATGATACTAATTTCACATACAGTTTTTTATCTTTAGTTAGTAGTATTTCAAATATAGGTATTTCACTTGAAGTTGATCAATCTAATTTAAATTTTATATATATCTTACTTGTAATTATAGGTGGATCTTTTTTTTCTACGAGCTCAGGTTTAAGGTTTTTAAAAATATATTCTTTAACTAAATATTCTATTAATCAAATTCTTTCTTTTAGCAAGCCTAAAAATGTATTTATGAACAAACTTGTTTTTTCTAAAATTAATTTTGATACCAAAGACATAAATAAATATTTTTTAACAATTTTAATTTTTATTATTTCACTTTTTTCTTTAACTATAATATTGTCTTTATCTAATATTCAATTTGAATATTCTTTCAAACTAGCTGTATTAACCTTAATGAACACAGTTAATTCCTCTGCTTATGGTTTTTCTGACTTTGATTTCCAAAATTTACACTTTTTAACTAAATTTTTTCTTATATTTTTTATGATAATCGGAAGAGTTGAACTTTTATCTTTATTATTAATAGCTAAAAAATTTCTTTTTAAAAATTAATTTAGTATTATATATATCATTAAATTTTGCGCCCTTAGCTCAGCTGGATAGAGCATCGGTTTTCTAAACCGAGGGTCGTAGGTTCGAATCCTTCAGGGCGCGCCATTTCTTACTTTTTAGCCATTAATTAATTAAAATTAAGCTTGACGTGAATTTATATAGAATTCAAATTTATTATTAATTTTTCTTGAACAGTATTTTCTTACATGTTTAAATTATGAATATTCAAAAATAATTTTGAATTATTTGTTAACAAATAAAAATAACTAAAAGGAAGAATAATGTTTAAATACTTAAAACAATTAACTTCTTTAGTTGCTATGGTTGCAGTGTTGTTTACTTTTACAACAGAAACTATGGCTGCTAAAAAATCTAAAACACTTAAAAACACTCAAAAGAAGGGTTTTGTAAGATGTGGAGTATCTCAAGGTCTTCCAGGATTTTCTAATGCTGATGCTGCAGGAAATTGGACTGGTGTTGACGTTGATGTATGTAGAGCTGTTGCTGCTGCAGTATTAGGTGATGCAAACAAAGTTAAGTTTACACCACTAAGTGCTAAAGAAAGATTTACAGCTTTAACTTCTAATGAGATCGATATCTTATCAAGAAACACAACTTGGACTCTTTCAAGGGATGCTGACATCGGACTTACTTTTGTAGGAGTAAACTTCTATGATGGTCAAGGTTTTATGGTTAGAAAAAATTCTGGATATTCATCTGTGAATGATTTCAAAAACGGTATTTCTGCATGTACAAACTTAGGAACAACAACTGAGCTTAACATGAGAGACTTCTTTAATTCAAAAGGAATTTCTTATGAGCCAGTAACTTTCGAAAAAGCTGACGAAGTTGTTGCTGCGTATGATGCTGGAAGATGTGATACATATACAACTGATAAATCTGGTTTAGCTGCTCAAAGAATTAAATTGAGTTCTCCAGATGACCACATAGTTTTACCTGAAACTATTTCAAAAGAGCCTTTAGGCCCTGTTGTTAGACAAGGTGATTCTGTATGGGAAGATATCGTAAGATGGTCTCTTAACACTATGATTGAAGCCGAAGAGTATGGTGTTACTTCTGCTAATGCAGACTCTATGAAAACTTCAGACAATCCAGCTGTAAAAAGATTAGTTGGTGCTGAAGGTGAATTAGGAGCTGCTTTAGGTTTAGATAATGACTGGAGTTTAAGAATTATCAAGCAAGTTGGTAACTACGGTGAAAGCTATAAAAGAAATATTGCTGACACTGGAATTCTACCTGACAGAGGTCCAAATGAATTATGGACTAAAGGTGGAATACTTTATGTACCACCAGCAAGATAATTTATATCTTTAAATAATACTTAAAAAGGGCTAGATTTTTCTAGCCCTTTTTTTTATAAGTCTTGAATTATTGTGAACATTAAAAAAATATTACCCCAATTACTCACACTTCTAGTTGTAATTCTCATATTTGGTTTTTTTTCATTTAATGCACAAGTCAACATGGAGAATAGAGGAATTACTTTTGGGTATGGTTTTTTATCTCAAGAGTCATCTTTTGATGTACAATTTTCATTAATTGAATTTGATGGCTCACATTCATATTTTAGAGCTTATTTAGTAGGACTATTAAATACTATTTTAGTTTCTGTTATAGGAATTATATTTGCAACTATTATTGGAGTTGTTGTAGGAATTGCAAGATTATCAAACAATTATTTAATTGAGAGAACAGCTGCAGTTTACGTAGAATTTTTTAGAAATATTCCTTTATTATTACAAATATTTTTTTGGTATTTTGCTGCCTTAAGAGCACTACCTTTGCCTCAAGACACTGAGCCTATGTTTGGAGTTTTTTTTCTTACTATAAAAGGTTTTTTTGTTCCCGCTTTTGTTTGGAATAATTTAGATATTTTTATTTATTCAATAATTGCTGCAATAATTTCAATAATTTTCATTAGAATTTATGCAAAAAGAAAACAAGAAAATGAGGGTATTCAAACACCAGTCTTATCAATTTCAATAGGCTTATTGTTAATTTTGCCAATTTTAAGTTTTTTATTTGGTGGTGTTGATGCCTCTGTTGAAGTGCCTGTAATCAAACAGTTATCACAATCTGGTTTTACTTATGAGGGAGGAATTAAGTTACCACCTGAATTAATATCTTTAGCATTAGCTTTATCATTATATACAGCAACTTTTATTGCTGAATGTGTAAGAGCAGGTGTTCAAGGTGTTAGTAAAGGTCAAAAAGAAGCTGCTGCTTCTATAGGATTAACTCCTAATCAAGTATTAAAATTAGTGGTAATGCCGCAAGCTTTAAGGATTATAATTCCACCAACTACTAATCAATATTTAAACTTAACAAAAAATTCATCTCTTGCAGCTGCAATTGCATATCCTGATCTGGTTCTTGTATTTGCAGGAACTGCTTTGATGCAGACAGGTAGAGCAATAGAAATTGTTTCTATAACAATGTTAACATATTTATCTTTGAGTATATCAATTTCAATATTTATGAATTGGTACAATAAAAAAATAGCCATTAAAGAAAAATAATGAATAAATTGAATTTTTTACAACCAGATAAAAATAATCTTAATACTTATTTATATACAGGAACAATTCTAGTTGCATTAAGTATATTTATAGTTTTTTTAAATTCTTTTTTTAATAAAGATTTAACTTCTTTTTTACCTGGAACTCTTAGTTTCTTTTTGCCATTAATTTTAGGATTTATAGGGCTTCATTTAATTAGAATTGATTATTCAGGTTTAAAATTTTTAGATTCAATAAATAAAAATATTAATACAAACAATTTTAATGCTTTTTTATCATTATTAATTGTATTCGTGGTTATCAAATCGCTCCCACCATTATTAAGTTGGTTTATTTTAGATGCAAATATTGCTGGAGACTCGAAAGATGTATGTACAGGTAGTGGAGCTTGTTGGACTTATATTAAAATTTGGTTTAACAGATTTATGTATGGTATGTATCCAAATGCTGAGCAGTGGCGTATTAACTTATCTTTTATAGCTTTAGCTTTTCTTGGTACTATTGGTTTCTTTGCTACTGAAAAATTTAAAAAATATTTGACCCTTTATTATGTAGTAGTTTATCCAGTAATTGCTTTTTTCTTTATTTTCTTTTTTATATCCGGTGGTCCAATATTTTTTGATTTCTCGTATGGAATTATTGCAGCTGTAATTTCAGTTATAATAGGATTTTTTATTCCTTCAAAATTTAAAATGTATTATTTTATTATAGTTCCGATCACACTCTACATTTTATTAAAATATGTATTTTTTTATGAAGAGCTTATTGAACTTGGTAAATTAGAAGCATTAGAGTGGGTAGAGACAGGTGCTTGGGGAGGATTGTCTTTAACTTTTATAGTATCATTTTTTTGTTTGATTTTCTGTTTTCCAATAGGATTGTTTTTATCTTTGGGCAGAAGATCAGATTTTCCAATAATTAAATATTTTTCAATAGGCATGATAGAATTTTGGAGAGGTGTTCCATTGATTACAGTATTATTTATGTCTTCAGTAATGTTTCCAATGTTTTTACCTGAGGATATGTTTATAGATAAACTAGTAAGAGTAATCATTGCAATTTCATTATTTGAAGCAGCTTATGTAGCCGAAGTTATCAGAGGTGGTTTGCAAGCACTACCTAGAGGTCAATATGATGCTGCTAAATCTTTAGGAATGGGTTATTGGAAAATGCATATTTTAGTAATTTTACCTCAGGCACTTAAACTTGTGATACCTGGAATTGCTAACACCTTTTTAGCACTTGTTAAAGATACTCCTTTAATATTTGTTGTTGGACTTTTAGAAATTGTTGGAATGCTAAATCTTGCTAAAACGAACCCAGAGTGGCTAGGTTTTGCGATGGAAGGTTATGTGTTTGCTTCAGTACTATTTTTTATTATTTGCTATGCAATGAGTAAATATAGTTATAATTTAGAACAAAAATATAAAACGGAAAGATAATGTCAGATAAAATAATACAAATTACTGAAATGAATAAATGGTTTGGTGATTTCCAAGTTTTAAAAAATATAAACCTTGAAGTAGAAAAAAATAAAAAAATTGTAGTTTGTGGACCATCTGGTTCAGGAAAATCAACACTAATAAGATGTATAAATAGATTAGAAGAGCATCAAGAGGGATCAATCATTGTAGATGGAAATGAATTAACAGCAGATACTAAAGACATAGAGAAAATTAGAGCTGAAGTTGGAATGGTATTTCAACAATTTAATCTATTTCCTCATCTTTCTATTTTAGATAACTGCACATTGGCACCAATTTGGGTAAAAAAAATGCCAAAAAAAGATGCAGAAGATTTAGCTATTCAACATTTAGAAAAAGTACAAATTGCAGATCAAGCGAGTAAATATCCAGGTCAATTATCCGGAGGTCAACAACAAAGATGTGCAATTGCCAGAGCATTATGTATGGAACCAAAAATAATGCTGTTTGACGAACCAACGTCTGCATTAGATCCAGAAATGATTAAAGAAGTTTTAGATGCAATGGTTAATTTAGCTAAAGCAGGAATGACTATGATTGTAGTAACACATGAGATGGGTTTTGCTAAAGAGGTGGCTGATGAGGTTATATTTATGGATGAGGGCATGATTGTAGAAAGAGCTGAAACCAAAGAGTTTTTTGCTAATCCAAAAAGCGATAGAACTAAGCTTTTTTTAAGTCAAATATTATAAAATATATATTTTTTAAGGCATAATTCTATAATAAGACAATCTAAAAATGTCTATTTCGCATTGAACTAATGCTTGACACTGTTTTGTTTTTTTTAATTTTTCCATAAAAAAAAATAAATTTTTTTATTGCAGTAACATTAATAAATAGGTTCAATAGTCTTTATAAAATTTATTTAAGAGGGGTCTTAATGGAAGATAATTTCAATAAACACTTGGGCAATAAGCTTAAGCTAAGAAGATTAGCTTTAGGTTTAACACAGACTAAAGTAGCAAAAGCAATTAATGTAACATTTCAACAAATCCAAAAATATGAAAAAGGTACAAATGGGGTAAGTTCGATAAGATTACTTCAACTTGCAAATTATTTGAAAGTACCGATTAATTATTTCTTTGAAGATTTTTCAGAATACTTGGTAAATTTAGAAAAATCACAAGAAGGTCACATGAACGTAAATTATAATTTTTTAGTTAAATTATATTCAGAACTAAATGCTGATCAAAAATTAAAATTTAATAAATCTTTGCAAATTTCAGGATCAGAAATTTCAAAAGCAGTTTAGTTAAAGTTTTAATTAAGACTCAAGACATTAGTTTTAGAGATATTCTATTTTTAAATTTGATTTTGGCTCCTCGGGCAGGACTCGAACCTGCGACCAATTGATTAACAGTCAACTGCTCTACCAACTGAGCTACCGAGGAATATAAAAAGGTCAACTTACTTTTTTTTGTAACTAAAACAAGATTTTTTTTGGAGGCAACGCCCGGAATCGAACCGGGATACAAGGATTTGCAGTCCTCTGCGTAACCATTCCGCCACGTTGCCATCTTATTTTTAGTTAATAGCTAAACATGCCTTTTTATATTAAATTTTTTCTATTAGTCTATTAAATAACGATCCAAATTCATTATTGTTAATTTAGATTATTAAATTATAAACTTTAACATCAATGAGTAGCGATAAATATATACATTCTGATGTAGAAAATAGAATTTATTCCTATTGGGAAAAAAATGGTCTTTTCAAACCTAAAGAAAATTCAAAAAAATTCTCAATTGTAATTCCTCCTCCAAATGTGACTGGCAGTTTACATATGGGGCATGCACTTAATAATTCTATTCAAGATTTATTAATTCGTTATCACAGGATGAATAATTTTGAAACTTTATGGCAACCAGGTACAGACCATGCTGGAATTGCTACTCAAGCATTAGTAGAGAAAAAATTGACCTCTGAAAAAATTGATAAAAATGAAATTGGTAGAGAAAAATTTATTGAAAAAGTTTGGGAATGGAAAGAGCAATACGGAGACATAATTATTAATCAATTAAAAAAACTAGGTTGCTCTTGTGATTGGTCAAGAAATGCCTTTACCATGGATGAGAATTTATCCAAATCAGTAATTAAGGTTTTTGTAGACCTTTATAACAAAGGTCTAATCTATAAAGATAAGAAACTAGTTAATTGGGATACAGTTTTAAAAACAGCTATTTCAGACCTAGAAGTAGATCAAAGAGAGGTAAATTCTAAAATTTATTACATTAGATATCCAATAGATGGAACTGAGGAATTTATTATAATTGCAACAACAAGACCCGAAACTATGCTTGGTGATACAGCTATAGCTGTAAATCCAAAAGATAAAAGATTTAAATCTTTTGTTGGAAAAACAGTTACTATTCCAATTGTTGGAAGAAAAATAAAAATTATCGAAGATGACTATGCAGATCCTGAACAAGGAACAGGGGCATTAAAAATAACTCCAGCTCATGATTTTAATGACTATGATGTTGGTCAAAGAAATAATCTTGAAATAATAAATATTTTTACTGAGGCTGGTAAAATAAATAAAAATGCTCCAAAACATTACATAGGTCTTGATCGGTCTGAAGCAAGAAAACAAATTTTAAAAGAGCTTAAAGAAAAAGAATTTTTTGTAAAAGAAGAGAATATAAAAAATAAAGTTCCTTATGGAGATAGATCTAATTCAATAATTGAACCTTTCCTAACAGAGCAATGGTTTGCTGATGCGGGTAAATTATCTGTTAAAGCTAAAGAAGTTGTTAATTCAAAAAAGACAAATTTCTTTCCTGAGAATTGGTCAAAAACTTATTTTCAATGGATGAATAATATTGAGCCATGGTGTATTTCAAGACAACTTTGGTGGGGACATCAAATACCCGCTTGGTATGGACCAGATAAAAAAATTTTTGTTGCAGAAAATGAAGATGATGCAAAACAAGAAGCAAAAAAACATTATGGTAAAGATGTTGAATTAAATCGTGATCCAGACGTTTTAGACACTTGGTTTTCATCTGGCTTATGGCCTTTTGCTACACTTGGTTGGCCAGATGATAATAAATATGTAGATAAATTTTATCCAACATCAGTTTTAGTTACAGGTTTTGATATTATATTTTTTTGGGTAGCTAGAATGATTATGTTTGGAACTGAATTTCTAAACAAAGAACCATTCAAGGATATTTATGTTCATGCATTGGTTAGAGATGAGAAGGGACAGAAAATGTCTAAATCGAAAGGAAATGTAATTGATCCTTTAGATTTAATTGAAAAATATAGTGCTGATGCACTAAGATTTACTTTGTTATCAATGGCTTCACCAGGCACAGATGTTAAGCTTTCTGAGGATAGAGTTAAAGGCTATAGAAATTTTTTAAACAAATTATGGAATGCAAATAATTTTTTGATCACTAATGAATGTGATTTCAAAGATATAGATAAAGTTCCAAGTTTAAATGTAAATATTAACAAATGGATTTACTCAGAACTTATTGAAACTAAAAATAAGATAGAAAAAAACCTTGAAGATTATAGATTTGATGAGGCAGCTAAAAATGCTTATCAATTTGCATGGCATTCGTATTGTGATTGGTATTTAGAACTGTCTAAAACAATACTATTTTCAGAAGATGAAAAAGCTAAAGCAGAGGTTAAAAAAGTATCATCTTTTGTATTCAAACAAATTTTGATTTTGTTACATCCTTTCATTCCGTTTGTTACTGAGGAAATTTGGCTCAAAAATAAATTTGATAATGACGGTAGTGATTATTTAATGCTTAAAAACTGGTTATCTGACAAAATAAATAAGGATAGTAGCACCGAACAAGTTGAAAATATCATCAACATTATTTCAGAGATAAGATCATTTAAAAATGAGCTAAATGTAAGCCCAGGTTCATTTATTGATGTATCAATAAGTGAAATTAATAAAAATCAAAAAGACTTTATTAATACGAATGAAATTATTTTAAAAAAACTAGGTAGAATAAACAGCATATTAGATAAAGATTTAGATAAACCAGCTGCTACAATGGTTGTTTCTGGTGATTTGTTTAAGATTTATTTTGATAAAGATGTTGATTTAAAATTAATCAAAGAAAATTTAACAAATAAACAAAGTAGATTAGAGCAAGAGATGAATAAAATATCTCAAAGATTAGAGAATAAAAGTTTTGTAGACCGAGCCCCAAAAGAGATTGTTGAACAAGAAAAAAATAATTATAATAACTTAAAGAATGATATTGAGAAAATATCAGTAACAATAAGGGGTATATAATGGCTAAATTCAATAAAAAGAAACTTCCAAGCAGACATACATCATTAGGTGCAGATAGAGCTCCACACAGATCATTTTATTATGCTATGGGAGAAACTGAGAAAGACGTAGCAAAACCCTTTGTTGGCGTCGTTTCAACATGGAATGAGGCAGCGCCTTGTAATATTGCGCTAATGAGACAAGCTCAATCAGTTAAAAAAGGAGTTAGAGCTAACGGTGGAACTCCAAGAGAATTTTGTACAATTACCGTTACTGACGGTATTGCAATGGGACATGAAGGAATGAAGTCCTCATTGATATCAAGAGAAGTAATCGCTGACTCAGCTGAACTTACGGTTAGAGGTCATTGTTATGATGCATTAGTAGGGATTGCAGGATGTGATAAATCTTTACCAGGTCTAATGATGTCTATGGTTAGATTAAATGTACCAAGTGTATTTATATATGGTGGATCTATCCTTCCAGGCAAATATAAAGGGAAAGACGTAACAGTTGTAGATGTATTTGAGGCAGTTGGAAAACATTCAACAGGTCAAATGTCTGCTGCAGAACTTAGAAAATTAGAATTAGTTGCTTGTCCTAGTGCAGGTGCTTGTGGAGGTCAATTTACTGCGAATACAATGGCATGTGTATCTGAAGCAATTGGATTAGCACTTCCTTATTCTGCTGGAACACCAGCTCCATATGAAGAAAGAGATAAATACGCGAAAGCTAGTGGTAAAACTGTTATGAACCTTTTGAAAAAAGGAATTAAACCAAGAGATGTTGTTACAAGAAAAGCTTTAGAAAATGCTGCAACAGTTGTTGCTGCAACTGGTGGTTCTACAAATGCAGGATTACATTTACCTGCTATCGCAAATGAGGCTGGAATTAAATTTGATTTAATGGATGTTGCTAAAATTTTTAAAAGAACACCTTATCTTGCAGATTTAAAACCAGGTGGAAAATATGTTGCTAAAGATATGTGGTTAGCAGGTGGTGTTCCAATGTTATTAAAAACTTTATATGAAGGTGGATATATTCATGGTGACTGCATGACAGTTACTGGGAAAACTATGAAAGAAAATTTAAAAGGAATTGAATTTAATCCAAAACAAAAAGTAATGAGATCTTATAAAAATCCATTATCAACAACAGGAGGTGTTGTTGGATTGAAAGGAAATTTAGCTCCAGAGGGTGCAATTGTTAAAGTTGCAGGACTTAAAAAATTACAATTTACTGGTAAAGCAAGATGCTTTGAAAATGAGGAAAGTGCAATGAAAGCTGTTCAAAGCAAAAAGTATAATGATGGTGATGTAATTATAATTAGATACGAAGGACCAGTAGGTGGTCCAGGTATGAGAGAAATGTTATCGACAACAAGTGCAATTTATGGACAGGGAAAAGGGGAGAAAGTAGCCCTTATAACTGATGGTAGGTTCTCTGGAGCCACAAGAGGCTTTTGTGTGGGTCACGTGGGCCCTGAGGCCGCTCTAGGAGGTCCTATAGGCCTTTTACGTACTGGAGATATTATTGATATCGATGCCAAAAAAGGAACAATCAATGTCAGGCTTTCTAAAAAAGAAATGGCTGCAAGAAAAAGAAAATGGAAAGCTAGAAAATCAGATTTTGGATCTGGTACTTTATGGAAATATGCACAAACAGTTGGACCCGCATATTTAGGAGCACCAACACATCCAGGTAAGAAAAAAGAAGTTAAGGATTATTCAGAGATTTAATGAAAATTCGTCCAGTTATTTTATGTGGAGGTGCTGGTACTCGACTTTGGCCAAATTCTAAAAATCATCAAGCTAAACAGTTTATTGATTTTGGTAATTGGACTTTGCTTGGAAAAACACTTGAGAGAACAAAAGCATCAATATTTGATGCTCCAGTTATAAGTACAAATAAAAAATATCTTAAACAAATAAAACAACATCTTAGAAAGTATAAAATAAATAATTACAAAATTGTTCTAGAACCAGCAAAAAGAAACACTGCACCAGCTATATTAAGTATGGCTTTGATTAAAGACATTCCAGACAATCAACCTTTAATGTTTTTTTCAGCAGACCATATAATTGAAAAGATGAGTATTTTTAATAAGGCTATTAATAAAAACAAAAAGAATTTAAGTGATCAAAATATATTTATATTTGGGATAAAACCAAGCTCACCATCTAGCGAATATGGTTATTTTTTAACTAAAAAAATCAAAGGTAATATTAATAAAGTAACTAGATTTATTGAAAAACCAAAAGAAGCTAAGGCCAAACAAATTATAAAGAATAAAGGCTATTGGAATTCTGGAATGTTTTATCTTAGAAAAGATTCCATTATTAATAACTTTAAAAAATATCAGCCTAAAACTTACAGAAATTGTGTGAATGCAGTTAATAAAGCAAAATACAAATCTAATACATATTACTTAAATAAGGCTTCATTTATTAAAGCTACAGCAAAATCATTTGATTACGCAATTTTAGAAAAAACCAAACAAATTAACGCTATCAAACTAGATGTTCCTTGGTCAGATCTTGGCAGTTGGAAAGAAATTCTGAAGATGTATGACAAAAATAAAAATAAATATATTAAGAAAAAAAAAGCACATTACCGTCCATGGGGTAGGTATACCAATCTATTTGAGGGCAAAGAGTTTCTAATTAAAGAGTTATACGTAAAACCAAAAGGCATTTTAAGTTTACAAAAACACCATCATCGAGCTGAACATTGGTTAGTCACACAAGGAAATGCAAAAATAACTCTTAATAAAGATATTATAATTAAAAAGCCAGGTGAACATATATTCATTCCATTAGAGGCCATTCATAGAGTTCAAAACTCAGGAAAAAAACCTGTTAAAATTGTCGAAGCTCAAATCGGTTCAATTTTGAAGGAAAGTGATATTGTTAGATATCAAGATGTTTATGGAAGAGTTCGTTAAATTAACTGAATTGTAATATTAGATAAATATTTTTGTAATTAAACTTATCTAATGATTGCTTACAAAATTTATAGTTAAATAATAAATTATTCTTCTCGTATTCACTTTAAATTTTGTTAATTAACAACTTTCTCTCTTTTCATAATTGAGAAGAGAGAAAGACGAATTTAGATATTAATTATTTACAGATGCTGAGCTTTCATTAGCTTGTTTCTTAGCTATTTTTTTTGCTCTTTTTTCAGCAATTTTTTTTTCTAAACTTGCAATTTTTATATTAATTTTAGATAATTTTTTTTCTTTTAAACTTATCTTATTTTTAAGTTTATCTATTGATTTGATAAATTTCTTTTTTCTTTTTTCATTTTTCTTTAGTTTTTTACCCATGACAACCTCCTATAGTAAATTTAAAAACAATTATATTTAAATTAAATATCTTAGTAAAATAATTTTTTGTTAAATTATGTTATTTAAAATTATAGTAAAAAATTTACTTTTTTATCTGAAAATTCAATATCAATCTGTTTATGACATCCAAAATTGTCCCCATCAATCTGAACGGGAATTTCAAAATTATTACCATCAATATGAATATTTTTTGAGTAAGTAGTGATAACAGATTTGTTTTTCGATAGATCTCCATAAATAATAATTAAAATTATATAATATATTAGTTTTAATCTTGTTAAATCTTTGAACACGTAAGTTACCAATCTATCATCAAAAATATCTGATTTATTTATCTTATGATGACCAGCATAATACTTTGTATTAGATGACAATATCCAATCAGCCTGATGTTTTTGACCGTCAAAAAAAACATTAAGTTTATTATTATTCATAAATAAAAAATGTTGAAATCCTTTTAAACCAAAAATTATCTTTCCTAGTATTTTTTTTATACGCGTATCAATAGAGTGAACAATTTTAGCATCCCAACCAATACCAGCCATTAAAAAAAAATAATTTTCATTTATTTTTATAAGATTAGATTGTTTATAATTATTTGATGTTAAAGCACTGCAAATATCATTTACTTTTTTGGTTATAGATAACTCTGCTTGAAGTAAATTGGCAGTCCCAGCCGGTATATACCCAATTGCAAAATTTTCATTAAAATCAAAGTCATTTTTGATTAATTCATTGATAGCAAATGATACTGATCCATCACCACCAGCAACTATCAATCTATCATAATTTTTATTTTTAAATTCAAGGAATATTTTTTTTGCCTCTTGTTCAGATTTAGTTTTGAAAAAATCAACAGTATTATTGATCTTTAATTTTTCATAAATTTTATTTACTAATTTTACTTTTTTCCCTGATGATGAATTGAGATTATAAATTAAACAATAATGCATAATTTTTTCGTAATTAAATTTTAATAAATCCTTAACATTTCAATGAAATAAGAAATAGATGATTCGAGTTACAGTTGTGTTACAAAAAAAGTTTTTTTAATGGCCCCACTATTAAAATATAAGAGCATATTCATATCTGATGTACATCTTGGTACTAAAGGTTGTCAAGCAGGCAAGCTTCTAGAATTTTTCAAAAATTCAAGATCTGAAAATCTTTATTTGGTTGGAGACATAATCGATGTTTGGGCTATGCAAAAGAGTTTCTATTGGCCTCAAGAGCACAATGATGTCATTCAAAAAATATTAAGAAAAGCAAGGCACGGGACAAAAGTATTTTACATTATTGGTAATCATGACGAGGTGTTTAGAAAATTTATCCCAATGCATTTGGGTGATATTAAAATTGTAAATAGAGTTATTCATGAAACACAGTTAGGAAAAAAATATCTAGTTGTTCATGGTGATGCTTGGGACGGAGTAATGAAACATGCAAAATGGCTATCTAAATTAGGAGCTATTGCATATGAATTATTACTTAAAATTAATATTATTATAAATTTCTTTAGAAAGTTGAGAGGTAAAGACTATTGGTCTTTGGCAAAATTTTTAAAATATAAGGTAAAAAATGCTGTCAAATATATAGGTGAATATGAAAACACACTTTCAAAATATGCAAAAAGAAAAAAATTTGATGGAATAATTTGTGGTCACATCCATCACGCTGAAAATTTAAACCTTGATGGTGTGAATTATTTAAATTGTGGTGATTGGGTTGAGTCTTGTACAGCATTAACAGAAAAATATGATGGAACTTTTGAGATAATTTATTGGGATAAAAAAAGAAAAGAATATATTTCAGAAAATATTGATAAAGACAAGTTCACTTCCTTCAAAAAAGCATCCTAAAAAATGAAAATATTAATAGTTACTGATGCTTATTACCCGCAAGTTAATGGTGTAGTAAGAACTCTCCATCAAACAGGTGAAATACTTAAATCACAAGGTCACACTATTGAATATATTACACCTCAACAATTTCTGACTGTACCTATGCCCAAATATAATGAAATTAGATTATCTTTAAATGTTTGGCCTCGTGTAAGTAATTTAATCAATTCAATTAAACCTGATGCAATACACATTGCAACAGAAGGGCCTCTTGGTTTTATGGCAAGAAGACATTGTATTAAAAAAGGTTTAAAGTTTACAACAAGTTTTCATACAAGATTTGATAAATATATGAAACTTTATATGCCTATCATTCCAGCTAAATGGTCAGAAAAATTTTTATGTAATTTTCATAATAAAGCTGAAAGAATTTTAGTGACAACAGAATCCATGCGTGAAGAGTTAATTGCATTAGGTGTTGATAACAATAAAATGGTTACATGGACCAGGGGAGGTAATCATGGCGCGTTTAAAAACCCCATTAAGAGAGACTTACCTTACAAAAGACCTATATGGATATATGTTGGTAGGATTGCAGTTGAAAAAAATATCAAAGCATTTTTAGATCTCGATCTTGAAGGTACTAAAGTTATTATTGGAAAAGGTCCAGACCTAAACAATTTGAAAAAAAAATTTCCAAATGATATTTTTTTAGGTGAAAAGACTAATGGAGAATTAGCATCTCATTTTGCATCATCAGACGTTTTTGTTTTCCCTAGTAAAACTGATACATTTGGTATTGTTGTTTTGGAATCATTAAATTGTGGTACACCAGTTGCAGCTTATCCAGTGCCAGGACCTAAAGATATATTAGGTGGAACTAATATTGATACTTTAGATTATGATTTGAAGGCTTCTGCTTTAAAAGCTTTGAAGGTAAATCGCCAAGATTGTCTTGATTTTGCAAAAAAATATTCATGGGAAGAAACAGCAAAAATATTTTTTGAAAATATTTCACCTAATTATTAAAGACAATATTCATTACATTTGTTAAAACATATCCATGTTTTGGACAGAGTTGATGCTCATAGTTGTAATAATTATTTTATTATATTTTTTATTTAAAAAAAATATTAAGCCAGAAAATACAGCTCCAGTTGTAAATAAGGCCAATAAAGATGATTTAGGAAAAAGAGTAATTATTGAAGAATTAGAAGATCAATTTTTTGCCTTAGATAAATATAACTTAATCAAATATCTTAACAAAAGTGCAAAACAACGTTTTGGAGAAAACTTAATTGATAAAAATATTTCAAGTGTAATAAGAGATACAAAATTATTAGAAACAATTGACGAAGCTATCAAGGATCAAACCACAAAGAATGTTAATGTAGAAATTAATTTACCATCTTATCAGCTTTACAAAATTTATGTTATTCCTGGTCCTACTCATTTGTTTCCAGAAGTAGACTCAGTTGTATTGTTTCTAAAAGATTTTACAGAAATAACAAAAGCACAAAAATTAAAAACTGATTTTGTTGCTAATGTGAGTCACGAATTAAGAACACCTTTAGTTTCAATTAAAGGCTCTTTAGAGACTATTCTTGGACCAGCTTCAAACGACCAAGAGGCTCAAAAAAAATTTATGTCTATCATGTCTGATCAAGTATTAAGAATGGAAAACTTAATCAATGATTTATTGATTTTAAGCAGAATTGAGCTTGAAGAACACATTAAACCAAATAAAATCATTAATCTAAATGATATTTTTAAAAATATTAAAAGTAACTTTGAATTAATTCTTAAAAAAAAGAAAATTAATTTACATCTTGAACTTATTGAACCAACTTTAGTTTTTGGTGATAATGATAAATTGTTAACTGTATTTTCAAATTTAATTGATAATTCAATTAAATATTCTCAAGGTGGAAAAAATATATATGTCAAAAGTCAAAATAGTGAAGGTAAATTAATTGGTAAAAATATTGTCATTAGTATTAAAGATGAAGGGATTGGAATACCTCAACAGTTAATTCCAAGAATAACTGAAAGATTTTTTAGAGTAGATACAGAAAAAAGTAAAAAAGTTGGTGGCACAGGTTTAGGTTTAGCTATCATGAAACATATTATATCTCAACACAGAGGTGATTACGAGATTCTTAGTAAACTTAATGAAGGTACTGAAATTAGAATATATCTTCCAACAAAATAATTAATTTAAAAAGTTGTTTAAAATTAGCTCTTATTCAATCAATATTTAACAAATCTTTTGTTGATTCGTATCCTATTTTAATTAAATTTTTAATATGATTAAGGTATTGCATAGTATTTTAATTATCTTATTTGTTTTTATGTCGATGATTACTAAAAGTATATCATCGGATATATCTACAATTCTAAGGAATCAACAATTAACTGTATTCGATATTGGTGTTTTTAGATTACAAGAAGATTTAAAAAGCACTTATCCTGAAATTAAAAAACATAAAGATGTCCCATATGAAGATATTTACATGGATGTTCTTACTTCATATCGAAACAATTCAGTAGATCTAATTATTTCAATTCCTGTAAACGAAAATTTAAAAAAAGAAAACTACATGTCAGATTCATTTAGATGTAGAAATATATTTAATTCTGTCAGAGATCATTTACTAAGAAATGAAAATATGAGTAATTATAGATTTACTATGGCAACAAGTTATTTAACATCTATATTTTCAACTCCAAGTAGTTGGCCCAAATGGCGTTATGATCAAAGTGTTCTTGAGGAATTAGTTAATCTCGTGAAATTGGAAGTTATTTTAAGACCTACAACAGAACTTGCTTTTAAGGATAATGTTAATCCAGTTTCATGCAAAGGTGGTTTGGAAACCGAAAAAAATGAGATTATTATCTCAATGAAATACAACTAAAAAGTTACCTTTTTAACAAAACTGTAACAATTCTGTAATATTAAAGATTCAATAAATTTATACGAGTCTGAAATCTTTTAATTAATAATGAAAGGATTAAAGATAATGAAAAAACTAACTATAATAATTGCTTCGCTTGTTGCTTTAACAATTGCGACAGTTGCTCAAGCAAGAGATCAAATTAAAATAGTTGGTTCATCTACAGTATTCCCTTACGCGACTGTTGTTGCTGAAAGATTCGGTGGTTCAGGATTTAAAACTCCTGTAATCGAGTCGACTGGTACTGGTGGAGGAGCTAAACTATTCTGCGCTGGTGTTGGTGAACAACATCCAGATATTACAAATGCATCAAGAGCCATGAAAGATAAAGAAAAAGCTCTATGTAAAAAAAATGGAGTTAATGAAATCGTTGAGATCGTTATTGGTAATGACGGTATTACATTAGCTTATAGTAAAGATGCAAAACCAATTAACTTTACTAAAGAGCAATTATATTTAGCATTAGCTGCACATACAGTTGTTGATGGTAAATTAGTTCCAAATATTTATAAAACTTGGGACCAAATTGATCCAAGTCTACCTAAACAGAAAATTTCTGTAATGATCCCTCCAGGAACTTCTGGAACAAGAGATGCTTGGAATTCTTTGGTAATGAAAAAAGGTATGACTAAAGAAGCCAAAGCTCTTTATAAAGCTGGTTATGAGGCTGGAAATAAAAAATACAAAAAACCTCAAAAACTTTATAGAGAAGATGGTGCTGCTATTGAAGTTGGTGAAAACGATAGTTTAATCATTCAAAAATTAGTACAAGATAAAGACATGTTTGGTTTCTTTGGATTTAGTTATTTCTTAGCTGCTAAAGACAAATTGCAAGCTGCTAGCATTGATGGTGGTCAACCATCTCTTGCGAGTATTCAAGACTACAGTTATGCAGTTGCAAGACCATTATTTTTCTATGTGAAAAAAGCTCACGTTGGTGTAATCCCTGGATTACATGAATTTGTAAAAGAGTTCACTACAACTAAAGCTATAGGTAAAAATGGCTATTTGGCTGATATTGGTTTAGTACCATTAGATAAGAAGTTGTACAAGACAACTAGAACTAATGCGAAAGATCTTGTTGCAATGGCTGACTAATAAAGCTGGTTAACAAATAAAGATAAGGGGTCTTTTTAGACCCCTTTTTTTTTAAGAAAGTGTAAAGTAAAACATTAGGAGATTCTTTGAACTTAGTTATATTCATCTTTATTGTACTTCTTGGTTTTACTAGTTACTATTTTGGAAGAAAAAAAGCCTACTCAATTCAAGCAACAAATACTAGATTAACAGCACTTCCACAATTTTATGGGTATTATTTAGCAATATGGTGCGCAATACCCGCTTTTATTATTTATTCTTTATGGGCAATATTTGAGCCGAGTATAGTTAAGTTAATAATTTTAAGTGATTATAGCAATCAAGGATATCTTGATGACGAACTAAATCTAATTTATGAAAAAACTAAATCATTATCTCGTGGTCAGTTTAGTGGAGAAATTACTACTTATCTTGAAACATCTGCAGAAAAATATTTAAATCTTCGATCTATAGCCCAAAACTCTAAAGTTGTTTTAATTTTGGCAATAATTATAGCTTCTATAGTTTATGGTTATAAAAGAATTTCTTCAAACAACAGAACAAGAGAACCGGTTGAAAAATTTTTAAATGCTGTTTTATTTACAGCTTCTTTGGCAGCTATATTAACAACTATTGGAATTGTTTTTTCATTAATATTTCAAACTATCGATTTTTTTAAAGTAATTCCCTTGTTTGATTTTATTTTTGGAACTCATTGGTATCCAGCTAAAGCATTTGTGAGAGATGCTTCTGAGCCTTTGGATCCATCAATGTATTCTGATACATTTGGGGCTGTACCAATTTTTGCCGGAACATTTTTTATTGCATTAATTGCAATGTGTGTTGCTATACCAATTGGATTGATGAGTGGAATTTATTTAGCTGAATACGCTTCAACCAAAGTAAGACAATATGCAAAACCTTTAATTGAAATTTTAGCAGGCATACCAACTGTAGTTTATGGTTTTTTTGCAGCTTTAACAGTTGGACCATTCCTTAAAGATATAGGAACGGCAATGGGATTAGAAGTATCTGCAGAGAGTGCTCTAGCTGCAGGGGGTGTAATGGGGATAATGATTATTCCGTTTATATCTAGTTTGAGTGATGACGTTATTACTAGTGTTCCTCAAAGTTTAAGAGATGGTAGTTATGCAATGGGGGCTACTAAATCAGAAACAATAAAAAAAGTTATTTTTCCAGCAGCATTACCAGGAATTGTTGGTTCTATCTTGCTAGGTGTTTCCAGAGCTGTTGGAGAAACAATGATTGTAGTTATGGCTTCAGGCCTTGCAGCCAACTTAACATTTAACCCTTTAGAATCTACTTCAACTATCACTGCTCAAATTGTCGTAATATTAATTGGAGATCAGGCCTTTGGAGATCCTAAAACCCAGGCAGCATTTGCACTAGGTATGACATTGTTTTTGGTAACACTTAGTTTAAATATTTTTGCATTAAGAGTTGTTAAAAAATATAGGGAAAAATATGAATAAAAATAAAGAAAAACTCCTAAATTCTAGATATAGGGCCGAAAAAAGATTTCAATTTTACGGGAAAAGCGCAATTTTTTTAGCTCTATTATTTTTAACAATTTTTATTTTTAAAATCTTTTCTACTGGCTATACAGCGTTTCAGAAAACTTGGTTGATTGTACCAGTCACCTTTGATGCTGAAACCATGTACCTTGACGAAAATCCTTCTAAAGAAGATTTAGAGGATGCAGATTATTTTGATCTAGCTTTACAAACAATGTTTAATTTAGATAAAAGTGCCTCAGAAAAACAACAAAATGATCTGAAGAGAATGGTCTCTTACTTTTTTGAAAGAGAGATTAAAAGGGAGCTTTTAAATGACCCTTCATTAATTGGAAAAACTAAAGATGTTTACTTAACTGCTTCAGATGATTTAGATCAAGTATTTAAAGGCAATTATCCAAGGGATTTACCCGAAGATCAAAGAAGAGTTACAGATTATCAATTAAAGATTTTTGATCAACTTGTAGAACAGGGAAGAGTTGAAAGTAAATTCAATTTAAGTTTTTTTACATACCCAGATTCAAGAGAGGCTGAATTAGCTGGTATAGCAAGCTCATTTATGGGATCGATTTTTTCTATTTTAGTTTGTTTAGTTATTGCATTTCCTGTTGCAGTGCTAGCAGCTATTTATTTAGAGGAATTTGCACCAAAAAATAGATTTACTGATTTTATTGAGGTAAATATAAATAACTTAGCAGCTGTTCCATCAATTGTTTTTGGTCTTTTGGGACTAGGTATTTTGCTGGCTGTATTTCAGTTACCTAGATCAACACCTCTAGTTGGTGGAATAACTTTATCGTTGATGACATTGCCAACAATAATTATTGCCTGTAGAGCATCTTTAAAAGCAGTTCCTCCAAGTATAAGAGAGGCTGCACTTGCAATGGGCGCTAGTAAAATGCAAACTACAATGCATCATACAGTGCCATTATCTATGCCAGGAACTTTATCAGGTACAATTATTGGCTTGGCTCAAGCTTTAGGTGAAACTGCACCTTTGATATTGATTGGTATGGTAGCTTTTGTAAATACAATTCCAGGATCTCCTTTAGATCCAGCTGCAAGTTTGCCTGTACAAATTTATATATGGGCAGAGAGTGCTGAAAGAGGATTTGTCGAGAAAGTTTCTGCTTGTATTATGGTCCTATTGGGATTTTTAATCATAATGAATTTGTTTGCACAAATAATTAGACATAAATTTGAAAAAAAATGGAGTTAAGATGATAAAGATAAATTCAAAAAATGTAGATGTTTTCTATGGAAAGAAACAAGCTCTATTCAATATAAACTTAGATATTGAAGAAAATCAGGTTACAGCACTAATTGGTCCTTCAGGTTGTGGTAAATCTACTTTTTTAAGATGTCTTAATAGAATGAATGATGTGATTGATATATGCAGAGTTAAAGGTCAGATTATTATCAATGATTTTGATATCAATGACAAGAGTTGTGATGTAGTTAGATTAAGAGAAAAAATTGGTATGGTTTTTCAAAAACCAAATCCTTTTCCTAAAACTATTTATGAAAACATTTCTTATGGCCCAACAATTCATGGCATGGCTCAATCAAAAAATGAAATGGATGAAATAGTTGAAAATAGCTTAAAAAAAGCAGCGTTATGGGAAGAGGTCAAAGATAGACTTCATGAACCAGGAACTGGTTTGTCTGGTGGACAACAACAAAGATTATGCATAGCAAGGGCTATTTCAGTTAAACCTGAAGTTATTCTTATGGACGAGCCTTGTTCTGCTTTAGATCCTATTGCTACAGCTCAAATAGAAGAACTAATTGATGAGTTAAAAAAAGACCATACTATTATAATAGTTACTCATTCAATGGCTCAAGCAGCAAGAGTATCCCAAAACACAGGCTTTTTTCATTTGGGAGAATTGATAGAACATGGTTCTACTGATAAAATATTTAAGAATCCTGAAAATAAAAGAACTCAGGATTATATTACAGGGAGGTTTGGATAATGGTTGAAGCACCACACACGGTTAAGTCTTACGAGGAAGAACTTAAAAATTTAAATAGTAATATAATTAAAATGGGTGGTTTTTGCGAGGAGTCATTAGGCAAGGCTATTCAAGCCATTACCACAAGAAATAGTGATAATGCGGAAGCTGTTATAAAAGATGACGAAAAAATAGATAAGTTTGAAACTTTAATAGAGCAACAGGTGGTAAATCTAATTGCTTTAAGACAACCAATGGCAATAGATTTAAGAGAAACTGTAACCGCATTGAAAATTTCATCTGATTTAGAACGAATAGGTGATTTGGCAAAGAATATTTCAAAAAGAACATTATTATTAAATGAAAATTTACCAAAAAATTTGACCGAAGCTTTGGTAAGAGTTTCTTCTAATGTTCAAAAACAACTAAAATATATTTTGGATGCATATTTAGATAGGTCATCTGCTATGGCTATAAATGTCTGGGAAGGTGATGAACAAATAGATGATTTAACAAATTTATGTATGCAAGAAGTAATAAAATATTTGAAGGAAGACGAAAAAAATCTAGATGATGGTACTCATTTATTATTTGTTACTAAAAATATTGAACGTATCGGTGATCACACAACAAACGTTGCAGAGCAGGTATATTATTTAGTTACAGGAGAGTATTTAGAAGGAGATCGTCCAAAAGGAACAGAGCCAATAGTAACAGGAGAAAAGTAATAAATGTCTGCTCACGTGTTTATTGCTGAAGATGAAACTTCAATAGTAACGCTGCTAAAATATAATCTTGAAAAAGAAGGTCACAAAGTAAGCTATTCCGAAAATGGTGAAGATGCACTTAAACAAATTAAAGATAAGCATCCTGACTTAATATTAATGGATTGGATGTTGCCAGATTTGTCAGGTGTTGAAATATGTAAGAATTTAAAAAAAGATAAAAAGTATAACGACATACCTGTAATAATGTTGACAGCAAAAGGTGAGGAAGAGGACAAATTAAGAGCTTTTGATACAGGTGCAGATGATTATGTAACAAAGCCATTTAGTCAAAAAGAACTTAATGCAAGAATTAAATCACTACTTAGAAGATCAAAACCACAATCATCTGCAGATGTTGTTGAGTTTACAGATCTAAAAATAGATAGAATAACAAAAAGAGTTTATAGAAATAATGTTGAAATAAATTTAGGTCCTACAGAATTTAAATTATTAGATTTTTTTATCAAAAATCCAAAAAGAGTATATTCACGAGAACAACTATTAAACAATGTTTGGGGTGAAAATATTTATGTAGAGTCTAGAACAGTCGATGTACATATTAGAAGATTAAGACAAGCTATTAATATAGATAAAACCAAACCATTAATTAGAACTGTAAGATCAGCAGGTTATTCTTTAGAATCTTGAAGGTCTTTAGGTCTCATAAATTCCTTAATTAAACCACTTCCATCTAATTTATTCCATTCATTAAAATCAAAATAAATTTTTGCAAAAGCTGATGTTGGAAATTTATAGTTTAATAACTTAAAATGATTGTTGTTATGATTTTTTGTCAGTGATCGTACTAGATTTCTAACAGCAGGCTCGTGGTTAATTAAAAGCACAGATTTAAATTTTTTAGGTGTTTTTTTTATTATATCTATAATTTTATCTTCACTTGATAGGTATAATTTTTTTGAAGAAATAATTTTTTTTGGTTTTTCTATTTTTTTTAATAAAATTTTTAACGTTTTCTTTGTTCTTTTTGATGATGAAAGTAATATGTAATCAAACTTATATTTTTTTTTAACAAAAAATTCACAAATCTTTTTTGCATTTTTCTTGCCACGCTTACTTAAAGGTCTTTCATGATCCTCAAGATTTGGATGGTCCCAGCTAGATTTTGCATGACGCATAACGTATAATTTGAGCATAAAGTTTAAATATATGTCTGCATTAAAAAAACAAGATAAAGAAATACTTAGATCTAAATACATAAATAGAGAATTGTCTTGGCTCAAATTCAACGACAGAGTTCTTCTAGAAGCCCAAAATATTGAAAACCCACTTTATGAAAGAATTAAATTTTTATCTATAGCTGGATCAAATTTAGATGAATTCTTTATGGTACGTGTCGCGGGTTTATATAGTCAAATCAAGCAAGAGGTAGATTCTCTTAGCTCTGATGGTCTTACTCCTGATGAACAAATGAGAGAAGTTATTTTGGAAACAAATAATCTTCTTAATAAACAAAATAAAATATATAGAGATTTAATTCTTCAATTAAAAAAAGCAAATATAAGTATAGTTAAACCTGAAAATTTAAGTAAATCGGATCAAAAAAGATTATTTAAAATTTTTAATGAAGAAATTTACCCTCTGCTAACACCATCGGCAATAGACCCAGCTCATCCCTTTCCATTTATTGCAAATCAAGGAAGAGCATTAGTTATGAGATTAAATAAGAAAAATAAAAAAAGAGTTTTAAATGCAATAATAGTAATTCCAAAAGCTTTATCAAGATTTATTGAAATAGATGGAAATAAAAGTTTTAAAAAATTTTTAATTATTGATGATGTTATAAGTTTTTTTGCTTCTGAAATATTTCCTGATCATGATTTAGATAAAAAAATGTTATTTAGAGTTATAAGAGATAGTGATGTAGAAATTCAAGAGGAGGCCGAAGATTTAGTAAGATCTTTTGAATTGGCTTTAAAAAGAAGAAGAACAGGTGACATCGTACGTTTAGAAATTTTAAAAAATAGTAATAATGACTTAATTAAGTTTATAACCAATAAGTTAAACGTAAAATCTGAATACATCTATGAAATTGAAGGCATTGTTGGAATTCAAGATATCGACCAAGTTTGTAAAATTAAAAATTCTAAATTAAGATTTAAAAATTTTAATCCCAGAGAGGTTGAGAGATTAAAGGAATTTAATAATAATTTTTTTGATACTATAAAAAAAAAGGATTTAATAGTTCATCACCCTTTTGAAACATTTGATGCTGTCGTTGAGTTTTTAAATCAAGCTGCATATGATAAAAAAGTTATAGCAATTAAACAAACTCTATACAGAACAACGTTAGACTCTCCAATTGTTAAAGCCTTAATAACAGCAGCTGAAAATGGAAAGACAGTAACCGCTTTAATAGAGATCAAAGCAAGATTTGATGAAGAAGCAAACATTCAACTTTCAAGAAGTTTAGAAAAGGCAGGAATTCAAATAGTTTATGGTTTTGCAAAATATAAAACACATGCAAAATCATCTTTAATATTAAGAAAAGAGCAGGGAAAAATTCAAACTTATATACATCTGGGAACTGGCAATTATCACCCAGTTAATGCAAAAATTTATACTGACTTATCTTTATTTAGCTCTGATAAAAAAATAGCAACTGATGTAGAAAAATTTTTTAATTATGTAACTGGTTATTCAAAACCACGAAATCTTAGTAAAATATCTATATCACCAATTAATCTTAGGGAAACTTTGAACAAATGTATTGCTAACGAGATAGCAAATGTCAAAAAAGGTAAAAAAGGTGAAATATGGGCCAAAATGAATTCCTTAGTAGATCCAGCGATAATTGATAAATTTTACGAAGCTTCAAATGCTGGAGTAAAGATATTTTTATTTGTAAGAGGTGTTTGTTGTTTAAGACCTGGAGTTAAAGATAAATCTGAAAATATAATAGTTAAAAGCATGATTGGAAGATTTTTGGAACACTCAAGAATTTATTGTTTTTCAAATGGAAAAACAATGCCTAGTAGAGATGCAAAAGTTTTTATTTCATCAGCAGATTTAATGCCAAGAAATTTAAATCGAAGAGTTGAACTTCTAGTTCCAATTGAAAACCAAACAGTCCATGAACAAGTTCTTGATCAAATTATGTTAGCTAATTATTTAGATAAAAAACAAAGTTGGGAACTCGATGCTAGTGGAAATTATAAAAAAATAAAATATAGTGAAAATGATTCTTTTTCAGCCCATGATTATTTTATGAATAATCCTAGTTTATCTGGAAGAGGTAAAGCTAAATTAAAAATGAAACCGAAAAAATTAAACTTAAGATTAATTAAAAGTGGAAATTAAAGTTTTTAAAAATAAACAAAATTTAAAATTAAAACCTGCTAAATTAGCAGTTATTGATATAGGATCTAATTCTATTAGGATGCTAATTTATGAAGATTTTAGCTCTTCTCGTGTGCCATTTTTCAATGAAAAAGCTGTTTGTGAACTTGGTAAAAATTTAGATAAATCAAGAAAACTTCATAAGTCTGGTGTTGATTATGCTCAAAAAGTATTGAAGAGATTTTCAGAGATTTTAAATGTTTCTAAAATTGTTAATTTAAAAATAATAGCAACTGCTGTTTTAAGAGAAGCAACTGATGCAAAACCATTTGTTGAATACGTAGAAAATCTTTTTAAGAAAAAAATAGAAATCTTAAGTGGTGAGGAAGAAGCAATTTGTTCAGCAGAAGGTGTTAAAATTGGATTTGATAATGTAGATGGGTTAGTTGCCGATCTTGGTGGAGGTAGTTTAGAACTAGCTCGAGTTGAAAATGGTTTGATCACTAATAAAACATCTTTACCCTTAGGTGTTTTAAGATTAATAAATAATCCAATTGTAAAAAAGAGAAACCTTTCCAAATATATAAAAAAACTTTTGAGAGATGAGAAATGGTTATTTAAAAAAAAATTTGAAAACCTATATTTAGTTGGTGGAACATGGAGAGCTTTATTTAAACTTCATCTTTTTCAAAATAAACACCCTGTCCACATAATCCATCAGTATTCAGTAAATTATGAAACTATATCGACATTTGTAGAAAAAATAGCATCGTTCAACAAAGCAAAACTAAAAACAGTTGAATATATATCTAAATCTAGAACACCCTATCTACCATATAGCTCTATAATTTTAGATGAGATCATGAGAGCAACAAATCCAAAAAACATAATATGCTCTATAAGCGGTATTAGAGAGGGATCTCTGGCAAAAGATTACTTTAAAAATATTGATAAATCTCAAGTTTTCGAAAAATCATTAGAATATATTTCTAAGAAAAGAGGTGATTTGGGATTAACTTACAAAAAGTATCATGAATTTATCAAACCTGTATTTGATGGTAATGAACATTTCGATGAAAAATTGCTTAATTTAGCTTGTGTTTTAAGTCATATGGATTGGGGACTTGGTGCTTTTCAAAAAGCAGAATTAGTTTTTCAAGAAACATTAAATACTCCTTTATTGAGACTTTCACATAAAGAAAGAATTCAAATAGCTCTTTCATGTTATTGGAGGTACTGCAGCATTAAATACAACCCTAAAATAGAATATTTGACATTTTTAAATAATAATGAAATTTTTTCTAGTAAACAAGTTGGTGCAGCCTTAAGATTTGCTCACTCACTTACATCTATTTCAACTATCTTCTTAGAGGAATTTAAATTGTATAAAAGAGGTAACTCTGTATTTTTAAAAATTCCAGCACAACATCAAGAAATAATTTCTAAACAAGTTACAAAAAGATTTAAAGCTCTTGCGCGAGAATTATTTTTAGAGCCGAGAGTAATTTACTCAAATAATTAATATTTAATTTAATCTATCACAACTTATAAGTTAGTGATTTTTTTTTGTAATAAATTTTTAATTTTATTGAAATATATCATTAATTTAAATGTCATATTTTTCTGTGATGTTTCTCTAAAGGAGATTTTTATGAAAAATAATAAAACTAAAATACATAATTTATCAATTGATGAATATGATGAAATAAATAATCCACCGCCAGAAGTGGTTGATTTTGACAATATACTTCAAAAGGCAATGAGCAGAAGAAGCTTTATGAAAAATAGTGCTATGTTTGGCGCATCAGCTTTTGTTCTTGGTTCTGGACTTAACATGTTAAGCTCTACAGATGCAGAAGCTGCATTTTCTGGTCTTGTAGATTTTAAACCAATTAAAGTAGATACAAAAGATGATATTACAGTACCAGAAGGATATAATTGGGAAATCTTAGCTAAGTGGGGTGACCCATTATTTACTAAGGGTAAATGGTTTGATCATTACTCAAGAGGTACAGGTGAAAGTCAAGAACTTGCCTTTGGTGATAACAATGATGGTATGGATACTTTTTATACTAAAGATGGTAAAACAATTATTGCTGTCAATAATGAATATGTAAATAGATCAATTATTTACGACAACAGAGGCACCAAATTACCTGAAACAGCAGATGATGTTAGAAAAGGTAAAGCAGGTCATGGTGTTAGTATTTTTGAAATATCAAATAAAAATGGTAAATGGGAAATAGTTAAGGACTCTAAATATAATAGAAGAATAACCGCAGATTCAAGAATGGAAATTACAGGTCCTGCAAGAGGGCATGATTTGTTAAAAACTATTTCAGATCCTACTGGAACGCTATCTTTAGGGACTTGGAATAATTGTGGAAATGGTAAAACTCCATGGGGAACTTATCTTGCATGTGAGGAAAACTTTAACGGATATTTTTCTAATACTGACCCTAATGCCGATATTCCACCAGAATTTAAAAGATATGGTATTTCAACAAAGGATTGGGGTTATGCTTGGGGTAAATTTGATGATAGATTTAATTGGGATCTAGAACCAAATGAGCCAAATAGAGCTGGTTATGTTGTTGAAATCGATCCATTAAATCCTTCATCTACTCCAAAAAAAAGAACAGCTTTAGGAAGATTTAAGCACGAAAATGCTGAGGTAACACTTGGTAAAAATAATGAAGTTGTTGTTTATTTGGGAGATGATGAAAGAGGTGAGTATTTGTATAAATTCATTTCATCAAAAAAATATAATAAAAATGGTGATAACTCCAAAGTTTTAGAAGATGGAGATTTATTTGTAGCCAAGTTTGATGACAATGGAAAAGGCAAATGGTTACCTTTAACACCTAAAACAACTGGAATGAAGTCTAAAGCCGAAATAGCTATTCACACTAGAATGGCAGCTTCTGCAGCAGGCGGGACTACAATGGATAGACCTGAATGGGTTGCAGCAAATCCATTAAAAGCAGAAGCATATGTTGCTTTAACAAATAATAAGAACAGAGGAAAAAAACCAAATGCTGGTGGCGATGATACGTCTGTAAATGGACCTAACCCCAGAATAAACAATCAATATGGTCAAATTGTTAGATGGACAGCAGATAAAGGTGATCATGCTTCATCTAATTTTAAATGGGATATATTTGCTTTAGTTGGAAATCCAGCTGTTCACAAAGGACCAAATGCTGGATCTAAAAACATAACTAAGGAAAATATGTTTAATGCTCCTGATGGAATTAAATTTGATTCTAAAGGAGGATTATGGATACAAACAGATGGAAAATACTCTAATTCAGGAGACTTTGCTGGTATGGGTAATAATCAAATGTTGTATGGTGACCCAAAGACAGGTGAGATTAAAAGATTTCTTGTAGGACCTAATGAGGCAGAGGTTACAGGATTGACCTGGAGTAAAGATTACAAAACTATGTTTGTTGGTATTCAACATCCAGGTGAAAAAGGTAATTCTATATGGCCAGACGGACCTGGAACGGCTCCAAGATCTTCAATTATAGCTATTAGAAAAAATGATGGCTCTAGAATTGGTTAATTAACAATATACCCCTGAAATACGCTCGATACTGTTATCGAGCGTATTTTTTTTTATAAAACAAAAACATACCAATATGAGAGGCGTTATTAAATTTACCATTCTTAATTAATTTAATTATTTGATGATCTGAAACTATGTGGATTTTTATTCCTTTTTCAGGCTTTGAAATTTTAATAAGATTATTACAAAAAAAACCAGTAATTTTAGTGGTGAGTCGACCTGGTTCAGAATAAAATGTAGTAATTTTTATCAATTTATTTCTTGATTTATATCCTGTTTCTTCAATTAATTCTTTTTTAGCAGATATTAAAGCTGTTTCATGTTTTTCAATTATACCAGATGGAAACTCAAAATTAATTTGATTTATAGGAATTCTTTTTTGTGAAACCAAAATATACTTGTTTTTAATTTTGGGTATTACGATTGAAAGGTTTGAGGTTTTTAAAAAATGATAAAATTCATTTTTTTTAAATTTTTTATTAATTAATTTAATATTGTTTGTTAGTTTTAAATTTTTCAATCTTTTTCTAAGAATAATTTTTTTGCGATATAAACAGCAATTAACATACCAATTAATTCTGCAATTATATAAAAAGGAGTGTTTAAATAACTTATACCGGTAAACGACTCTGTGAATGTTCTTGCTATTGCTACAGCAGGATTTGCAAAAGATGTTGATGAAGTAAACCAATAACCAGCTGTAATATATAACCCAACAGATGCAGCTACAGTAATTTTACCTGACTTCATGGATCCAAAAATAATAATTATTAGTCCTAATGTTGCTATAATTTCTGATACAAAAATATAGATACCATCTCTTGATTTTGTCGAGAATTCAAAAATCTGATGTTCAAAAAAGAAATTAGCTAAAGCCACACCTAATAAACAGCCAAGGATCTGAGCTGAAATATAAAAGGGTAGAAGACGTTTTTTTAGTTTTCCTGTAATTGTCATAGCAATGCTAACAAATGGATTAAAATGAGCTCCAGAAACATCAGCAAAAACAGTTATTAGCACAAACAATCCAGCACCTGTAGCTAATGTGTTTGCTATTAACATTACAGCTGTATCATCGGTAAGATTTTCTGCCATTAAACCTGATCCAACTATGATCATTACCAGGAAGCAACTTCCAATAAACTCTGAAAGAAAATATCTATTTTTATTTTTCATCTAGCCAATCTCTAATTTTATTACTTATAAAATTGAAAGTGTTTCTAATGATTATTTGCTTTTCTTCATCATTTGCATTTTGAAGTTTTGTTACTGGATCATCTATATCCCAATGTATAATTTGGTTTTTATCAGGCCAAATAGGACATACCTCATTATTTGCGTTATTACATACTGTTATTACATGATCCATTTTTATTTCATTATTTATAAATTCTTCAAAGTTTTTAGAACTATAATTGCTTAGATCATAATTTTTGTTTTTTTCTAAAAAACTTCTTACATCATTATTAATTGTTCCAGATGGATTGCTACCAGCACTGAAAGCTTTAAATTTATTTGAGTATTCATTATTGATAATACTCTCAGCTATAATGCTTCTTGCTGAATTTCCTGTGCATACAAATAAAATATTTTTCATTAAAAAATAATTTTATAAATACCGATTACAAATAGTGGAATTTGTAATCCAAAATTTGTTAAAATGGCCTTATCCTTTAATAGTAATCCTGAAATTGTCCACCCAACAACACCAAGCCCATGAAAATAAATATTCAGCGGGTAAATATTAAGATTTGTAAGTAAAATACCAGTTAACACTAAGAGTGTACTTATCCACTTTAGATATTTTTTTAAAAATGACATTCAAAATTTATATGAATGTTATGTTAAGGATTTATTACAATAAACTTTAATGTGATTTAATTTTTTTGAAGTTCATAGATGGAAACGTAGTGTTTCTTCTTAGGCAGCGGGATTATGGTTGGAACTTTAGTCAATCTTGGTTTTATTGACTTATTTCCTACAATAATATTTTTATCATAATTTTCTAAATCTACCTCTGGATGAGGATTTCCATCATTAATTAATGGCCACGCATCACAAGCTCTATAACCAAATAAAATTAAGGGTCTTGTGTTATTCATTTGATTGTGTCCAGACCCATGAACTGATCTACAGTGAAAAAATACTACTGTTCCTGCCATACCAGTTATAGAAACACTATCCTTAGTTCCTATTTTATCTTTCTTAGTGTCTATTTTTCCAACAAAATAATTTTCTTTGCTGTGGTGACTGTACAATTTCTTTTTGTGTGATTTTTTTATTATTTTAAGTGGCCCATTTTTTTCATAGCAATCATCTAAATATATACCAACTGTGATTAAATCATCATTTGTATGAGGGTAAAAAGCCCAATCTTGGTGCCATCCAATTTCACTACCTTTTTTCTTATTTGGAAGCTTAAAATTTAATTTACCCAGATGAAATCTCACTGTTCCACCTAATAATTTTTTAGCTATGGATATAATCTTTTTATCTCTAGATAATTCATAGAAAACTTTATGCCTGTTCTGAGGATTATTTAGTCTTAGAATTTCTTTATTTTTTGGAGATCCTGAATTGTAAACAAAATGGTAATTATCATAAGACTGAGTTCCATTTGTGCCATTACCTTTTTTTCTTTTTTTTTCTTTTGAAATTACTTCATTAATAATTTTATTTATTTTATTTATCTTTGTTTGAGAAATTAGATTTTCTTTAACAAGAAAGCCATTTTTTTTAAATAAATTCAAATCATTCATAAATGCAGATTATAAATAAAAATAAATCTTCTTATAAAAAAATACAATGTTTAATTAAATTATTAATAAAATTTAGTAATTTTAAATTATTTTTTTAATGCATCTTCAAGATAATCCAATCTATCTTGACCCCAAAAAATCTCGTTATTTAAGACATATGAAGGAGCACCAAATACATGGTTATTAACTGCATCTTTTGAATTTTTTTGGTACTCAATGTTTACTTCGTCAGTTAAAGCTAAGTTCTTCATTTCCTCAAAATTTAAATTTAATTTTTCACAAATTTCCTTAAGTATTTTGTGATCTGAAAGATCTTTATCCATAGACCATAAATATTTTAAACACTCATTACCAAAATGAAGTTTATTTCCCATTTTATTTGAGGCGATTACAAATTTTGCTGGCAAATGTGGATCACTAGGTGGAAAAAATTTTGGCTGTTTAATAATTGGCAAACCTAATTTATTTGAAATTCTCTCCATTTCCAAAAGTCTGTACTTTTGTCTTGCAGGGTGTCTTTTAGGAACTGGTAATCCTCCGGTATTTGGAAAAATTTCACCAACTAAATCAAGTGGTTTTTCTATTACTTCTAAATTATATTGACTTACTATTTTTGTAAATCTATCAGCACCTAAGTAAGTAAATGGAGACAAGACACTAAAATAATATTCAATTTTCATTATTTATTTAATTAAGTGCAAACTGCTTAATTTTTTTAAATTCAAAATGATCTGCAATGTCCTTTTTAGCATAATAAACATCTTGAACTACACCATCCTCATTAATTAGAACGTCGGTCACAGCTATATCTAAATGACCCTTTATTCTTGTTGGTATATAACCTTTTATCATAGCAGGGATAATTTTATGTGCTTTAAACAACATTGCGTTAAGTGTTTTACTCACTGATCTCTCAATTTCATATTTTTGGAAATATTCAAAATTTTCATCTGCTAACACTGTGAATGGTAAATTTTTATGTTTATCCATATACAATTTTAAATTATCTACTGGTGAATGAAATATTCCAACATGTGTAAAGTTATTTCCAAGTTCACCAAATTTCTTACTAATTTCATTAAGTCTTAGATTGCAGAAGCTACAACCAGCAATTCTATAAAAAGTTAATAAGACTTTTTTTCCCAACGTCTGAGATAAATTAAATGAACTACCATTTTGATCTGGTAGTGTAATCTCCTCTAATCTGTCTCCAATACTGATCTTCATAATGCAAGATATAATATTAAGTTTAAATTATTAAACTTAATTTTAGCACATTTATAATTATTATAATATTTTATTTACTCAATTAATGGTTGTTATTTTCTAAATCCTTAACATCCTTTTCACTTATTTCTTCAATAGGTTTATGAATTTTCCAGTTTTTCGTAGTTCCATCAATTGATCTAGCAGTTATAACTGTTTCAGTAGGTGGACAATCAGGTTCATGACAATTTAATTCTGCAATGCTTAAAATTGTACTTTCTGGTATTTGATATTTTTTTATAAAATAATTTTTTAAATTCTGAATTGCTTCTAAATTTGGTTTTTTTTTATTAAACATTTATTATTGATCCCAAATTGAAGTCCATAAAGTATTTCCATTCATGTCACCAATAAATATACTTGATTTATCATCAGTCATTGCGATTGCACTAACCTCGGAACCTGTGAAACTTCTAATTATTATAGTGTTATTCTCATTTTCAATTTGAGATAAAAAAACAGAGCCATCACTCAAACCAGCAAAAATTGCTTTTTCATCTGGGAATGGTTCTATAAATGTAACTTGATTATTACCTACATAAGGAACACAAATAGGTGTGCGTCCCATAGGTCCCTCACCGTCAAAAGGCCAGCATATTGCATCTATTGCTCCTGATGTTGCCAAGTAACTTGTGTCATCAATAAATGCAAAACTTTTGACTTTTGAGCCATATCCTGACATAGCAAAATCAAGCTTATCTTTTAAACGCCAGCAACGAAGTACATTTTCTTGCATGGACGTAACCAAATATTTACCATCTGGGCTAAAACTCACTTTATTGTGAGAACCTTTCCAATCTAATTTTGTTGATTTCCATTTATTGCTGTAATCTTTTTTCCAAATTGTAACACCCCCGTATCTAGATACAGCCAACCTTCTTCCTTTAGTATCAAATGCTAAACCTCCAATTGTACTATCATGATTTAAAGATTTTGGTTCTTTTTTATTTTTATCCCAATAATAAACTACCTTACCTGAAGAACAAACTAGGTTTCCATTATGTGCTACAACATGATCTACCCATCGTGAACCAAAGTTTGTAATTTTATTTATTTCTCCATCAAGTGAAATTTTTAAAAAAAAACCATCATCACCACCAGTTAAGATATTATCACCATCCCGTGCCATGCAAAGAATAACACCCTTATGAGCCTTTAACGTTTTGTGTTTTTCTCCAGAACTGAAAATTCTTATAGTACCATCGCCAAAACCAGCAGCTATATAATTACCAATTGAAACTGCGCAGGTTACTGGAACTCCAATTTCTAATTGAATTCCTCTTTGTTCAAATTTGGTTTTATCTAACTGTGGAAATTGATTTAAATCAGTTGTCATTCTGATTTACAGGCTTCAAATCCTTCTTTTAAATTCATGGTTTCTAGGTTACGTCCAATAAACACTAGTCTAGAGCTACGTTCTTTATCGTCTGGCCATTTTCCCATTGGAGAAGCGTCCATCAACATATGAACACCCTGAAATACATATCGATCATTTTCACCTTTAAAATCAAGTATTCCTTTAGTTCTCATAATATCTTGACCTTTTGTCTGTAAAAGTTTTCCAAACCAGTTTTGAAATTTTTCCATGTCTAGAGGCTTATCAGATACGAATGATAAACTTGTAACATCATCATCATGTTCATGATCATGATCTGACTCTAGAAAATCTGGTTCTACCTCTAGAATACGTTTTAAACTAAAAGCATCAAGATTAAGAATTTCCTTTAGTGGTGCTCCACATTTTGTTGTTTTAATAATTTTAGCAAAAGGATTAATTTTACGAATTCTCTTTGTTACTACGTCTATATTCTCATCTTTCACAAGATCTATTTTGTTTAGTAATATTACATCACCAAAAGCAATTTGTTCCTCAGCTTCGTGATGATCTTCAATTTGTGAGCTTAGATGAACTGCATCAGCAACTGTAACAATTGCATCTAGTTTTGTTTTATTTGCCACATCTTGATCTACAAAGAAGGTTTGAGCTACAGGAGCTGGATCTGCTAAACCTGTTGTTTCAACTATAATTGCATCAAGTTTATCAGCTCTCTTCATTAAACCACTAAGTATTCTAATTAGGTCACCTCTGACTGTGCAGCATATACAGCCATTGTTCATTTCAAAAACTTCCTCATCAGCATCCACTACAAGGTCATTATCAATACCCTGTTCACCAAATTCATTTACAATAACAGCGTACTTTTGACCATGCTGTTCTGTAAGAATTCTATTTAGAAGCGTAGTTTTTCCAGCACCAAGAAAACCTGTTAAGACAGTGACAGGAACTTGGTGCTTGTTTTCCATTAATAACGATTAGCAACCTTTAAAGGATGCAGACATGTTTCTTATTAAATCAAAGTATAATGATTTTCCTGGATTTAAAGTAGCTCCCAAAGGATCCACTACTCCAGTTTTAATATTCATATCTTTTGCAACAGCTTTAATAATATCAGGGTTAAATTGTGGCTCTGAAAATACACATGCAACTTTATCATGCTCGATTACTTCTCTAATTTCTTTTAATTGCTCTGCCCCCGGCATTACATCTGTGTTGACTGTGAAAGCACCCAAAATATTTACGTTAAATCTTTCTTCAAAATATTGATATGCATCATGAAATACAATTGAAGCAACACTCTTATTTAACTCAGCCTTAACATCTGCAGTAAGCTTATCGATATCATTAAGAGCTTTTTTCAAGTTACTTTTATAAGTAGCCTCGTTTTTTGAATCATTTTCAATTAAATGTTCAGCCATTTCCTTTAATATAACTTTGGCATTTACAGGATCTAGCCAAATGTGTGGATCAAATTCACCGTGGTGGTGTCCTTCATGTCCATCATGGTCGTCATGATCATCGTGACCATCTTTTTTACCGTGTTCGTCATGTCCATGATCATCATGGTCATCTTCTTTTTTGCCATGATCATCATGATCGTGGTCGTCATGGTCATCTTCCTTTTTGCCATGGTCATCATGATCGTGGTCGTCATGGTCATCTTCCTTTTTGCCATGGTCATCATGATCGTGGTCGTCATGGTCATCTTCCTTTTTGCCATGGTCATTATGATCGTCATGTCCGTGATCGTCATGATCATCAAAAATATTTCTTTCTCTAAATTTTAATACTTGCAATCCTTTGATTTCCATTAATTCAATTTTTTCTGCTTTTTTTGCAATTGATTTTAACGGTTTTTCTAAAAAATTTTCCAAATCCTCTCCGACCCAAAAAATTAAGTCAGCATTTTGTAACATCTTTGCATGCGATGGCTTCATTGCAAATCCATGTGGAGATGCGTAACCATCGACTATTAAATCAGGTTTAGCAACACCATCCATAAGGTAGCTTGCAAGAGAATGTATGGGCTTAATAGATGCAACTACTTTAATATCAGCGTTAGTTGGTGTAAAAAATGTCAATAATGATAATATTGAAAAGATAAAAGGTATTTTTTTTAAGTTTGTCATAATTAAAATATTTTATTGGTTGTTATAATATAACACTATGTAATAATATAACATTTACATGTCAAGATTTTTATGAGCACTGAAAATAATATTTTAGTAAAATTAGATAATGCTGGATATAAGCAAGATAATAAATGGCTTGTTGAAGGCGTATCTTTTACTGTTGAAAAGGGTAAAATTGTTACCCTAATAGGACCAAACGGTTCAGGCAAAAGTACAACTGCTAAAATAGCTCTTGGATTTTATAAAGGTATAGAAGGTCAGGTTGAAAAATTTACAAACAAAATTGGATATGTCCCACAAAAAATTTCGATAGATTGGACGTTACCATTAAGAGTTAATGATTTTATGCTTTTAACAGATAAACTTAGTGATGACGTTGTGGATGAAGCACTAAAATCAACTGGTGTATATCATCTTAAAAATAAAAATTTAGGAAATTTGTCTGGTGGAGAATTTCAAAGAGTATTATTAGCAAGAGCTATATCAAAAAAACCAGAATTACTTGTCCTCGATGAACCAGTCCAAGGAGTTGATTTTACAGGTGAGATTGAAATGTATGAATTGATAAAAAAAATATCTGCAAATTTAAATTGTGGAATCTTATTAATATCTCATGATCTTCATACTGTAATGAGTGCGACTGATTATGTTGTTTGTTTAAATGGACATGTGTGTTGTTGTGGAAGTCCAACAGAGGTTGCTTTTAATAAAGAGTACAAGGCTTTATTTGGTGAACAAGCTTCAAAAACACTTACAATATATGAACATAAACATGATCACGTTCACACTACCGATGGAGAAATAAAAAAAAATTAATATGTTAGATGACTTTTTTATAAGAGCGTTAATTGCAGGGATTGGCATTGCTCTAGTTACTGGCCCACTAGGTTGTTTTGTTGTTTGGAGAAGGCTTTCTTATTTTGGAGATACTCTTGCTCATTCTGCTTTGCTTGGTGTAACAATTGCTTATTCTATGGAATTAAATATTGCTGTCTCAATATTTTTAATTTCATCATTAATTGCCTTAATTTTAATACATCTTCAAAGAAAAACTAATCTACCTAGTGATGCTTTACTTGGTTTGCTTGCTCACTCATCGTTGGCAGTTGGTTTAGTTGTAATTGGTTTTTTAACATTTATTAGATTTGATATAATGGGGCTTTTGTTTGGAGATATTTTAGCCGTTGACAAGAATGATCTTATTATTATCTGGTTTGGAGGAGGATTGATATTATTAGTTTTAAAATTTATTTGGAAACCGTTGTTTGCCTCAACCGTTAATTATGAATTAGCTGAAGCCGAGGGTTTAAATCCAGATAGAGCCAAAGCAATTTTTACAATTTTACTGGCAGCTATAATTGCGATTTCAATTAAATTAGTTGGTGTTTTGTTGATCACAGGAATGTTAATTATTCCAACTGCTATGGCTAGAAATATCTCAGATACTCCTCAAAAGATGGTTGTTTTTTCGATAATTGGAGGCTTGTTATCAGTGTTTATTGGACTATTTTCTTCTTTAGAGTTTAATACACCATCTGGTCCTTCAATAATAACTGCTGCACTATTACTCTTTATAATTTCATTACTTAAAATTAAACAAACGATTCAATTGAAAAATTAATGAAGTATTATAGAAAATATTAAAATGCAAAAACAACAAACTTTATCAAGAAACCAAAAAATTATTTTTGATTTAATAGATAAATCACCGGAGCCAATGAAGGCATACTCAATTCTTTTTAATGTACAAAAAAAAGGAATTAAAGCTCCATTACAAGTTTATAGAGCCCTAGATAAGTTGGTTGAAATTGGAAAAATTCATAAAATTGAAAGCAGAAATGCTTTTATCGCGTGTCAAAATTCTAGCTGTCAAATCTCAAAAGCAACAGCATTTTCGATTTGTGAAAGTTGTGAAAATGTATCTGAAATAAGTAATACAAAACTTTCCAAATACCTATCTAATTTTGCTGACAGCTCTGGTATGAAATATAGCAAATATAATTTAGAATTTTTTGGTTTATGTAAAAAATGTAAATCAAAATAATGGGCACAGTTTCATTAACTTTAGACGAAATATTTGAACTAGCTAAAAAAACTCTTTTGGCAAATGGTTGTGATGATGAAACAGCATCAATTTTATCAGACTTAATTAGAAATGCTGAAAGAGATGGTTCTGTATCACACGGTTTATTTAGATTGCCAGCATACGTTACTGGTCTTAAAGGCGGAAAGATTAATGGTAAGGGTAAACCTGAGATAAAAAAAATATCTCTATCTGTAATAAAAGTTGAAGGTAATAATTGTTTAGCACCCGTTGTATTAAATAAAGGTTTGCCAGAATTAGCAAAAGCAGCAAAAGAAAATGGTGTTGCTGTATTAGCAATAAATAATTCACATCACATGGCTGCTATGTGGCCTGAAACAGAAAAATTAGCAGAAGAAGGTTTGGTTGCATTTGCTTGTACATCTTACAAGCCTGCTGTAGCACCTGCTGGTGCTATTAAGCCATTATTTGGAACTAACCCAATTTCGTTTGCTTGGCCACGTCCAGGTAAAACACCAGTTGTTTATGATATGGCAACAGCTTCAATGGCGATGGGAGAAGTTCAAGTTGCTAAAAGAGAGGGGCACAAAGTTCCACTTGGAACTGGTTTAACTAAAGATGGTAAAGAAACAACTGATCCAGGGGAAATTGCTGATGGTGGAGTTCTATTACCATTTGGTGGTTACAAAGGATCTGCAATTGCAATGATGGTAGAATTAATGGCAGGCGCATTAGTAGGAGACAATTTTAGTTTTGAAACTGCTGCCAAAGATAATAATGATGGTGGTCCTCCAAGTGGTGGTGAATTCATAATAGCAATTAACCCAAATAAAACCTCAGGTACTAATTGGCAAAAACATGCAGAGGAATTTTTTGAAAAAATGAAATCAATGGGTGAAGTAAGATTACCTGGAGAAAGACGTCACAAGAATAGAATGGATACTGGTCCAAGAAATATTAACGAAGAATTAGTAAATAAAATTAAATCTTTAAGCTAAATTAATCTCAATTGGTGTGTGATCAGAAGGCTTTTCTCTTCCACGTGGATCTTTATTAATATTAATATCTTTAATTTGATCAATTATAGAATTTGAAACTAAAAAATGATCAATCCTCATACCGTTATTTTTTTGCCATGCACCTCTCATATAATCCCAAAATGTATATCCTTCTTTATCTTCATAAAAATGTCTGTAGACGTCATTAAAACCAAGATTGATCATTTCTCTAAATTTTTTTCTTATTTCAAGCCTGTATAAAGCATCGTCTTCAAAACTTTTAACATTATAAACATCTTCTGCTGAAGGGATAATATTGAAATCACCAGCTAAAATAATATTTGAATTTTTTTTAGATAATGTTTTTAATTGTTTTATTAATTGACCAAGCCAATTTTTTTTATAATCATATTTTTCTGTATCTACAGGATTACCATTAGGGGTGTAAATATTTATTAATTGTATATTTTTTTTCTTATGCTCAAATTCAGCTGAAATTATTCTTGATTGTTTTAACTTATCCTTAATTAAATCTGTTTTGACATTTTTTAATTTATTTTTAGATATAATTGCTACACCATTATAACTTTTTTGACCAAATACATGACTTTCATAGTCCATTGATGAAAAATCATCATATGGAAAATTAACATCTTCAGTTTTGATTTCCTGCATCATTAAAATATCAGGTTTATATTTTAATAAATAGCTTTTGATATTTTCAATTCTTGCTCTTACCGAGTTTACATTCCAAGATGAAATGAGCATTAAAGTGAGAAAGAAACTCCACAACCGCATGAAGATTTGGTCTGTGGATTAGATATTTTGAATTGTTCACCTATAAGTTCAGAAACGTAATCAACTTCAGATCCTTTAAGCAAATCAGCAGAAGTTTTATCAATTAAAATATTTTGATAATTTAAATCATCATCTTGTTTTGATTTATCAAAAGTAAACTCATATTGAAAACCAGAACATCCTCCACCTTTGATAGCGATTCTGAAGAATGATCCTTTGTCTTTTTTTGACAACAAATTATCTATTTGTTTTAACGCTTTATCCGTAAATTTAATTTCTTTAATCATGTCTGAACACTGATATTACTAATATAATACTTAATTATTTAAATTAAAGGATGAAAAAAGACACTTTGTTAGGCGTATTTAAAAGTAAAGGCAGACTTAATAAAGAAGCTAATTCAAAATACAGATCTCCTTTTCAACGTGACAGAGATCGGATAATTCACAGCGCATCATTTAGAAGATTAAAGCATAAAACCCAAGTATTTGTTAACACAGAAGGGGATCATTTTAGAACAAGGATTACACATTCAATTGAAGTTGCTCAAATAGCAAGATCAATTGCAAAATATCTAAAATTAAATGAAGATTTAGCTGAAACCTTAAGTCTTGCTCATGATTTAGGTCATACTCCATTTGGTCATGCTGGAGAGGATGCTTTAGATGAATGTATGCAAAATTATGGAGGCTTTGATCACAATCTTCAGACACTAAGAATAGTAATGTTTTTAGAGAATAAATATTTTAAATTTGCTGGATTAAATTTAACTCTTGAAACTTTAGAAGGACTTTTAAAACATAATGGACCAGTAGATGATCTAAGCATGATCAACAAACTAATTGGATCAAAAGTTTTCAAAAATAAGATTAACTTTAATACGTATCCATCATTAGAAGCTCAAATATCAGCAATATCAGATGATATTGCCTATAATAATCATGATATTCAGGATGGAATTAAAGCAAACCTATTTAAGCTTGAAGAATTAGTAGAATTAGATTTTTTCAAAAATATTTATCAAAAATATAAAAATAAAATTAATAAAAAAAATTATAAAATTGCTATTTACCAAATCATAAGAGACTCAATAGATATTATGATAAGAGATTTACTAAGTAATACAGAAAAAAATATTAAAAAATTTAAAATTAAATCATTAAAAGATGTATCAAAATCAAATCAATTAATAGTTTCTTTTTCAGGTAGAATAGAAAATTCAGAAAAAGAAATTAGATCATTTTTAAGACATAGAATGTATGACAATAAATCAGTGCTTAATAAGAATCAAAGAGGTAAAATGATAATTAAGAAATTATTTAAAATAATTAAATCAAATCCTAGAAAATTTCTTACTAAAGAGCAATTGACTAAAGACAAATATAGAGCTATTTCAGATTTTATATCTGGTATGACAGACAGATACGCAATTAACCTTTATAACGATAATAAATGAATATTTTTGAATTATATTTAGATAAAATTAAATCTATTATTGTTGAACTTAGTAAAAAAAATCAACTTATCGTTCCAGAAAGTTTCAATGGTATTAATGCGGAAATACCACCTCCAAAATTTGATTGTGATATTTCAACTAATGTTGCAATGGTTTTATCCAAACTAAATAAAACCTCGCCAATAGAATTGGCAGAAAAACTTGCACCTGAAATCAAAAATAACGATGATCAAATAGACAATATATCCGTTGCTAAACCTGGTTTTATAAATATTAAATTTAAGCCATCTTTTTGGTCAAACTTTATTAAAGAAATTATTGATAACGCTGAAAAATTTGGAATTAACGAGAAAGAGAAAAAAAATAATTACTTAGTTGAATTTGTATCAGCTAATCCCACAGGACCTTTGCACGTTGGTCACTGTAGAGGAGCTATACTAGGTGATGTTATATCTAATGTTTTAATATTTAATAAACATAAGGTTACAAAAGAGTATTATGTAAATGATTATGGTAACCAAATTATAAATTTTACAAAATCCGTATATTTTAGAATTAGGGAAATAAAATTTAACGAAACATTTCCTCAGGATAACCCTGATCTATATCCAGGAGATTACCTTGTAAATTTTGCAAAAAATATAGTTTCGGATAATTCAGAACTAAATTTTGATGATTATGAGCAAATAAGTGATAAGTTAACAGCTTTATCTATAGAACAGGCGCTACTTTTAATTAAAAAGAACCTTAAGAGTTTAGGAATTAACCACGATAATTTTGTTAGTGAAAAAAGTATTGTTTCAAATAACGAAGTAGAGAGTGTAATAAAATTTTTAGAAAAGAATAAATTTGTATACAAAGGAAAAATTAAGGCTCCAGCTGGTGAAGATGATAAAAACTGGGTAGAAAGAGAACAGTTACTTTTTAAATCTACTGATTTTGGTGACGATAAAGATAGAGCATTACAAAAGTCAGATGGAACATGGACTTATTTTGCAAGTGATGTTGCATATCATAAAAATAAAGTAGATCGTAAATTTGATTATTTAATAAATATCCTTGGAGCAGATCATGCTGGTTATATCAAAAGAATTTCATCCTCAGTTGAAGCTTTATCAGGAAAAAAAGATAAATTGATTTGTAAAATTAGTCAGCTTGTAAAATTAATTAAAGATAACAAACCATTTAAGATGTCTAAAAGAAAAGGTGACTACATTACGGTTGATGATTTAATTGAAGAAGTTGGAAAAGATGCAACTAGGTTTATTATGCTCAACAGAAGTAGTGATGTAGAATTAGATTTTGATTTTGATGCTGTAAAAGAAAAATCTAAAGATAATCCGTTATATTACGTCCAATATTGTTATGCTAGAATTTCATCGGTCTTTAGACATATTGATAAAGATTTAAATTCAAACATTGAATTAGAAGATTATAGTTTCGAATACTCAAGTGATGAGATCAAAATTTTAAAAAAGATTTCAGAATGGCCCAAATGTATTGATGCAGCTAGTACAAAATTAGAACCACATCGAATACCTGTTTATTTATATGACCTTGCCTCAGAATTTCATTCGTATTGGAATCTTGGCAAACAAAACCCAGAAAAAAGATTTATAAATGATCAAAAAATAGTTTCACCAGATAAATTAATTTTTTTAAAAGCAATATCTAACGTAGTAAAATCAGGAATGGATATAGTTGGTGTAGATACGCCAGATAAAATGTAATGCTAAAAGAAATTAAGTATTTAATCTTTATTGTTGTAATTGCCTTATTTATCTTTTTGACTGGTAGATATTATTTTTCAGATGAAAATAAAAAGAAATCATACAGATCTTATAAAAATAACTATGAAAAAATTAAATTATATTCAAAAAATTTACCTGTTTTGGAGAACGACACAAAGAATGTAATAGAATACGTTAAGCAAACAAATAAAAAAAAGAAAAAAAAGTTTAATTTTTGGAAACTTTTAGAGAATGATTAAGAATAGAAGAGCTTTTATTGTTGGTTTAAAATCATCAAAATTATCAAACAAAGAGATTACTTTTTTAAAAAAATATAAACCATGGGGAGTTATTTTATTTTCAAGAAACATAAGTTCAATTGAACAAACTAAAAAATTAACTGATAAAATAAGAAAAATATTTAAAGACAAAAAATACCCAATATTAATTGATCAAGAAGGTGGACGAGTAAATCGATTAAGTAAAATTATTTCATTTGATAATTTAACTTCTGAATATTTTGGCAATTTATTCACAAAAGATAAGAAAAAATTTAATATTATTTATAAATTATTTATCGATAAAACATCGTATTTGCTTAAATCAATTGGTGTTAATATAAATACTGTTCCTGTTTTAGATCTTCGAGTTAAAGGAGCTAGCAACATTATTGGTGATAGGTCTTTTTCAAAAAATAAAAAAAATATCTCTAAAATTGGAGATATTTGTATTGATTATTTTCATAAAAATTCCATTGGAACTGTGATGAAACACATACCAGGGCATGGATTAGCTAAGGTAGATAGTCATAAATTTACTCCTGTAGTTAACAAAAAGTTAAGTTATTTGAATAAAAATGATTTTTTTCCATTCAAGAAAAAACAAAGTTATTTTGCTATGACAGCGCATGTAATATATCGAAGCATCGATAAGTTAAATACAGCTACACACTCTAAAAAAATTATAAATTTAATTAGAAGTAAAATTAGTTTTAAAAACATTTTAATTTCAGATGATTTATCAATGAAAAGTTTAAAGAATGATTTAAAAAGTAATACTATTAAAACGTTTAGTGCAGGTTGTAATCTTGCTCTCCATTGTAATGGTAAATTGTCTGAAATGAAGGTAGTTGGTGATAATTCACCAAAGGTCAGTAATTTTATAATAAAAAAAACATCGATATTTTATAAAATTTTAAGTTAATATCTGAGCATGACTATTTCTGATTCTGCATTATTTAATGTTGATATAAATAATTATAATGGCCCTTTAGATGTCCTTTTAGATTTAGCCAAAGCTCAAAAGGTAGATCTTGAAGAGATATCAATTACAAAGTTAGCAGATCAGTTTCACGATTATATTACAAAAGAAAAAGATTTAAATTTAGAAATTGCGTCAGAATATTTATTAATGGCAACTTGGTTAGCGTATTTAAAATCTAAATTATTACTTCCAGGAACACCAGAAGAAGAATTTAAAGTTCAAGAAGTAGCTGAAAAATTAAAATTACAACTTAAAAAACTAGAATTGATAAGATTGCTTTCTGAACAAATGCTTAAAAGAAAAAGATTAGGAAGAGAAATTCGATCAAGAGGAATGAAAGGAAATATAAGATCTATTTATAGCACTGAATATAATTTAAGTTTATTTGAGCTTCTTAAGTCATATTCAACAATTATTATGACCAAGGACTTTCAAAAAATGAATATTCCTAAATTACCTGTCTTTACTACAGAAGATGGAATTAAAACAATAAGAGAATTTTTCGGTAAATTAATTGATTGGAAAAAATTAGATGATTTAATTCCTCAAAATTTTAAAAGTAATTCAAAATATAAACGAACAGGTAAAGCAGGTATATTTGCTGGATCGTTAGAATTAGTTAAAGAAGGAAATTTAACTATGAAACAAGATAAATTATTTGATGATATTTATGTGAGGGAAAATAATGATTAAAAAAGAAAAGATTACAAAAGATAACATTGTTAAATTTCCATCTAGGTTAACTGATTTAGAAAAACAAATTGAAGCAGTTATTTTTGCTGCTGCAGAACCATTAGATATTGATACAATTGAAAGCAAAATTACTAAAAAGGGTAGTGTTGCAAAATCATTAGAGAAGTTACAACAAGAATACTCTCAACGTGGTATTAATTTAGTTTGTATTAAAGATAAGTGGTCATTTAGAACTTCACCTAACTTGTCTAATATCATGTCACAAGAGAAGACAGTAGAAAAGAAACTTTCTAGAGCTGCAGTAGAGACATTAGCCATAATCGTTTATCACCAACCTGTTACTAGAGCTGAGATAGAAGAAATAAGAGGTGTTGCATTTGGAACGAATACTCTTGAAATATTGATGGAACTCAACTGGGTTAAACCAGGAGGTCGTAAAGATGTACCAGGTAGACCAATCCAGTATGTTACAACTGATGAATTTTTAAGTCATTTCAATCTCCAAAAATTATCTGATTTACCAACAATTGATGAATTAGGTGCTGCTGGATTAATTGATAGTTCTAGTATTGATAATGCAATTTTTGGAACTGGAAAATTCTACAAAGAAAAACAAGAAGAAAAAAAAGAGGATATTTATTCTAATATTGACGAGATGTTAAACAGCACTCTTGATACAGAAGAGAAAGATTAACAAAAAAGTAACTTTTAAATTAAGCATAAAAAGGTTATAAGTTTTTCATGAGTATAGGAATTTGGCAAATAGCAATCGTAGTTATATTAGTAGTCTTATTATTTGGACGAGGTAAAATCTCTAGTCTGATGGGTGATGTAGCTAAGGGAATTAAAAGTTTCAAAAAAGGAATGGCGTCAGATGTTACTGACGATACAGAGCCAAAAAATATATCCGACGAAAATAAAGACTCAGAAAACAAAGATTAAATCAAATGCCTACTATTGGTTGGTTTGAGATATTAATTGTTGTTGGCATTGCAATTGTTGTTCTTGGCCCTAAAGATTTTCCAATCATGTTAAAGAAAGCAGGTTCTTGGATAGGTACTGCAAAAAGATATGTGAGCAATATTCAAAATGAAGTTTCTAATTTAGATATTGATGATGAAAAAATTGATAATGAAATAAAAAAAGAAACAAAAAAAGATGAGCAATGAAGAAAATGAAGGTGGATTTGTTAGCCATCTAACAGAATTAAGAAAAAGATTAATACATAGTTTTATATTTCTAATAATCTTTTTTGTTATTTGTTATATTTTTGCAGAACATATATACGGTTTTTTAGTTGATCCATTTGCTCAAGCTGTAAAAGATGATGGATCTGATAGAAGGCTTATTTTTACTGCTTTACAGGAAACTTTTTTAACGTATATCAAGGTATCTTTTTTCACAGCTTTTTTCGTGACCTGTCCATTTATTCTAATGCAAATTTGGAAATTTATTGCCCCAGGTTTATATAAACATGAAAAAGTTGCTATACTTCCATATCTTGTATTAACACCAATACTTTTCTTTTTGGGAGGTATGCTTGTTTACTATTTGATAATGCCTCTAGCTATTAAATTCTTTTTATCATTTGAAAGTACAGGGATGTCTACAAGTTTACCAATTCAATTAGAAGCCAAAGTAAATGAATACTTGTCACTTGTTATGAAGTTAATTTTCGCATTTGGAATAAGTTTCCAACTACCTATAGTTTTAAGTTTGTTAGCAAGAATAGGTGTTGTTGACAGTCAATTTCTAAAAGAAAGAAGAAAGTATGTTGTTGTAATTATATTTGCTGCTGCTGCATTACTTACACCACCAGACCCAATTACTCAAATAGGTTTAGCAATTCCATTATTAATTTTATATGAATTATCAATATTTTCAGTAAAATTTATAGAAAACAAAAATTTAGAAAAAACTGATGCATAATTTAAAAGAAATTAGAAAAGACTATTCAAAATTTGAAAAAGATCTTGAAAAGCGTTCAGTTAAAATTGATTTTAATAATTTAAAAAAGCTTGATGAATTAAATAGAGATTTAATTCAAAAGAAAGAAAATTTAGAAAAAGAAAAAAAAGATATTTCAAAATCTAAAGATGAAAGTTTATTCAAAAAATCTAAAGAAATCTCTACTGAATTAGAAAAGATTGCTGAGCAACAGAAAAATACTAAAATTGAATTAGATAATATTTTATCAAGTATACCAAATATACCTCATCAAGATGTTCCAAATGGCAAAGATGAAAATTATAATGTAGAAGTTTTAAAAGCTGGAAAAGTTCCAGAATTTAATTTTAAGCCCAAATCTCATTACGAACTTGGTGAAAATTTAGGTATGCTTGATTTTGATCTTGCAACAAAAACAACTGGATCAAGATTTGTATTTGTTAAAAAAGAGTTAGCGTTATTGGAACGAGCATTATCTAACTTTATGTTAGATACCCATATTGTTCAAAATGGCTATCAAGAGATTTCACCTCCATTGATTGCTTCTGATAATACGATGTATGGAACTGGCCAATTACCAAAATTTGAAAACGATCAATTTGAAATAAAATTTGATGAAGGATCTGATAGAAAATTTTTAATTCCAACTGCTGAAGTAATTTTAACAAACATTGTTAAGGATAAAATTGTTGACCAAAAAGATTTACCAATGAGATTTGTTGCTTCAACTCCATGTTTTAGAAAAGAAGCAGGTAGTTATGGAAAAGATACCAAAGGAATGATTAGGCAACATCAATTTTATAAAGTTGAGATGGTCAGTATTGTTGAAAAAGAAAATTGTCTTGAAGAATTAGAGCGAATGACAAACTGTGCAACAGATATACTGGATAAGTTAGAATTACCATATAGAAAAGTAATTTTATGTTCGGGTGATATGGGTTTCAGTGCTGAAAAAACCTATGATATTGAAGTGTGGTTACCATCAGAAAACAAGTATCGCGAAATATCATCATGCTCTTCTTGCTCAACATTTCAGGCCCAAAGAATGAAATCAAGATATAAAAATAATAATAAGGAAACTGTTTTTGTTGGAACATTAAATGGAAGTGGTTTAGCTGTGGGCAGAACTTTAATTGCTGTACTAGAAAACTATCAACAAAAAGATGGTTCGATTATTGTTCCAAAGGTATTGCGACCGTATATGAATAATTTGGAATTGATTTCAGCTAAATAAAGTTGTTTTAATTATATAGATAGTATAAATATTCACATAATTTATAAGGAGATTTATGGAAGGCTCAGGAATAGGACAATTTATACCGTTAATTTTAATTTTTGTTATTTTTTATTTTTTCTTAATCAGACCACAGCAAAAAAAAGTTAAAGAGCATAAGGCAATGGTTGAAAGTCTAAAAAGAGGTGACAAGGTTGTTACTTCTGGTGGAATTACAGGTACAGTGGAGAGACTAATTGATAATGATAAAGTTGAAGTAGAAATTGCTGAAAACGTAAAGGTTGAGATAGTTAAATCAACTGGTATTCAAAGTCTTGTTAATACAAATACTCAAGAAGTTAAAAAATAATTATTTTTAGTTAAGTGCTTTATTTCTCTAAGTTAAGAATTTTATTTATAACTCTTTTTTCAGTTTTATTTATTTTAATTGCTTCATCAAATCTTTTTAAATTTGATGACAATTTTTTTGATAAAAAAATTAATCTAGGATTAGACCTTCAGGGTGGATCATATCTATTACTTGAAATTGATAACGAACCTGTAATTGAACAAAAATTACAAAACTTAACAACAACAATTAGAAATTACTTCAAAGAAAAAAATATTAAAATCAACAATATAAAAATAGATAATCAGAATATTTTTTTTAATGTAACAGATAATGATAAGCAATCTGTCTTAGATGTTTTCCAAGATGAAAATAGTGACCTTAACCCTTATTACCCAAGATTTAAATCACATCAGTTAGAAATTGAAGATACAGGTTTAAATTTTAAAGTTAATTTTTCAAGACAGGGTTTAATTAGACTTAAAACTTCTTCTCAAGATCAAGCTATAGAAATAGTTAGAAGGAGAGTAGATGAGGTTGGAACTAATGAGCCAAACATACTTAAAAGAGGAAACAACCGAATTTTAGTAGAGCTTCCTGGATTAGATGATCCAATGAGAATAAAATCATTACTTGGTAAAACTGCAAACCTCACTTTTCGATTTGTAACAAATGACGACAATGACCGTTTTGGAGTTGAAAAGTTAAAATTTGAAAATGGTCTAGAAGAAGCCACAGTTAGTAAAAGAATTATAATAAGTGGTGAAAATTTACTTGATGCTCAACCAAAAATGGACACACAAGCTAACCAAACAATTGTTTCATTTACTCTAGATAGAGTAGGTGCAAAAAGGTTTGGTAAGGCAACATCAACTGGTATTGGAAAGCAATTAGCAATTGTTTTAGATGGTAAAATTATTAGTGCGCCTGTAGTTAGAGATACGATTGCCAGTGGGTCTGGCCAGATAAGTGGTGGCTTCACTTTTCAAACAGCAACTGATTTAGCTTTATTGTTGAGATCAGGAGCATTACCAGCACCTTTAGAAATAATTGAAGAAAGAACAGTGGGACCAGATCTTGGACAAGACTCAATTAATGCAGGAATGATTGCTTTAGCAATAGGTTTTATGTTGGTAATAATTTTTATGTTCGTAAAATATAAAATTTTTGGACTAATTACCAATGTAACACTAATAGTTAATTTATTTATTCTTTTGGGTGTTTTAACTTTATTTGAAGCTACTTTAACATTACCTGGTATTGCAGGGATTATCCTAACTGTAGGTATGGCAGTTGATGCAAATGTTTTAATTTTTGAGAGAATTAAAGAGGAACTAAAAGATGAGACTAATAACATTTTAGCTTTTGATGGTGGTTATACCAAATCAAGAACAGCAATTTTAGATGCCAATATTACTACATTATTAGCTGCAATTATTTTATTTTTTATGGGTTCAGGTCCAGTTAAAGGTTTTGCTGTAACCTTAGGGGTTGGAATATTTACAACACTATTTTCAGTCTATTTTATAGCAAGATTATTCACTAGTATTTATGTATCAAGAAATAAAGATAAGGAAAAATTAATCTAATGATTGCTTTTAATAAATTTTATAACCACTTTAATTTACTTTCATCAGTTTTAATTCTTGTTTCATTATTACTGTTAATATTTAAAGGGCTTAATTTCGGTATAGACTTTAAAGGTGGTACATTAATTGAATTAAGAGCTTCAGATTCAAAAATAAATGTTAGTTCATTAAGGGATAGATTTAATCAAATGGAATTAGGAGATGTTTCAGTCAAAAAATTTGGAAATGATACTGATTTTTTAGTAAAATTTGAAAATAAAGACAACAAAAAGAACATTATTGAGGAAATTAAAGCTAATTTAGATAAATCTTTTGGAAACAATTATGATTTTAGAAGAGTTGAAAATGTTGGTCCAAAAGTTAGTGCCGAATTATTAAAATCAGGGGTAATAGCAATATCTTTGTCTTTAGCATTAATGTTGATTTACATTTGGATTAGATTTGAATGGCAGTTTAGTCTAGGTGCAATTTTAGCTTTGTTCCATGACGTAATTGTAACTCTAGGAATTTTTTCTCTATTTAGTTTAGAAATAAATTTATCAATTATAGCAGCGGTGTTAACAATTGTTGGGTATTCAATGAATGATACGGTAGTTATTTTTGACCGTGTGCGTGAAAATTTAAGAAAATATTCAGATATAAAAATTTTTGAATTAACTAATATTTCAATCAATGAAACGTTATCAAGAACTATTATAACATCTGCAACTACTTTACTTGCTTTATTAGCGATCTATTTTTTTGGTGGAGAAATATTAAAAGGATTTTCACTTGCAATGATACTCGGTGTTTTTTTTGGTACTTATTCCTCAATTTATATAGCTAATACTGTTTTGGTTAGACTAAGAGTTTCACAAAAAACTGTTCTTAGAGAAGAAGAGGATAAAAAATAATTTAATATAAATTCTGAGCTATTACCATTGTAAGTAACATTGGTAATGATAACAAAGTATTTGTTCTTGAGAATAGCATTGCAGTTTTAGCTGATTTAGCTTTAATTTCTGGATCACTTTCAACTATTCCTAAAGCTCTTTTTTGATTTGGCCAAATTACAAACCATACATTAAATGCCATTATAATTCCTAGCCACATTCCAATCCCAATTGCGGTGTGCTTAGGTACACCTGACCCAAGACTTAAAGTCATTGCATCATGAAGATATCCATTAAGATAAGCAAGAATTAAACCTGAAAGTACAGTTAACGCTGCAGCCCATCTAAAATAAAATAATGCAGCAGGGGCAATTACTTTGCCAATGGCTGGTTTTTGTTCATCTGGAATTTTTCCCATGTTTGGAATTTGAACAAAATTGAAATACCACAATAATCCGATCCACATAATTGCAACAATCACATGTATATATCTAAACAACCAGCTCCAGAATAATGTATCAAAAGCTATCCCATCGTTTAAATAAAATAGTCCTAAAAACAATATTATTGCTAACGCAAGTGATGTGTGAATTGTTTTTGATAATGATGACAATAAATTACTCATGATTCTTCATAACTATACACTAATTTTTTGATATTTTTAAGTTGTTAAATCTAAGCTAATAGAGGTTTTAAAAATTGACCGGTATAACTATCCTTAACTTTGCATACTTCTTCAGGTTTTCCTTCGGCGACAATTTTTCCACCTTTTACACCACCCTCAGGACCCATATCCACAATGTAATCTGCTGTTTTAATTACATCTAAATTATGTTCAATGACAACTACTGTATTCCCAAGTTTTACAAATGTATGAAGTATTTCTAAAAGTTTTTTAATATCATGTTGATGCAAACCTGTTGTTGGTTCATCTAAAATATACATAGTTCTTCCTGTTGATCTTTTCGAAAGTTCTTTTGCAAGCTTAATTCGTTGCGCCTCACCTCCTGATAGTGTAGTTGCTTGTTGACCAATTTTTATATAACCTAACCCAACTTTTTTAAGAGTTAACAATTTTGTTTTTATATTAGATATATTTTCAAAATACTCACACCCCTCATCAACAGACATATCTAAAACATCAGCAATACTTTTACCTTTAAATTTAATTTCTAAAGTTTCTCTATTGTACCTGGTACCCTTACATTCGTCACACTGTATATAAACATCAGGTAAAAAATGCATTTCATACGTAATTACACCATCACCCTCACAAGCTTCACATCTACCTCCTTTAACATTGAAAGAAAATCTTCCTGGTTTATACCCTCTAGATTTGGACTCTGGCAGGCTTGCAAACCTATCTCTAATGGGTCCAAAGGCCCCTGTATATGTTGCTGGATTTGATCTAGGGGTTCTTCCAATAGGAGATTGGTCAATATCAATTATTTTATCGATTAATTCTACACCCTTATAACCTTTAAATGATTTAGGTGCTTTTCTTGCTTTATTATTTAATGTTAAGTTTAAAGCATGAAACAATGTTTGTAATATTAAAGTAGATTTTCCACTACCTGAGACACCAGTAACACAGGTAAAGGTTCCAGTTGGAATTTTAAGATTTACATTATTTAAATTATTTCCGCTTGCACCATTGATTTCTACAAATCTTCCATTTTTAGCTAAACGTCGTGATTTTGGAATTTCAATTGTTTTTTTATTTGCAAGATATTGACCTGTAATACTATTTTTATCTTTTTTAATTTCATCATATGATCCCTGTGCAGTTATCTCACCACCATTACTACCGGCTTCAGGGCCAAGATCAATAATATGATCTGCATTTTCCATCGTCTCAGTGTCATGCTCTACGACAATAACTGTATTGCCAAGATCTCGTAATCTTTTTAATGCATTAATTAGTTTAACATTATCTTTTTGATGTAAACCAATAGAAGGCTCGTCTAAAACATATAATACACCTGTCAAACCTGATCCAATTTGTGAAGCTAATCTTATTCTTTGAGCTTCACCACCTGATAAAGTTCCAGATTCTCTGGATAATGTTAAATAATCTAAACCAACATTTAAAAGAAAATTTAATCTTTCGTTAATTTCCTTAAGAACATGTTCGGCAATTTTAAATTGTCTTTTATCAAGATTATTTTCTAGATTTTTAAACCATTCTGCTGCATCTAAAATAGATTTTTTTGTTACCTCACTAATATTTAGATCATTTATTTTTACACATAAAGCTTCCTCTTTTAATCTGTCACCATTGCATGCTTCACATGCAGTATCTGATTGATATTCAGCAATGGCCTCTCTTTTCCATTCGCTATCAGATTCTAGAAATCTTCGTTCAAGATTATTAATTACACCTTCAAAGGATTTTTTGTAAGAATATTTTTCGTATCCATCATCATAATTAAATTTAATTTCGTCTTCATCTGAACCATAAAGAATAATATCTTTAATTTTTTTGGGTAATTTTTTCCATTTTTCATCTAAAGAAAAACCATAATGTTTTGCTAAAGATGCTAAAGTTTGAGCATAATATAATGTAGTTGATTTTGACCAAGGTTCAATTGCTCCATCTGCTAAACTTTTTCTATCATCAGGAACAACTAAATTTGGATCAACATTTAATTTCATTCCAATTCCCTCACATTCTTCACAAGCTCCATAGGGGCTGTTAAATGAAAAAAGTCTTGGCTCAATTTCCTCAATTGTAAAACCACTTTCAGGGCAAGCGAATTTAGTAGAATAAATTAATTTTTCAATTTTTCTGAATTTTTGAGGAAGTGTTTCATCTTCATATTCCACAAAAACTAAACCGTTAGATAAATTTACAGCTGTTTCAATACTTTCAGCCAATCTATTTCCTAGTTTTGAATTTAAAATTATTCTATCAACTAGGATTGAAATATCATGTTTAAGTTTTTTATCTAGATTAGGTGATTTTTCAATATCATATAAAACATTATCAATTTTAATTTTTCTAAATCCTCTTCTCTTGTAGATTAAAATATCTTTTTTATATTCACCTTTACGACCTCTTACCACTGGAGCGTAAATATATATCGTTGATTTTTTCGGCAATTTTTTAACCAAATCTACTATCTGTGTAATTGTTTGAGAGGTTATTGGTTTACCTGTAAATGGTGAATAGGGGATCCCTGCTCTTGCATATAACACCCTCATGTAATCGTAAATTTCTGTTACAGTTGCAACAGTAGATCTTGGATTTTTTGATGTATTTTTTTGTTCTATTGCAATAGCTGGACTTAATCCTTCAATTAAATCAACATTTGGTTTTTTCATTTTATCTAAAAATTGACGTGCATAGGCAGATAAGCTTTCTACATACCTTCTTTGACCCTCCGCGTAGATAGTATCAAATGCTAAAGATGATTTTCCTGAACCTGATAGACCCGTTATGACCACAAATTTGTCTTTTGGAATCTCTACAGTAACATTCTTCAAATTATGTTCTTTAGCGCCCTTAATAACTATCTTTTTCATCATAATTTTAGTTGCTTTGAGTTAATAAAATTAATATTCAGAAGAATTGTGATATAATTCTAATTAACTAATTTAACAAATATTAAATATTATGGCTGGAAGTTTAAATAAAGTATTATTAATTGGTCGTTTGGGCGCAGATCCTGAAATTAAGCAAATGGTAAATGGTAAAAGTGTTGCTAGATTAAGCCTTGCAACAAGTCAATCTTGGAAAGACAAAAACACAGGTGAAAAAAAAGAGAAAACAGAGTGGCACCGTGTAGTTGTATTTAACGAAGGTTTAGTAAATGTTGTTCAACAATATTTAAAAAAGGGTGCTCAAGTTTATGTTGAGGGACAACTTACGACTAGAAAATGGAAAGATGAACAATCTGGTCAAGATAAATACTCAACTGAAATAGTTATACAAGGATATAATTCTTCACTAACAATGTTAGGTGGGGGAAATTCTGGTGGTGGAATTCAAAATGATACAACTCAGCAAAATAACATTGAGGATTCTTCACAAGTGTCTGATATGGATGATGAAATTCCATTTTAAATTCTATGAAAAACACTGAAGAGTTTAAAGATAAAAATATAAAATTAATCTCAATGCATGATGAGATGAGCTCATCATATCTTTCTTATGCAATGAGTGTAATTGTAAGTCGTGCACTTCCTGATGTAAGAGACGGTTTAAAACCTGTTCATAGAAGAATTTTATATGCAATGTACAAAGGTGGATATGATTGGTCTAAACAATTTAGAAAATCTGCAAGAATAGTTGGAGATGTTATTGGTAAATACCATCCTCATGGTGATCAATCTGTTTATGATGCTTTAGTTAGAATGGTCCAAGACTTCTCAATGAGCTTACCGTTAATTCAAGGTCAAGGAAATTTTGGTTCTATAGATGGAGATCCTGCTGCAGCAATGAGATATACAGAAACTCGATTGTCAAAAGTTTCTCAATATCTGATTGATGATATTGAAAAAAATACAATTTCTTTTAAAAGCAATTATGACGAAACAGAGAAAGAACCTAGTGTTTTACCAGCACAGTTTCCAAATTTATTAGTAAATGGAGCTGGTGGTATTGCTGTTGGTATGGCAACAAGTATACCTCCTCACAATTTAGGTGAAATTATTGATGGTACTTTGGCCTTAATAAATAATAAAGATATTAAAATTAGAGAGTTAATGAAACATATACCTGGTCCAGATTTTCCAACCGGTGGTGTAATTATAGGTAAAGATATAATTAAACAAGGGTATAACAATGGAAGAGGATCCTTTAAGATAAGAGGTGAGATCTCAATTGAACAACAAAAAAATGGACGTGAAAGACTTGTAATAACCTCAATACCATATCAAGTTAACAAATCTGTTTTAAATGAGAGGATTGCTCAATTAGTTAGAGAAAAAAAGATTGAAGGTATAAGGGATATTAGAGACGAGTCGAACAGAGAAGGTATCAGGGTAGCAATAGATTTAAGAAACGGTGTAGAACCAGAAACAATAAAGAGACAATTATATAAAAATACTCAAATAGAAAGTTCGTTTGGTTTTAATACTTTAGCTATTGTCGAAGGAAAACCACAAACTTGCACACTAAAAGATTTTTTATCTAATTTTTTAACTTTTAGAGAAGATGTAGTAATTAAGAAAACTAAATTTGATCTTCAAAAAGCAGAGGAACGTGCCCATATACTTATAGGATTATCTGTTTCAGTTGAAAATTTAGATAAAATAATAAAAATTATTCGATCATCTAAAACACCTGATGATGCTAAAATATCAATTCTAAAAACTAAATGGAAAATAAATAAATCTCAAAAATTAATTTCTTTAATAGAGGGAAAAAAAGGTAAAAACCTTTATTCTTTATCAGACGCACAAGTTATAGCTATTTTGGAATTGAGACTTCAAAAATTAACTGCATTAGGAATAAATGAGATAGAAGTTGAAATTAAAAAATTAGCTGAATTAATCACCAAATATAAAAAGATTATTTCATCAAAAAAAGAACTTTTAAAAGTAATCAGTGAAGAATTAAAAAATATTAAAGGGAAATTTGCACTACCAAGAAGAACTAAAATTATAGATGCTGTTTTAAATTATGATATTGAGGAAACTATTCAAAAACAATCAGTAATAATTACAGTCACTTTGCAAGGATACATAAAAAGAGGTTCCTTAGATGGAGTAAAAAAACAAAAAAGAGGTGGGAAGGGAAAATCAGGTATAACAACTAGAGATCAAGACTCTGTTGTCCAAACACTATCAGTAAATACTCATACTTCAGTTCTATTCTTTTCTACTGAAGGTTTAGTTTACAAGATTAAAGCATGGAAAATCCCAGAGGGCTCATCATCATCAAAAGGGAAGTCTTTATTTAATATTTTACCCTTAAAGAGTCACCAAGCTATAAGCTCAATTATGCCAATGCCTGAGGAAGAAACAGATCTAAAAAATTATCAAATAATTTTTGCTACAGCACAGGGAAAAGTAAGAAAAAATAGTCTAGAAGATTTTTCATCAATTAATGCATCTGGAAAAATTGCAATGAAATTAGATAATAATGATAAAATCGTAGGTGTTAAAATTTGTAAAGATGATCAAGATGTAATTTTAAGTACAAAATTTGGAAAATGTATTAGATTTGAAGCTAAGAAACTAAGAGTTTTTAAAGGTAGATCTTCTAAAGGAATTAAGGGAATAGAGTTAGCACCAAATGATCAAATAGTATCTTTGTCTGTTATTGATAATGATAAAATTAATAAAAATGGAAAAAAATCAAAAGATGAAAAATCTGAATTAAAAGCAAGAGAGAAATTTGTCTTATCAATAAGTGCGAATGGTTATGGTAAAAAGACTTCACATATAGATTACAGAGTTACTAATAGAGGTGGAAAAGGCATTATAGGAATAGTAAATTCACCAAGAAATGGGAATATTACTTCATCTTTTCCTGTTTTTGAAGGTGATGAAATTTTAATTTCTACTAACAAAGGTAGGGTTATAAGAGTTGCGGTTAAAGAAATTAGAACAGCAGGTAGAAATACCCAAGGTGTTAGAATAATTAAGTTATCAGGAGAAGAAAAAGTTGTTTCAGCAATTAAAATTGATGATAATTTAATTTAATGAGTAAAATAGCTATTTATCCCGGAACATTTGATCCAATTACTTTTGGACATATAGATGTAATAAAAAAATCATTAAAATTGTTTAACAAGATAGTAGTAGGTGTCTCAGACGAAAGTAACAAAGATTATTTATTTAGTTCTGATGAAAGAATAGAAATAGTAAATAAAGCTTTGTTTAAAGATCTAAAGTTAAATAGAAAAAAAATAAAAGTTGTTTCTTTTGGATCTTTAACTACTGATTTATGTAAAAAATATAAATCAAATATAATTTTAAGAGGATTAAGAGCTGTATCTGATTTTGAATACGAATTTCAATTAGCTGGCATGAATAGAAAATTGAACCAAAATATAGAAACAATTTTTTTAATGTCTGATGTAGAAAATCAAATCATTTCATCAAGATTGGTTAAAGAGATTGTTAAATTAAAAGGTGATATAAAAAAATTTACTACAAAAAGCACAATTAAATCATTAAAAGATAAATATGAATAAAATTTTTATTAAAATACTAATTTTGTTTTTTTTAATTACTAATCAATCAATAGCTGAGGAGAATATAATGATATTAAAATTAAAAGATGGTGATGTTAAAATTGAATTATTTGAAGATGTTGCGCCGAATCATGTAAAAAGAATTAAGGAATTAGGAAATAGTGGTAAATACGACAATGTTGTTTTCCATAGAGTTATTGATGGATTTATGGCTCAAACAGGTGACGTAAAATTTGGAAATTCAGAATCTAAAGAGTTTGATCTTAGAAGAGCTGGAATGGGTGGATCCGATTTTCCTGATTTAAAGCAAGAATTTAATAGTATCCCTCATGACAGAGGAACTTTATCTATGGCAAGAGCTCAAGACCCAGATAGTGCAAACAGTCAATTTTTTATTTGTTTTCAACCAGCTCCATTTTTAGATCGACAATACACAGTCTTTGGAAAAGTAATAGAGGGAATGGAATTTGTTGATAAAATAAAAAGAGGTGATCAAAATAATAATGGTGCTGTAACTGATCCAGATAAAATTATTAGTTTCAAATCCCAATAAATTTTTTAATGGCATTAAAAAAATTTGCCTTTAATGTTTTAAAAAAAGATAAGTTTGCTAGGTGTGGTTTGATCGAAACACATCGCGGTAATATAAATACACCTGCTTTTATGCCTGTAGGAACTCAAGCTACAGTAAAAGCTTGTACGATAGATGATATAAAAAAAACTGGATCAGAAATAATACTTTCAAACACATATCACCTAATGATCCGTCCAGGTGTTAAAAGAATTCAATCTGCTGGTGGACTTCATAATTTTATGAATTGTGATTTACCTATTTTAACGGACTCGGGTGGTTTTCAAGTAATGTCTCTCTCAAAATTGAATAAAATTGATAGAGAGAAGGGTGCCATATTCAATTCTCATGTTGATGGTAAAAAATTTTATTTAAGCCCTGAGGAGAGCATCAGAATACAGTTGGGTTTAAATTCTGACATAGTAATGATTATGGATGAATGTCCAAAAAAAACTAATGATTATGATGTTATCAAAAAATCAATGGATTTATCACTTTACTGGGCTGAAAGATCTAAAGTAGCTTTCGGTAGTAATCCTCATAAAGCATTATTTGGTATCATTCAAGGAGGGTTATTTAAAGATTTAAGATTAAAATCAATGGAAGAATTAGTTAAAATTGGTTTTGATGGTTATGCTATTGGAGGATTAGCAGTAGGTGAGACACAAAATGAAATGTTTAATGTTTTAGATTATATCAAAGAATATTTACCTATAGAAAAACCTCACTATTTGATGGGCGTTGGAACACCATCAGATATTTTAGGTGCCGTCAAAAGAGGTGTGGATATGTTTGATTGTGTATTACCTACCAGATCTGGACGAACAGGTTTAGCATTTACTTGGAATGGAAGAATAAATATAAAAAATAATAAATATCAAAAAGACAATTCTCCTCTTGATTCTAATTGTGAAAATCTTAACTTAAACAAATATTCCAAAAATTATTTAAATCACTTATTTAATACAAACGAGATTTTAGCCTCAATGTTATTAACTCTACATAACATTAATTTTTATCAAGAACTAATGAGAGAAATTAGAAAAAATATCAATTCTGGAACTTTTAATGAATTTCATGATAAATACATTGATAAGTTGTAGTTATTAGAAGTGTGCTATTTTGTTTAGTTAATTAGTTAAAAACCCACAATTTAACAAGCTAAATCTATTAAAACTTTTTAATTCAACGAATTGAAAAATAAAAATTTATCTGTATACAAACAATGTTCATTTAAAAAAATGAATTTTTTAATGGGCCGTTAGCTCAGTTGGTAGAGCAATTCCCTTTTAAGGAATGGGTCGATGGTTCGAGTCCATCACGGCTCACCATTAATTAAATGTTTAAAACTTCATATTTACAAAAACAATTCTATTCATTTTTAAAAATCTATAAAACTAAACCTATTAAAAATAATTATAGTGGAATGAAAATTGATCATTGTTTTGCTTTGTATTGTTTTTTAAAAAAAATTAAACCTACGCATGTAATTGAATCTGGAGTTTGGAAGGGACAGACTACGTGGCTTATTAAAGCGTCATTAAAAAATGTTAAAATTTTTTCAATAGATATTGATTTATCTAATAGAGAAGTAATCTATAATGATGTAAAATATTTAAATCAAGATATCTCAAAATACAAATGGAATAAATTAAATAAAAATAAAACATTAATTATATTTGATGATCATGTTTGTTTTTCAAGAAGGTTAGATTTTTTAAAAAAAAATCAATTTAAACATTTAATATTTGATGACAATCTTCCAAATAATCACATTAGTTATTACACACCAAAGATGATTTATGAAAATCAGTATTTAATAAAAAGAGAATTCATTAAATATTCTAATGTTGGAAGATTAATTAAATTTATTATTAGATATTTTAAAAATGAATTTAAAAATAAGATAAAAGTTATTTTTAAATTTACATTTTTAAAAATTATATATCCGGAATTGATAGATAAAAAACTTAAGATGAAATTTGATGATTTAAGAAAGCAAATTAAATTTTATTACGAATTTCCACCGTTGACTAAATTTAATTATAAAAAAAGATTTAATAAAATTTTAACTAATTTTGATGAAAAAATTCCTAATAAATATAACGTTAAAAATCCAATTTTTAAAAAATTAAAAAATAATAAAAAAATAAATAATGAACTAAATACTCAATATAGTAATATTTGTTATATTAATTTAAAATAAATTTTACGAAAATGTAATTGGTGGATAATCTATAATTACCTCGTTCATCCATTTATTTAGTTGTTTGATTCTTGTATCAGATGATGGGTGCGTACTCATAAATTCAGGTGGTTCTTTTCCTTTATTGAATTTTTTCATTCTTTCCCAAATTTGAATTGTTTCTCTTATATCATAACCAGATAATGAAGAAAAAATCATACCTAGGTAATCAGCTTCACTTTCCTGTTTTCTATTAAACGGGTTCATTATTCCAAGTTTGGTTAGCATTCCAACAGTGTTCATTCCTGTAGTTCTATTAATATCAGACAATACACCTCCGCTTGCTATATCGATAATTCTTGCACTCGTATTTAATAAAGTTGCTCTACTTGCTCTTTCAACAGAATGTTTTGCAACAGCATGAGCAACTTCATGTCCCATTACTGCAGCTAGACCATTTTTATTTTTTGTTACATCTAACATTCCTGTATAAACAGCAATCTTTCCTCCTGGCATACACCATGCATTTCTAATTTTTTTTTCAATTAAAATATATTCCCATTGAAAATTAATAGTTGGATCATCTAGGTTAGATCTATAGAAGTATTCTGAAATAGAATTTTCCATTTTTTTTCCAATTTCTTTTATCTCATCTAATGTTTTAGTATCATCACTCATTTTCTCATTTTCTTTTATTTTCTCATAAACTTGTGCAGCTTGTGCATTCAACTTTGATTCTGGGATTAATTTTAATTGTTTTCTTTCTGTAATTGGAACTGATGTGCATGAATGAAGAAGCAAACTACCGCAGCCACATCCAATATATCCTAAAAATTTTCTTCTATTCATTTCTTTATAAAATTGATAATAATTTAATCATATGAATCTCAACAACAAAATTTTATCTGTATTATTCGTCATTGCAATTCTTTTTGTTATTAATGCTAGTTATAGTTAATTAAAAATATGTCAAAAAAAAGTACAAGAAAATCTATCTCACTAACATTAAGAAATTATTTTATTACAGGTGTCGTTGTCTTAATTCCTATAGGTTTTACACTATATTTAAGTAAAATTTTAATTGGTATATCTTCTAATATAATACCAAAAAACATTAACCCTAACAGCTACTTACCTTTTAATATCCCTGGTGTAGAAATTTTAATTACAATATTTTTTATTACTTTGGTTGGTGGTTTATCACTTTCTTTTTTTGGTAAAAGAATATTAAAATTAATCGACGATTTATTTAAAAGGATTCCTTTTTTAAGAACAGTTTATTCTGCAATAGTACAAATGACAGAAACTTTTTCTAAAAAAGATGATGGAAAAAAAAGTGTTGTGTTAATAGAATATCCTAGAAAAGGAGTTTGGGCGGTAGGATTTGCAACAAAAGAAAATAAAGGTGAGATGGCAGATAAAACAGGGAAAAATTTAATCAATGTTTTTGTCCCAACTACACCCAACCCGACAAGTGGTTTCTTGTTAATGTTCCCAGTTGAAGATGTTATATATTTAAACATGTCTTTTGAAGAAGCTTCTAAATTTATAGTGTCTGCAGGCACTTCAACTAAAAAATCTTAAGCAATATCATTTATTATATCAGCTCTGTCATATAACTTTATCAAAGTTTTAAATTTACCTATATCTTCATTTGATTTTTCAATTCTTCTCATCTCCTTTTCAGCTAATGTAAAAAGATCACTATTATGAATTGGATCTGCTAATTTAAAATTTTTAATTCCACTTTGCTTAAAACCTAAAATATCTCCAAAACCTCTCAATTTCATATCCTCTTCAGATATTAGAAAACCATCATTAGAGTCTTTTAAAATTTTAATTCTTTTTTTTGCGTTATCGCTTAAATTAGATTTAAACATAAGAATACAAGTGGACTCTTTTTCACCACGACCAACTCTGCCTCTTAATTGATGAAGTTGAGAAAGTCCAAATTTATTTGCATTCTCTATTACTATTACGTTAGCATTTGGAAAATCAATTCCAACCTCAATTATTGTTGTAGAAACTAAAATTTTAAATTTATTATTTAAAAAATCATTAAGTATTACATTTTTTTCTTCTAAATCTGTTTTGCCATGAAGTAAAGAAACTTGGTTTGGAAATTGTTTTTTTAAAAATTCAAATTTGATTACAGCTGAAGTATGGTCTAGTTTTTTTGATTCTTCAATTAAAGGACATACCCAAAAAATTTGGTTACCTAATTTAATTTGTTTATTTACAAATTTTAAAACATCATCAATTTTTGCTTCTAATTTACTATATGTTTTTATTGGCTTTCTATTTTTAGGTTTTTCACGAATTATAGAAATATCCATATCACCATAAATTGTCATTGTTAATGTTCTAGGTATTGGTGTTGCTGTCAATAAAAGTACATCACAATCTACTCCTCCTTTGTCGGACAATCTCTTTCTCTGGTTTACACCAAATTTATGCTGCTCATCTATAACTATTAATCCCAATTTTCTAAATATAACTTTTTTTTGAAAAATTGCGTGTGTGCCAAAAATGATATCAATTTTATTAATTTCTAAATTTTTAAGTATTTCTTTTTTCATCCTGTATTCTGACTTTCCTGAAATTAATTCTAAATTAATATTTTTAGGAAATATTTTTTTTGCTAAATTAAAATGTTGTCTTGCAAGAATTTCTGTAGGTGTCATAATTGCAACTTGGAAACCAGAATTTATAGTATTTAGTGCAGCTAATAGAGATACAATTGTTTTTCCACTACCCACATCCCCTTGTAAGAGTCTAAACATTTTGTTTGGGGAGCTTAAATCTTTATTTATTTCATCTAATGCATTTTTCTGATCATTTGTTAGTGAAAAATCTAAATTCTTAATTAATAAATTTTGTTTATTTGCATTAATTATTTTTTTTTTTTTCTTAATTCTTTTTATTTTTTTTCTTATTTCTGAATTAACCAGAAATGTTGAAAATATTTCATCATAAGCAAGTCTTTGATAAAAATTTGATCTATAGTTTCCAATATTTTGAGGTTTATGTAATTCTTTAATGGATTTATTCCAACTTATATTTTGAAATTTCAACATAACATTTTTAGAGTGCCACTCACTAAAATTTGGTAAATTAGAAATAATTTGATTTAAAATTTTATTATATATTTTTTCAGATATACCTTCAGTTAATGAGTATTTATTATGAGTTTGCTTGATTAATGAAGAATCCTCAGAAACATATTTTGGATTTGTAATTTGATATTTATTCCTAAAATGTCCTATTTTTCCACTTACGGTTATTTCTTTTCCTAATGGAAGTATTTTTTTTATATATCCTTCATAACTATTAAAAAAAACACAATCTATTTCACCCGTATCATCTGTACACAAAACTCTGTTAGGTAGTTTCCTTATACGCGGAAAGTTATATTTTTGTGGAATTATAGTTACAGTCTGTATTTCACCGATTTTTAAATCTTTTATTTTAGATGATAAGCCTCTATCTGTATAAGATTTTGGAAGTTTCCACAGTAAATCAAATAAATTATTAATATTTTTCTTCTTTAATAAATTTTTTGTTTTAGTTCCTACACCTTTTAAAGAACTTATATCTGACAATAAATATTGATAATTTGTTTTATTATTCACTAACAGTTAATATATTCTAATTATTATGATCAATATAGATGAATTAAAAAAAAAAATTATTTATCGATCAAATTATAGGGGCACAAAAGAAATGGATAATCTTTTAGGTGCATTTACAAAAAAATACATAAATAATTTAAATAAAAATGATCTTCTTGATTTAGAAAAATTGCTTAATATTGATGACACTAATTTGTATAATTTTTACAATGGTTTTAAAACCGATTTTGAATTTGAAAATAATAACATCAATTTATTGTATAAGAATTTTGAATATTCAAAAAAATGATGGCGGAGAGACTGGGATTCGAACCCAGGAAAGAGTTGCCCCTTTGCCGGTTTTCAAGACCGGTGCTTTCAACCGCTCAGCCATCTCTCCGTGAGCAAGGTTTTATAATTATAATTATTTAATTCAACCATAAAATAGTCTAATAAACTTATTAATTACAATCATCATGGTTTCCAATGAATAAAGAATTTAACAAAGGCTTACTACTTGCTGGGTTTGGATCTTTTTGGTGGGGGTTTTTTGGTGTAATTTATTTTAAATATATTGCTTATATTGGGCATATTGAATTAGTGGTTCATAGATGTTTATGGACAGCGTTTACTTTAATTCTGACTACTTTTTTTTTCTCTAAATGGAATATTTTTTTTAAAATTTTAAAAAATAAATCAAATTTATTTTATTTATTTATCTCTGGTTTTTTAATTTTTATAAATTGGGGTGTATGGATATATGCTATTGCAACGAATAGAATTATAGATGCAAGTTTTGGTTATTTTATTATGCCTATTTTAAGCGTAATGCTCGGTTATCTTTTTTTTAAAGAGAAACTCAATAAAAAAAGAGTCTTTTCAATTCTGTTAGTTATTCTATCTATCCTTTTTTTGATAATTGTAAGTATTAAATCATTGCCTTGGGTTGGTTTAATTGTTGCTTTAAGTTGGGGGTTTTACAATCTTGTTAGAAAAAAAATTAACGTTGATACTGATGTAGGTCTTCTTATTGAGAGTTTATTTATTTTACCATTTGCACTGATAGCATTTTATTTAATAGCAAGTAAAGGATATAACGATTTTCGATTATCTGATCCACCGATGATGCTATTTATTTATCTTGCTGGACCTATGACTGTCATACCTTTATTTTTATATGTCAGGGGCGTTGAACTCTGCGGTTTAGGACCAACTGGTATGATATTTTATATAACTCCAACTTTTCAGTTTTTATTAGGGTATTTTTATTACAACGAGCCTTTTTCAATAACAAAATTAGTTAGTTTTATTTTTATTTGGATTGCTGTAATTATATATTTGAAGGATTTACATGAAACTAATTAATTTTTTTTTATTTTTTATTTTTATTTCTATTAATTTTTCATTTGCTAATATAAATAAAGAATTTGAAAATTGGAAATTAGATTTTAAAAAAATAGCTTTAGAAAACAATATTTCAGAAAAAACTTTTGATAGAGTTATGTCCGATATTAAATTTTTATCAGACGTAATAAAATATGACAGGTATCAACCTGAATTTTATGAGGATACTAAAACTTATATTTCAAAAAGAACATCTTCAAAAAAAGTCTCGTTGGGGAAAAAATTCTATGAAAAAAATTCAACGTTAATAAATAATGTTGAAAATGAATTTAATATAGAGAGAGAGCTACTATTAGCTCTAATGGGTATAGAAACTAATTTTGGAACGTATGTTGGTAAAATGGATATTTTATCCTCTTTGGCAACTTTAAGTTTTGATAAAAGAAGATCAGAATTTTTTACAAATGAATTATTAACACTTTTACGATTAATAGAAAATAAACAAATAGATTACAAAAACTTATATGGATCTTGGGCAGGCGCTTTTGGTTTTTTTCAATTTATGCCATCAACAATAAAAAATTATGCAATTGACCATGATGGCAACGGATACATAGATTTAAAAAATAATAATGATGCGTATGCTTCAGCATCAAACTATTTAAATCAAATAGGTTGGAAGAGTGAAAATCCTTGTTTTTATAGAATTGATTTATCTGAGAATATTCCAAGTAAATATTTGAACATTTCTGCAAAAAAACTTCATGATAAAAAAAAATTAAAATATTTTAGAAAATTTATTAAAAATAATGATCAAATAGATAAGAAGTACAATACTCTAAAGGTAGCAATTATAACACCAGATAAAGATATCATACCTGATGCTGAAACTTTAAATCCAGCTTATATCGTATTTGATAACTATGAGATAATATTAAAATGGAATAGATCATTGCGATTCGCATTAGCCGTTTGTACATTAAAAGATAAATTTAAAAATGAACTTTAAAAAACTTATATTAATTATTTCTATCCTTTTTTTATCTGCATGTAATCAATTTGATCAAAATAATAAAAACTTAGTTTATATTAGTGATCAAAAGTATAGTAATACTGGATTTGCTTTAATTTATGATGATGAATTAAAAAAAGAAAAAAAAATATCTAAAAAAATTGATAATAGATCTCTTTTAATTTTCCATAATAAAATAAAAAAAAATTCATTTGTTAAAATTACTAATCCTGTTAACGATAAATCAATTATAGCAGAAGTAATCTCTAATAATGTTAAATTCTCATCTTTCTATAACTCTGTAATTACTCAACGAATTGCAGAAGAGCTATCTCTTGATCCTAAGGAACCATATGTTGATCTTGTTTTAATTTTAAAAAATTCAACATTTGTTGCTAAAAAGGCAACGACTTTTGATGAAGAGAAAAATGTAGCTGAAAAAGCTCCAGTAGATGGAATTACTATAGATAATTTGGGTAAAGAAAAAAATAAAGAAATTAAAATAAAAAAACATGCATTTTTATATTCAATAAAGATTGCTGATTTTTATTACAGAGACTCAGCAGAAAATATGGTTAATAAAATAAAAGATGAGACAAATATAAAAAAACCTATAATTAAGAAATTATCTAAAACCAAATATAGGGTATTATTGGGCCCATTTAATGATATAAAAAAACTAGAAAAATCATTTAATGAAATAAAAATATTAAATTTTGAAAATATAGAAATATTAAAAGATGTTTAGAATATTATTAATTGTAATTTTTTTTAGTTTTTCATTAGTAAATATTTCAAAAGCCAATTTTGATGTAAAGGCAAGAACTGCAATATTACAAGATTATCATTCTGGAGAAATTCTCTATGAGAAAGAGCCAGATATTTCAATTTATCCAGCTTCTATGACAAAAATAATGACGGCAATTATTGCTTTTGATTTAATCAAATCAGGTGATCTTAGTTTAGATGAAAAGTTTATAATATCAGAGAAAGCTTGGAGATTATCTACATCTGGATATTCATCGATGTTTATAATGGTAGGTGATCAGGTCTCTGTGGAAAATTTATTAAGAGGTATTATCGTTGCTTCAGGTAATGATGCATGTATTGCACTAGCTGAAGGCATAGCAGGCACTGAAGAAGAATTTGCAATTTTAATGACTGCCAAAGCAAAAGAATTAGAGATGGATAATACAAACTTTTCTAATTCATCAGGAATAAATGATCCCGACAATTACTCAACAGTTAGAGATATTTTAAAAATGTCTAGATATTTAATTAAAGAACACCCTGAATTTTATAAAATGTTTGCTGAAAAAGAATTTACATGGGATAGAACTGGTGGCGATCCAATAACACAGGGAAATAGAAATCCTTTGCTTTATAAAAATCTTGGAGCAGATGGAATAAAAACTGGTTATTTAGCTGTTGAAAAATATTCTTTAGCATCATCAATAGATAGAAATGGCAGAAGATTGATTGCTGTTGGGAGTGGTTTTAATTCAAAAAATGCTAGATCTAAAGAAAGTACAAAATTACTTACATTCGGTCTTACCAACTATGATCTTGTTGAAATAGCTAAAGCTAATAAACCATTACATAAAATTGATGTTTGGTTAGGAAAAGAGAATAGTGTGGAAGCATACACAAAGGAAGATATCTATAAAACAATAAAAAAAGCGAAAAAAAAACTTTTAAAGGTTGCTGTTAAATATGATGGTCCAGTCGAGGCACCAATTAAAAAAGATCAAAAAATAGCCACTCTAAGAGTTGTTTATGATCAAGAACTTATTGGTGAGTATGATTTACTTTCATCGAAAGAAATTAAAAAAGTTAATTTTTTTACAAGATTAATAAAATCAATAAATTATTTAATTTGGGGTGATGTCTAAAAAACCCATCATTGTTTTTGAGGGTATAGAGGGTAGTGGTAAAAGTTATCATATAAATAAAGTATCTAAATATTTAGAAAAAAATAAAATTAATTATATAAAGATAAGAGAACCAGGTGGAAGTTATAATTCAGAAAAAATAAGAAGATTAATTTTAAATAAAAAATCTAACTTTAATATACATACTGATTTACTTTTATATTTAGCAGCTCGTAGTGAAAACATAAATCTTATAAAAAAATCTTACAAAAAAAAAATTATTTTGATTGATAGATTCATAGACTCAACTATTGCATATCAGCATTATGGTATGGGTGTAGATTTAAAAATTATAAACATCATAAATAAATTTTTATTGAAAAACATTAAAGTCAACTTTACTTTTCTTAATGTTGTAAATAAAAGGAATCTATTCCAAAGATTAAAAAATAGAAAATCTTTAAATAGGTACGATCAGTTTGATATGAATTTTTATAATAAAGTTCAAAAAGGTTTTTTAAAATTAGCTTCATTGAATAAAAAATCATACAAAGTAATTGATTCTAATTTAGATATAAAAAAAAATGAAGATTTAATTATAAATCAAATTAAAAAATTAATTAAATGAATTTAAATCCCTCAACTCAAATAAATTTATTTGAGCACAAAGAAATTTTTAATCAATTATGTAAATTATCTAAAAACAACACTTTGCCCAATAAAATTCTTTTTTCTGGCGAAAAAGGTATTGGAAAATCAACATTGACATATCATTTAATTAATTTTGTATTATCGGAAAATGAAGAACATCCATATGATTATGAAAATAATATAATTAATCCAGATAATAAGTCATACAAGCTTATTCTAAATAAATCTAATCCAAATTTTTATTTAATTGATGTTTTAGAAGAAAAGAAAAATATTGATATAAATCAAATTAGGGAATTGATAATAAAACTTAACAAATCTTCATTTAATAATAAAAAAAGATTTGTTTTAATTGATAATATTGAATTGTTAAACTTAAATTCTATTAATGCTTTGTTAAAAATTTTAGAAGAACCTAATGAAAATATAAATTTTATTTTAATTAATAATAACAAAAGAGTGCTTCCAACTCTTAAATCCAGATGTTTAAATTTCAAAGTTAATTTAACTAAAGATCAGTCTATTAGAATTATCAATGAATTACTAAATGATGATATAAATACCATAATCAATAATAAGTTATTTGATTATTATGCCACTCCTGGAAAATTATTAAAATTAATTAAGTTATCTAAAGAGTATAACTTTGATTTTGTTAATTTTGATTTAAATACAACTTTAAAAATCCTAATTAAAGATAAAATTTATAAAAAAGATAAATCAATAATTGAAATTATTTATTCTTTTATTGAACTTTATTTTAGAAGCAATATATCTAGTAAAAATATTAGTTTACTAAAGTCATATCGTTATTTTTTAGAAAAAATTAATAATACTAAAATTTATAATTTAGATGAGGAAACATTGTTTATTGAATTTGAGGATAAAGTACTAAATGGATAAAACTTTTTATATTACTACACCTATATACTACCCATCAGCTAAACCTCATATGGGTCATGCATATTCAAGTATTGTCGCAGATTTTTTTGCAAGATTTAAAAAAATTGATGATTATCAAGTTCATTTTCTTACAGGTACAGACGAACATGGTTTAAAAATTCAAAGAACTGCAGAAAAAGCAGGGAAGGAGCCTCAAATATTTTGTGATCAAATTAGTCAAACCTTTAGAGACCTTTCAGACACTTTGAATTTATCAAATACTGATTTTATAAGAACTACTGAGGCTAGACATAAAAAAACAGTACAACATCTTTGGAATGAACTTGAGAAAAACGATGATATATACCTATCAAATTATTCTGGATGGTATTCAGTATCAGATGAAGCCTTCTATAACGAAGATGAAATTGAAGAAGTAGATGGAAAAAAAATTGCCATATCATCAAAATCTCCAGTTGAATGGATTGAGGAAGAATCCTACTTTTTTAGACTGTCAAAGTGGGAAAAACCTTTATTAGATTATTATGAAGCTAATCCAGATTTTATATATCCAGAATCTAGAAAAAATGAAGTTATTAGTTTTGTAAAAAGTGGTCTTAAAGATCTTTCTGTAAGTAGAAAAAGTTTTTCATGGGGCATACCTGTTCCAAATAATAAAAACCACGTCATATATGTTTGGCTTGATGCTTTAACGAATTATTTAAGTGCATTAAATTATCCTGATACGGATGATGATTTGTTTAAAAAATTTTGGCCAGCTTCAATACATTTAATTGGGAAAGATATACTTAGATTTCATGCTATTTATTGGCCTGCTTTTTTATTAGCAGCAAAAATTGATTTACCAAATAGAGTTTATGGGCATGGATGGATACTATCAGGTGAAGAAAAAATGTCTAAATCCAAAGGAAATATTCTTGATCCACTTGAAATAATTAAAGAGTATGGTTTAGATCCTTTAAGATATTATTTAATTAAAGAAGTTTCTTTTGGCAATGATGGAAATATATCTCAAGAAAGACTTGAAGATTGTATTAATAGTGATCTAGCTAACAATTATGGAAACTTATGTCAGCGTGTAACTGCTTTTGCAATAAAAAATTGTGATGGAAAAATTCCACTAGAAATTAAATTTAATGACGAGGATTTATTAATACTAAATAAGTATAAAGATAATCTAGATAAAATTAGATCACAAATTGACAATCAAAATATAAATTTTTATATCGATTATATTGTTAATTCACTTTTTGAAGCTAACAAATATTTTAATGATCAAGAGCCATGGAAAAAGAAAGACGATATAATTAGATTAAATACTATTGTTTATACTACATTAGAAATTGTCAGAAAAATAAGTTTTTTGTTGTATCCAATTGTTCCTAAATCTTCCCTAAAGGCATTAAAGATTTTTGATATTGAGGAAAAAGATATAAAATTTGATACAGTTTCAAATAATGATTATTTAACAAAAGGCAATGATATAAATAAAATAGACATACTTTTTAAAAAAATAGAAAAAAAAAATGATTGATTCACACTGTCATCTAGATCATGAACCATTATTAAGCGACTTATCTAACGTACTTCAAAGATCTAAAGATATTGGTATAGAAAAATTATTAACTATCTCAACTTCATTTGAAAGTTTTTCTAGAGTAAAAGAATTAATTAAGAAAGATGAGATGATCTATGGTACTATTGGTATTCATCCTCATGAAAGCTCCACAAATATTATCACCTCAAAACAGATCATTGAAAGTCTGAATGAAAACCCAAAAATTATTGGAATTGGTGAAACTGGTTTAGATTTTTATTATAATAATAGCGAAAAAGACAAACAGATAGCAAGTTTTAAAGAACATATAGATGCCTCAATAAAAACTAATATTCCATTAATTATTCATTCAAGGGATGCAGAAAAAGAAACTTTTGAGATTTTAAATGAATATAAAAAAGAAAATCTTAAAATTTTGATGCATTGTTTTACTGGGTCTAAAGAATTCTCAGAAAAACTAATGAGTTTAAATTCATTTTTTTCAGCAAGTGGTATCATTACTTTTAAAAACTCATTGGATTTACAAGATACGTTCAAATCTATTCCAATGGATAATATTTTAATTGAGACTGATAGTCCTTTTTTAGCACCCGTTCCAAAAAGAGGAAAAAAAAATGAACCATCATTTATTGATTTTACTGCTGCAAAATTAGCTGAAATTAAAAATATATCCAAAGAAGATCTTATAAAAAAAACTACAGATAACTTTAATAAACTATTTTTTAATTCAAATTAATGAAATTTATTATTTTAGGCTGTGGTAGTTCAATGGGTGTACCAAGACCAGACGGTTTTTTTGGAAACTGCGATCCTGAAAATAAAAAAAATTATAGAACAAGATGTTCAGCTTTAATTAAAACCACAGATGAAAATATCCTCATAGATACATCACCTGATCTACGTCAACAACTTTTAAGACATAAAATAAAAAAAATTAATAAAGTGTTATATTCTCATATGCATGGCGATCAAACTCATGGAATAAATGATCTGAGATCTTTTTATATAAACAGCAGAAAACAGCTTAATGTTTACGCTGATAAATATACTTCTAAATACCTTAATTCTACATTTTCTTATATTTTTAAAAGTTATTCAAAAGAATATCCTGCAACACTAAAACTTAATAATCTGCCAAAAAAAATATTTACAAAAAATAATAATAAAAAGATTGGTATTCAATCAATTATGGTTGAACATGGTAAAGTAAAATCAAATTGCTTTATAATTGATAAAAAATTAGCGTATATAAGTGATGTAAGCAAAATTTATAACAAAGATCATAAGTATTTTAAAAATCTAAAATATTTTGTCATTGATTGCTTGTGGTACAATTTTCATCCATCCCACTTTAATTTAGAGTCTTCACTAGCTATAATTAAAAAATTTAAACCTAAAAAAGCTATTCTCACAAACTTGTCACCAGTATTAGATTATAAGGTGCTCAAAAAAATGCTTCCTAAAAATATTATTCCAGCACATGATGGATTAACTATAAACTTATAAGATATTTTCTATAGCTTTAATTATTTTTTTTGACATTGGTTTTGTCATTGATGCAAAAGTATCTTCTATTTTGCCTTCTTTATTAATTAGAATTTTATGAAAATTCCATTTAGGGACAGCTGATTTTCCATGATTTTCTTTTGCCCATTTAAAAATTTCATGTGAATTTTTGCCTTTAACCTCAGTTAATGTCGTCATAGGAAAGTTAATATTAAAATTTACTTTACAAAATTCTTTAATATCAGCATTATTATTTTTTTCTTGATTAAATGAATTAGATGGAACACCAATAACAATCAAACCTTTCTCTTTATATAAATCCCACAATTCCTGTAATTCATCATATTGTTTTGTAAATCCACAGTAACTTGCTGTATTCACAACTAAAATAACTTTATTTTTGTAATCTTTAAAATTAATTGTCTCACCAGTTATACTCTCTATACTGAAGTCATAAATTTTTTTTTCATAGTTTGCACTAGCTGAAGTTTTAAAAAAAAACATAATTATAGATAACAGAAATATTACTTTTCTCATTTACTCGGTTTATTGGGAGTGAGTAATATCAAAAAATAACCAAATAAAGTGGATAACAATGACCCAGTTAATACACCTATTTTTACACCATCCATATATTGCATGTTTTCAACAAAAGCTAAATTTCCAACAAATAAACTCATGGTGAATCCAATCCCAGTAAGTACTCCTACACCATAAAAATTATACCAACTTGTATCATTTGGCATTTGAGCCACCTTCAATTTTATTGAGACATATGAGAAGACAAAAACACCTAATTGTTTACCAAGGAATAATCCTAATACGATTCCTAGTGGCACCTTATCTAGTAATGAAGCAAACGATAAACCTTCTAGAGATACACCAGCATTTGCAAATGCAAATAAAGGCATTATTCCAAAAGCAACATATGGACTAATTGCATGTTCAATTTTAATTAATAAAGAAAAATCTTTTTCTTTTTTCCTATGAGGAATTGTCATTGCTAACAAAACTCCTGCTATAGTAGCATGGATCCCTGAGTTATGAGTGAAGTCCCAAAGAAAGAGACCGACAACTAAATAAGGTAGAAATTTTTTAATATTAAATTTGTTAATCAATAACAAAACAATAAAAGCCAACAACATTAGAGTTAAGTACTTAATACTTAAATCTCCAGAGTAGAATAGGGCAATAATTACTATGGCTCCTAAATCGTCAATTATAGCTAATGCAGTTAAGAATACTTTTAAAGACAAAGGAACTCTTTTACCTAATAAAGATAAAACACCTAAAGAAAAAGCTATATCGGTAGCTGATGGAATTGCCCACCCATTTAATGTTTCACTATCACCATAATTTATGAAAACATAAAATAATGCAGGAACTAACATACCTCCTACAGCAGCAATTATGGGCAATAAAGCTTGTTTAATATTAGAAAGTTCACCTTGTAAAAATTCTCTTTTAATTTCTAAAGTAACAAAGAAAAAGAAAATTGCCATCAATGCATCATTGATCCAATGCAATACCGATAATTTTAATCCAAAATTATTAATTCCTATGAATAAATAATTATTTAAAGTAGCAAAATATAAATCTGCTAGTCCAGAATTGCTTATAAATAATGCAATTATTGCAGCAAACAATAGTACCAATCCACTTGCGGCTTCTAATTTAAAAAACCATCTAAAAGGCTTAGATATATAATTAATCATATAAAATTAAGTTAGGTCTATAATAAATAGTTTTATATCTTGCAATGTTTCAAAAAAGTTAAATAAAAAAATTTCTAATCCAGGAAACACATTAATTAGCGGGGTTTTTAGCGTATCTAGTAAAATAATTAGTGCTACAATTGATATAATAAATACAATCAAATAAGAAAAAAATTTAAACCCTTTATTTTCATTTTCCAATTTTTTAACATTGTTTGGAATTACATTTGCTTTTTTATTTTTTATTACAGGTTCTATTAATTTTTCTTTCTGTAAGTTTTTGTTAAATTCTAGATTTTTATCATTTGTTTCAATAACTGGTTCTATTTTGTTTTCAGATATATTTTCATTTAAAGTTAATGGTGCTTCGCTTACATTTTTTGGTTTGTAAAACCAAACTTTTTCACATGATCCACATTGTAGTTCTCGCCCTTCTTGAGGTATTAATGAACTGTCAATTTTGAATTGTTTCTTTTCGCAAGGACAAGTAATTATCATGCCTCGTTATATACCAGATTTTTATTAAATTTCTTTTAATTTTGGCTTCTTTATACATTGAAATTATCAATAACTGCTGTATTAGTACTCGGATCGGAGTGTAGCGCAGCCTGGTAGCGCATCTGGTTTGGGACCAGAGGGTCGCAGGTTCGAATCCTGCCACTCCGACCATCATTTATGAAAAAAGCTATTATTTACATACCGAATAAAAATCCAATGCAATCAGGATTAGCAAAAAATAATAAGTGGATTTTAGAATTTAAAACAAAAGATCCAACAAAAAATCCTTTGATGGGTTGGGAAAGTTCATCTGACACATATACAGAATTAAAGTTAGAATTTTCATCTAAAGAATTAGCAATCAATTACGCAAAAAAAAAGAAAATTGATTTTGAATTAATTGAACCTAGAAAAAGAAAAACTGTTAAAAAATCTTACGCAGATAATTTTTTGAAATAACGCATGTTTAGATTTTTCACACAAAAAAATTGGTTTTTTTGGTCATGGATTGGTTCAGCTATCATTCTTTCATCACTTTGGATTCAAGTCAAAATAGATGTAAAAATCAATGAATGGTTTGGTGAATTTTATGATATGATACAAAAAGCCCTTGGAGCTCCAAACTCAATAACTATAGATGAATACTGGGCAAGTTTAATATCTTTTATAACTTTGGCTGCTATGTATGTTGGTGTAGCTGTAATAGTAAGTTTTTTTACTTCACATTATTTATTTAGATGGAGAACAGCTATGGTAGAGTGGTATCATAGTGTTTATGATAAAGCTCGAAAAATTGAAGGTGCAGCACAAAGAGTTCAGGAAGATACTATTAAATTTTCTAGAATTATGGAGTCTTTGGGTACGAGCTTAATTGAAGCTTTAATGATACTTATTGAATTTATGCCTATCCTATTTGGATTAAGCGTTGGTATACCAATATTCTTTTTTGGTGATTGGGATTATGGGTTAATTGTAGGTGCTTTAATTTGGTCAGTTGGAGGTACAATTTTTTTAATTCTACTTGGTTTAATTTTAAGATTAGTTGGTGTTGAGTATGATCTACAAAAGAAGGAAGCGGCTTATAGAAAAATACTTGTAATTGCAGAAGACGATGGAACAATAAGACCTAAAACTATTGAAGAATTATTTGATGGTGTGAGAAGTATTCATTTTTTAAGCTATATTAGATATTTGTATTTTAATATTGGAAGAATAGCTTATTTGCAGGCTAACGTTCTATCAGCATATGTTTTTTTAGCACCTGCTATTGTGGCTGGCGCTGTAACTCTTGGAGTAATGCAGCAAATAATAAGAGCTTTTGGAAGAGTCGAAGGTTCAATGCAATACATATTGAAAGCTTGGCCAACAATTATAGAACTTGCAAGTGTGTATAAACGTCTTAGAGAGTTTGAGTCTAAAATAAATCAAGAAGACTTAATTGATGAGAAAGTTTAATGGCAATTGATAAGGAATTCATTGATCAATTTGTTAATGTAACTTCGCGCGCAGCTTTAGCTTCTTCATATCTAGTTGGTAAAAAAGATAAAATTAGTGCTGATAAAGCTGCAGTTGATGCGATGAGATCAGAACTAAATAAAATCAATTTTAAAGGAAAAATAGTTATTGGTGAAGGTGAATTAGACGAAGCTCCAATGTTGTTCATAGGTGAAATAGTTGGAAATAACAATGATCCTGAATTTGATATAGCTGTAGACCCATTAGAGGGAACAAATTTTGTAGCAAATAATTTACCTGGTGCTTTATCAGTTATTGCTGTAAGTGAAAAAAATAATCTTTTGCATGCTCCAGAAACATATATGGAAAAAATTTCTTCAAAAGTATCAGAAAATGGTGTTGTTGATTTAGATTTCTCAGTTAAAAAAAATATAAACAATCTTAGTGATTACTTAAATAAAAATCCTGAAAATCTGACAGCATGTATTTTAGATAGACCAAGACATAAAAAAATTATTGATGAATTAAAAAAATTAAAAGTGAAAATTAAATTTATAAGTGACGGTGATGTTTCTGGTGCATTATTAGTTACTGATCAAAAACATAATGTAGATTTATTTTTGGGTATTGGTGGGGGACCAGAAGGAGTTTTAGCCGCAACAGCTCTGGATGCATTTAATTGCAGTTTTCAAGGTAGATTTTTATTTAAAACAGAAGAAGATAAATTAAGAGCTAAAAAAATGGGAATTGACAATTTAACAAAAAAATATGAATTAAATGAAATTGTGTCAGGAGATACTATTTTTTGCGCTACGGGTATAACTAACGGAGATCTGATATCTGGAATTAAAATGGAAGGGGATAAATTTGTATCTGAAACACTGGTTACCCATAAATCAACTAACACAAAAAAAATATTAAAATTAAAGAAAAAAATATATAGAAATAAATTTGATTAAAAATAAGATTTAAATCAAATTTGGAGTCTTAAAAAACCTTGATTAAAATGCGTTTTTACAATAAAAGCACCTTTTTGGTCCCTTCGTCTATCGGTTAGGACACGTGGTTTTCATCCTCGAAAGAGGGGTTCGATTCCCCTAGGGACCGCCATTATGTCAAAATACTACTACGTTTATTTAATTGTTACAAAAAGAAATAAAAAATTATTTTCATACGTTGGTTATTCAAATAATATTTCAAAACGTTTAAAATTACACAACTCTGGAAAAGGAGCAAAATTTACTAAAGGAAATTACTGGAAATTAATTTATAAAAAAAGATATAAATCAAAATCGATTGCGTTAAAGCAGGAATATATTTTAAAAAAAAATTATAAATTAAGAAAAATGATTAAACAAAAATTTACAAATGAATAAAGATATTTTTATAATTCTTCCTTATAAAGAAAGTTTAAATCCAACTAAAGCAGGTGCTGTTTCTATATACGTACAAGATTCGATTAAATACTCTATTCATAAAAAAAGAATACAAGTAATTTCATCAGATAATTTTTCTAACTCAAAATTATTTAGAAACAAAACTTATATTAATAACTTTTGTAAAAAATTTAAAAACAATAATATCTCGATTATAGAAATTCATAACAGACCAGAGTATGCAAAAATTTTGAGGAAAAATTTCCCTAATTCAAAAATTATTTTGACTTATCACAACGATCCACAAAATTTAAGAGGGTCAATAAATATCGAGGAAAGAATGAATCTTTTAGATATATGCACAGAAATTGTGTTCATTAGTAACTGGATCAAGAATAGATTTTTTTCAGGTATTCAGAGTATTAAAAATAACAGCAAAATTGTATATCATGGTATTAAAAAAAAATTAAAGATAAAACAAAACCAAAAAAGAAAACAGATATTATTTGTTGGAAAACTAAATGAAAATAAAGGGTACGATATTTTTGTTGAAACAGCAGAAAAATTTAAAAAAATTCGTCCTGATTGGAATTTTATAGCGATAGGAAACGAGTCTAGAAAAAAAATATTTCCTGATAAAAGTATTGTTAACGAAATAGGATACAAGAGTAATACCGAGGTCCTAAAATATTATGAAAATTCAGAAATAGCTATTGGTAATTCAAAATGGAATGAACCTCTAGGAAGAATAGCTATAGAAGCCTCTAGCCGTAAGTGCTGTCCTATTATTACAAATGTGGGAGGTCTTATTGAATCAAAAGATATTGCTATTGTATTAAAAGATAATACTGCAAAGAACATTACAAAAATTTTAACTAAATTAACAAATGATAATAAATATTTAAGAAAACTTCAGAATACATTTTATAAAAAAAATAATTTTGACATAAAAAAAATATCTAAATTAATTGATAATATTAGAGATAAAGTTTTAATAGATAATAATTTATTTAATAACTCCAAAAAAAAAATATTACATATAACTAATTTTAACGAAAGATATAATGGAAGATTATTTTATAATACAGGTAGAAGATTAAATAATGGTTTAATTAAACTTAATCATAAAGTTTTAACTCTTAGTGATAGAGATTTATTGAGAAATTATCGATCATTACGAGATTTATCTGGGTCTAAAAAATTAAATAAAACATTTTTAGAAACTGTGAGAAATTTTAAACCTGATCTAATTATTTTAGGTCACGCTGATTCAGTGAAAAAAGAAAGCTTAAAAATAATTAAAAATGAATTTTCTCAAATTAAAATTGTACAATGGTTTTTAGATCGAATGGACGATAAATGGAAAAACAACAAAAAGCGTTTTTTAGACAAAATTGATTATATGGATTATAGTTTTTGCACAACGGACCCAAAATCACTTAAATTTAACAAAAAATATAAAATATCTTTTATACCAAATCCAGTTGATGAATCTTTAGATGACATGAACGTATATGAAAACAAAGACCCTGAATATGATTTATTTTTTGCAATGTCACACGGTGTTCACAGAGGTGTATTAAAAAAAGGAAAATTTGATCAACGTGAAAATTTTATCAATAATTTAATTAAAAAAAATCCAAAATTGAAATTTAATATATTTGGCATGAATAATATTCAACCAGTTTGGGGTGATGATTTTAAGAATAATCTATATAATTCTAAAATTGCATTAAATTTAAGTCAAGGTAAACCATTAAAATATTATAGTAGTGATAGAATTGCTCAACTTATGGGTAATGGTATTGCCACACTAATAGACAAAAAAACAAAATTGGATGATTTATTTTCTACTGATGGTGCAATTTTTTATAATTCACTTAATGATTTAAATAAAAAATTAAATAAACTTGTAAAAGATAATAAATTGAGAAACAAGATAGCTAAAAAGGGTAAGATTAATTATCATAATAATTACAATTCTACCCAAGTTGCAGACTTTATTGTTTCTAAAACATTTAATATAAATAAAAAATTTAATTGGTCGTAAAGTGTTTTTTTAGATTATGAGTAAAAATATAATTATTGTTACAGGTGGTGCTGGATTTATTGGTTCGTGCTTAATAAAATATTTAATTAATTTAAATGTAAAAGAAAGAATTATAAGTATTGATAATTATTCATCAGGTTTTTCTAAAAATCATGTAAAAAATAATAATGTAAAATACATTAAAGGTGAAAATAGAGATATAGATATTTTACTAAAAAATTATAAAAGAAAAATAAAAGTTATTTATCATTTTGGAGAATTTTCAAGAATTTATCAAAGTTTTAAATTTTATAAAAAATGTTTTGAATATAATATTCATCATTCCTCAAAAGTAATTGAATTTGCAAAAGATAATAAAATCAAATTAATCTATTCAGCAACATCTAGTAATCTTGGAAATGATGGAAAAGATGAAAATTTATCGCCATATGCATGGTCAAAAACAAAAAATATAGAGTTGATTAAAAATTACAATAAGTGGTTTGGTCTTAAGTACGAATTAGTATATTTTTATAACGTTTATGGTCCTGGTCAAATTATGAATTCCCCAATGTCAGCTGTTATAGGTATATTCGAAAATCAATACAAAAAAAATAAACCACTAACAGTTGTGAAACCTGGTACACAAAAAAGAGATTTTACGCATATAGATGACATTGTAAAAGGTTGTTATTTAGTATGGAAAAAAGGTAAACAAAATGAGTATATGTTGGGCACAAAAAAAAGTTACTCAATTATAGAGATTGCAAAAATGTTTAAAACTAAAATAAAATTTCTACCAAAACGACAAGGTGAAAGATATGGCTCTACCATGACAAACAATAATGCTAGTAAAATTTTAAACTACAAAGCAAGTTTGGATATAAAAGATTATATAAATGATCTAATCAAAAATCATTAATGTTTTCTATTTTAATTCCAACATTTAATAATCTAAAATATCTCAAATTTTGTATTAAAAGTTTAATTAAAAATTCATCTTTTGAAAATGAAATAATATGTCATGTAAATATTGGTGACGATGGTACTTTAGATTATCTAAAAAAAGATAATATCAAATACACATACACTTCTTATAATTCTGGAATTTGTGAAGGAATAAATAAAGCTGCTAAATTAGCAAAATTTAAATATTACTTATATGCTCATGATGATTTTTATTTTTGTCCAGAATGGGATTTAATACTTTTAGAAGAGCTTAAAAAAATAGGTCATAACAAATTTTATTTATCAGGTACCATGATGAAAGAGGGGCAAATAAAATTTAATTGTGGTGACACACCAGATCATTTTGATGAAAAAAAATTTTTATCTGAATATAAAAATTTTAATCATTATGATTTCCAGGGTTCAACTTGGGCACCATCATTGGTACACCGTGATTTGTGGATTAAAGTAGGTGGTTTAAGTGAAGAATTTTTCCCTGGTAGTGGATCTGATCCTGATTTTAATATGAAATTATGGAATTCTGGTGTTAGAATTTTTAAAGGAATAAATAATTTTAAAGTTTATCATTTTGGATCTGTTGTTTTAAGAAAAAAACTGAATGAAATTAAAAAAAATAACAATAATGGCAGTAAAGGTGCAAAGATTTTTTTACTAAAATGGGGAATTTCAATTAAATTTTTTAAAAAATTTTACTTAAAATCTAATGAAATTTATAAAGGTCCATTACAAGACCCAAAGGTAAGTTTATTTTTTATTTATAAATTATTTTTATGTAAAATTAACTATTTTTATTTAAAAATCTTTTATAACAAAATCTAATTCAATTAATGAATATTCTAATTTAGTATTAACTGGTATATTGAGTAAGGCTTTAAATTTCTATCTTTAAATTACGCCTATAGTGTTTATAATTTTATTTTGTTGAGAGCGTTATTTTTAAATAAATTAGCTTCTTTTATATATCTTCTAACCATTTGAGTTGTTTTATGACCTGTCATAGCCATTATGCTTCGCTCATCAGCACCTGAATCAGCAGCTACTGTTGCAAAACCCGACCTTAAACTATGACCTGCAAAATTTTTGTTTTCGATACCCGCTAACTTTAAATACTCTTTCATTAATAAAACTACAGATTGGTCAGTTAATCTTTTGTCTGTTAATAATAAACCTTTAGAAAATCTTCTAAAAATAGGCCCAGACTTAACTTTAGAAATTTCTAACCATTTTTTTAGATTTGTAACAGGACAGTAAATTTCGTTATCGAAGTAGGGTAGCCCTTTAGTCATTCCTTCTCCGAATTGGTCAGTTTTTGATTTTTTAATAGTGATTTTTAGACCATCAGGAACAAATTCTAAATCCTCATGATCAATTGAAATGAGCTCGGTTCTTCTAAAGCCTCCTCCAAAGCCAATTAAGATTAGTGATTTGTCTCTAAGTTTTTTTATTTCCTCAGTTTTTTGTTCATTTATTACATTGATAATTGATTTTAAATGATTGATTAATATAGGTTTTTTACCTTTCTGAATACTTCCTTTGACTCTTCTTATTCCCATTAAATTTTCAACAATGATTGGATGTTTTGTGTCTAGATAATGACCTTTAAGCCTATGAACCATACTTATTGATACTAATCTTCGTTTTAAAGTGCTTATTTTTGAATTTTTAGATAGATAGGTAAGGTATAAAGAAACTATTTTTGGCTCTGTTGGTAGTGGATTTAATCCATGTTTCGCACAAAAAGCTCCAAAGTCTTTAAAGTCAGATTTATAAGCTCTCAATGTATTATTTGCCTTTGAGCTTCGTAAGTTATTTAAAGTTGCTTCATTAAGCGATTTTAGGTCTGTTGTCAGTTCAGTCATATAATTACTATTGATAACAATTAATTATCGTTAGTAATATATTAACTGTTTTATAATGTCAAATAAAATAATTTATTAATTTAAAGGACAATTAATGGCATTGTGAGAACAACAAGTATGAAATATTATTTAAAAATGGGTATAGATGGAGTAATTGAACCGATATATTTCTTAATAACATCTTTTGGTTTTGCAATATTGAGTTTTATTAATTATAGAAAATCTGGAAAAACACTGGAAACTATTTATCTTTCAATTTTAACTGTTTTCTTTATAGTCTGCTTCATTATTTTGAATTTTTATTGATGAATGGTACTAAATTTCAATTAAAAGTCTGGAATTACCTTAAAACCATTCCAAAAGGCACTGTTAAAACCTATAAACAGGTAGCAATAGCTATAAAAAGCCCTAAATCAGCGCGTGCTGTAGCTAATGCATGTGGAAAAAACCCTTATGCACCCAAAATACCATGTCATAGAGTAATTCGGTCCGATGGAGCTCTTGGTGGGTACTCAGGGAGAGGTGGAATTAAGACAAAGCTGCGTTTATTGAGATCTGAAAAAGTTGATATCTAGTGGCTTTTTTGGACTATTTTATGATCAAAAACACAAGTAAAATCAATGTTTTTTCAATATTTAAGCGTATTTTAGTATGAATAGTGTTATGCACCCTTCAGTTGTACTATATATCGAGATACAACAAAATAAAGTACCTCTATGGCCGTTTAAAACACATATTCTATAACTGCATTGCTCTACTTTTCAATGATAACAAGGCTTATTTCAGAGTCTAATTTCAAAGAATTTTTTATGAATTTTTGTTCCCCTACCCACATGGTTTAATAAGAATTTTTAATTTTTGTATATAATTTGCTAAAAAAACTATTGGTATTAAACACTTTTAAGCATAGTGCTTTATTTTCTCTTTCAAGCTTGCCATTTTTGCCTTAGTTTATTTAAAAGAAAATCTATTATTTCTAATTTTCTTGTATAAACACAATAATTTATTTCAGCTTTTTTTTATTAATATAAATAATTAATATAACAATTACAATACTTTAAAGAAGTATATTAAAGTATTACATTATATATTAGTAAATATTTATTTACTATTAATTAGAACGAGAATGCAAATATTCTCTTCGAGAAATATATAAACCACTAAGAACAATAATAAACAAACCTAAATAAGTCCAATTATCTGGTAACTCATGAAAGAAATAGTAACTAATCAGTATATTTGTAATAATCTCTGTATAGCCCAAAGGAGCTAATTTAGAGGCATCTGCGTATTTGAGTGATAATATGAGGAAAAGGTGTGCTACAGAGGCTATTAGGCCGATTAAAGCCATCAAAATCCACTGATTTGACGTAGGATTAACCCAAACTGAGGGCATAAATAGGCTAATTATTATAGTTCCTATCAAACCAGATAGTAAAAGAGTTAGAAGAGGATTATCGGAGGTGCTAAGCTTCCTAGTTATAATAAGATAAAATCCATAGCAAATTCCATTACCTAAAGCAGCCATTGTGGCTAAGTTAAGCTCAATAAAGCCAGGTCTAATAACAATTAAAGTTCCAATAAATCCTAATGATACAGCAGTCCATCTTTTAACTCCTACTTTCTCATTTAAAAAAAATGGAGATAAGGCTGTAACACAAATTGGAGCTACAAAAGCTAAAGTTAAAGCTTTTGGAAGAGAAATTTCGGATATTGCATAAAAAAATAAGTAAGTAGAAAAAACAAAAATTAATCCTCTGATTAATTGAAGGGCTGGTTTTTTCGTCCAAACTAATGAATGCCTATAAAAGATAAGCATTAGAGATAATGTAAAGACTACAGTAAAAAAATATCTTGCCCACGTTATCTGTAAAACATCCATAGATGAGCTTAAATATTTAGCAAAAGCATCCATTACAGGAACAATCATCCAAGCAGTAGCATTTAAAATTATAGCCTTCATGGAAGAAGGATATCTCTTAATAGAAGTATTTTAAAGCAAAGAATAATGTTATTGGGATAGTAAATAATGACATGATTGTAGATACTACAATTGTACTAGAAATGTTATCCACAATTTCTTTAGGAGAGTACATGTGGGCAACCAAATAACATAAAATTGCACTTGGCATACACGATTGTATCAATAATACACCCGCGGGTATTCCTGATAAATTAAAAATTTTTATAACAGCAAATCCAATAATTGGCCCAAGTATTACTCTTCCAAAAGATGTTATTAATGCATCTTTGAAGGAAAATACTTTCATTTGAGTAAGAGCTACTCCAAGAGACATTAAGATCATAACAATCATACCATAGGCTAAAAGCATTACAGTATTTAATACAAATTGAGGAAACGGTATTTCAAAATATAAAAAAATAACTGTTATTAAAATTGCATAAAAAGATGGACTTTTTAATATAATTTTAAAATCAAAAGAGCGTTTTGCTAAGAATATGTTGAGTGTAAAATGCAGTAAAACAATGAGAGATGAAATTGCTGCAGCTATCCCCATTCCTAATTCGCCATAAGCAAATAAACATATGGGTATACCCATATTTCCAGTATTTGGTAAAATAAAAGTAGGTAATTCTCGAATATAATCTTTTTTCATAAGTATAAGAAAAATTAATCCAACAACACCAAAAAGACTTAATAGAATTATTGAGTAACCAAAATACTCTTTGAACACGTCATAAGTAACACCACCTGCTGTGATAGCAAAAATAACGAGAGCTGGTGTTCCAAAATTACCAGCATATGTTGTTATAAATGATGTATCAAAATCCGGATTTTTTTTACCCAAATGATATCCAAGTCCTACTATTAGGAATACTGGAAATAAAACTTCAAAAAGCTTTAAATAAATTTCCATTAACCAAGCAATCTAATTAATGTTGGTGTTTTTAAAATATTTTTATTTTTTTTGAAAATAGACAAACAATTATGAATATTAATGTCAGTTGTTTTATGCGTAATAATAACAATTGTTGCTTTATTATTTTTTTTATCAGGTGTCTGTATTAGCCTTTTAACTGAAATTTTATATTTAGCTAAACGATTAGTTATTTCAGATAATACACCAGGCTTATCTTTTACTTCGAACCTTAAATATAATGAATTTACATAATTATTTACATTATATGGTTTTAAAGATTTAAGCTTAGAAACACTAACACCGAAAGGTTTTTTTATATTTCCACGCAAAATTGATAATAAATCAGAAAGTAATGATGAAGAAGTAGGACCTGGTCCAGCTCCCTCCCCTTGTAAAACACTTTCTCCAACGGGTTTACCTTGAAGAATAACTGCATTCATTACACCGTTAACATTACCAATATAAGATTTTTTACTAACTAAACATGGATGGACGGTTTCAAAAAGATGATTATTCTTTAACTCTGAAATACCCAGTAGTTTTATTCTTAAATCTAATTGATTTGCAATTTTAATATCTTTTAATTCAATTTTTTCTATTCCTTCCATTAAACATTTATGTTTAGAAATTTTACTATTAAAGGCTAATGCAGACAAAATTCTTACTTTGGCAAATGCATCAAAACCATTTAAATCTAATTTTGGATTACCAGGTTCTGCATAACCAAGTATCTGTGCTTTTTTTAAAACATCCACAAAATTTTCATCTGAATTTTCCATTTCGGATAGTATGTAATTTGAAGTGCCGTTCAAAATTCCATAAACTTTTGATATTTTGTTTGTTGCCAATCCTTCTTTAATAGATCTTAATATTGGAATACCACCAGCAACTGATGCTTCAAATTCCAAATTAACTTTATTTTTTTCTGCAAGTTTTGCTAACTCATTGCCATGTTTTGAGATTAAAGCTTTATTAGGTGTAATAACATGGATTTTACTTTTTAAAGCAGTTTCGACAACTTTTTTAGAAATACCGTCTGATAAACCTATGGCTTCAAATAATATATCAATATTATTTTTTTTAAAAATTTTTAAAGGATTTTTGTAAAATATTTTTTTATTAACTTTGAATTTTCGTTTTTTATTAATACTTCTTGCAGAAACAGCCACCACATTAATTTTCTTACCTGTTTTAAGTTCTATATCTTTTTTTTTTGTATTTAGTTCATTTAGCAAATAATTGCCAACTTGACCAAGTCCTACTACTGCAATATTAATTAATTTACTCATTTGCTTATATCTGGATATTTACTTTTTTTTGTATAGTCATCTATATAAATCTCATATTCCTCTAATGTCATTGATGTTATATCGTCTGACTTTTTTAATATCTCATTTAATTTTTTTTGATTAGTTTTACTTTCGATAGAATTTTCAGTCCAATATTGAGAATCTTTGTTTAATGAACAATTTGCTAATATTAAAGAAGAAAAAATTATTATAAATATTCTCATTTTAATCCAGTTGTTTCAGAAAAATTAAATTTATTATTAAGATTTTGTACAGCTTGACCTGCCCCACCCTTAATCAAATTATCAATAGCAGATAAAATGATTATTTTATTGCTGTATTTAGATTTGCACACTGAAATATAACAATTGTTAGTATTTATTACGTCATTGGTGCTTAACAATGTGCCAGACTTTAATATTTTTACAAAACTTTCATTTTTATAAAAACTAATTAATGTTTTTAATACTTTTGTTTGTGAAATATTATTTTTTAAATCAACATATATAGTACTCAGAATGCCTCTAAACATTGGTGATAAGTGAGGAGTAAAAGTAAATTGAAATTTTTTCTTAGTAAATTTTCTTAACACTTGATCTATTTCAGAATTGTGACGATGAAAACCAACTCCATATGCGCTTAATGACTCATATAAATTTTTATCTTTATATTTTTTGTGAACTCCTCTACCCGCACCTGAATATCCAGATTTTGAATCAATTATAATATTATTAAATTTAATTAAATTTTTCTTAAATAAAGGAAATAGAGGAAGTAATATTGATGTTGGATAACAACCTGGGCATGAAATAATATTATATTTTTTAATCTCTTTTCTATTAATTTCAGGAAGTAAATAAATACTTTTTTTTATTAAATTAGTTGCTCGATGTTTTTGTTTATACCACTTTAAATAATCAGAAGCTTTTTCCAATCTAAAATCTGCAGCAAGATCTATTAGAGTATGATTTTTGCTTAAATGTTTGGATATATCCTGTGCTTCCCCGTTTGGAAGTGCTGTAAAAATAACATGAACATCTTTTAATAATTTTTTATTAAATTTTAAAATTTTTGGTAATTTATATTTAGATAAAGATTTATCGTAAAATTTGACGTGTTTACCCACAGAAGAGTTTCCACAAAGGTATTTAATATTAATATGTTTGTGTTTAACTAATAATTTAATTAATTGAACTCCAATATATCCAGTTGATCCAGCAACTAATGCGTTAAGCTTAAGCATTTTTTATTATAACAGTTAAAAATTAAAAAAAAATTATCTTTTAGAGAATTGGAAGCTTCTTCTAGCTTTTCTTCTACCAGGTTTTTTTCTTTCAACTGCTCTTGAGTCTCTGGTAGTAAGTTTCTCTGTTTTTAAGGTCGATTTTAGATTTTCGTCAAATAACACTAAAGCTTTTGAAATACCATGAACCATGGCCCCTGCTTGGCCTGTAGGCCCTCCTCCTTTTACACTGCATCTAACATCGTAGTCTGTTGCTTGATTTATAATTTCAAAAGGTCTCGTAATTTGCATTTTATGTGTTTCATCTGCAAAATAATCACTAAATAATTTACCATTTACGTAAATTTTACCAGAACCTTTTTTTAACCAAACTTTTGCAATTGATGTTTTTCTTCTACCAGTAGCATATTTGCTATCTTTAAAATCTAATTTTAATTTTGTAGTTTTAGAAGTTGATTGAGTGTTTTCCATCTTAGTTTCTGGCTATATTTTTACTATTTAATTTATCTAACTCTATTACAGTCGGATTTTGTGCAGAATGAGGATGCTCATTACCTGCATATATTTTTAATTTTGTTAATTGTTTTCTGCCCAGTACTCCACCTGGTAACATTCTTTTAACAGCCATTTTTAAAGTTTCTCCAGGTTTTTTTTCATGAAGTTTCTCAGGTGTTGTAACTTTAATTCCACCTGGATGACCAGTGTGTTTGTAATATTTTTTATCTTGAAATTTTTTTCCAGTAAATTTTGCTTGTTCAATATTTTTAACAACAACAAAGTCACCATCATCCATATGAGGTGTGTATGTAGTTTTGTTTTTGCCTCTTATGATATTGGAAACAACAGTTGCTAATCTTCCAACTACTGCATTCTTCGCGTCTATTTCATACCAAGATGAATTTAATTGGTCTTTTTTAGTGAATTTTGTCATTGTGCGAGGATTAATACTATTAATAATTACAAAGTCAATTTTATATTTAGCTTGAAATATGTAGCTAATATGCTAGAAATCAGTTGCCGATTTGATCCTATTGCGGGCTTATAACTGCTAAAAAGGAAATTTCATAATATTAATAAAATCGGTAGGCATTTGAACTGTATTGTGCGCCTAACATAATGTTGAAGCACTAAAAAAGGAGTAAAATGACTAAAAAAAGAAATAACCCTGAAACAATTGCCATTCATGGTGGTGACTATAGGAGTGATCCAGCGACGAACGCAGTAGCTGTTCCAATTTATAGAACAACATCATACCAATTTAATAATACAGAGCACGCTGCTAACCTTTTCGCTCTTAAAGAATTTGGTAACATCTACACTCGAATAATGAACCCAACAAATGATGTCCTGGAAAAAAGAGTTGCCGCTCTTGAAGGAGGTCTATCATGTGTAACTGTATCCTCAGGTCAAACTGCATCAACGTTTGCTGTATTAAACGTAGCTCAAGCTGGTGATAATATAGTAAGCTCAACTGATCTTTATGGTGGTACAGTATCTTTATTCACACATACACTTAGCAAACTTGGGATAGAGATAAGATATGCAGATCCAAGTAATCCTGAAAATTTTGAAAAGTTAATAGATGATAAAACTAGAGCTTTTTACGGTGAAACCTTACCAAATCCATATTTAAGGGTGTTTCCAATAAAGGAAGTTTCTGACATTGGAAGAAAATATAACATTCCTCTAATAATGGATAACACAGCTGCACCAGTAATATGCAGACCGATTGAACATGGGGCTGCAGTAGTAATTCATTCACTTACAAAATATATAGGTGGACATGGTACAGCAGTTGCAGGAAGTATAGTTGATAGTGGTAACTTTGATTGGACCGCAGATCCTAAAAGACAACCTTTATTTAATGAACCTGATAATAGTTATGGTGGTGTAATTTGGGGAAAAGCTGTACCAGAACTAACTGGTGCCAATGTACCATTTGCAGTTAGGGCAAGAGTTTGTTTATTAAGAGATTTAGGATCAGCTCTGGCTCCAGATAATGCTTTTGCAATAATTCAAGGGCTTGAAACAGTTGCTTTAAGAATGAGACAACATTGTGCTAATGCTGAATATGTAGTTGATTTTCTTAAAAAGCATAAAGAAGTTACAAAAGTTATTTATTCTACTGAACATGATAAACCTATAGCTGATAGAGCAAAAAAATATCTTCAAGGTGGAAATGGACCAATGATTGGTATCGAACTTAAAGGTGGTATTGAAGCTGGTAAAAAATTTATCGAGTCTTTAAAGATGTTCTATCACGTTGCTAATATTGGTGATGCTAGAAGTTTAGCAATTCATCCAGCAAGTACAACTCATAGTCAATTAAATGAGAAAGAACTAGCTGCATCAGGTGTTACACAAAGTTATGTAAGACTTTGTATCGGTATTGAACATATCGATGATATTATTGAGGATCTTGATCAAGCATTGAATAAATCTTCAAAAGGTAATTTAAAAGCTGTAAGCTAATTTGAGTGTTTATGTCTACAAATAGGAACTAATAATTAGACCCTTTGTATTTTACAATATAAATAAAATACAATGTTGAAAGTATTATTATAATAGAATTTATCTGGTGTAGAGATGCATAAATCATTTTTACTCCAGATAAAATTGTAAGAACTCCCAAAACAATTTGAAACAATAAAGAAATTCCAATAATGAAGATTGGAATTCTTAAATTTATATTTCCATTTTTTAAGACAAAATAAAGTATATAAAAATAAAATATGACAATTAAATATGCTAAATTTCTATGAATAAATTGAACAAGTGATTGATCATCAAATACTTTAAGATTAAACAAATCATTAATTACACTGTCATCCGGGAAATATGATGAGCCCATTAAAGGCCAAGTATTATAAATTTTTCCCGCATCCATCCCGGACACAAATGCTCCAATTATTAATTGTAAAAATAATAATAAAAGAAATAATTTAATTAAGTTTAATTTAATATTAATTTGATTAATTCTTATATTTGTTAGTTTTAAAAACTTCCAGAAAACTAGAGATAAAATAATAAAAGCAATAAATAAATGTAGTGATAATCTATAATGACTAACATCAACTCTATCTACTAAACCACTTGAAACCATGTACCATCCAATAAATCCTTGAAAACACACTAAGAAAAAAATAATTGAATATTCTCTTAAAATCCAAAAACCATTTTTAATTGTAAAATAAATCATTGGCAAAAGAACGGTTAGACCAATTAATCTACCCAATTGACGATGTACCCATTCCCACCAAAAAATTATTTTAAATTCATTTATAGTCATATTGAAATTTTGCTCTTTAAATTCAGGTATTGTTTTATAAAGATCAAAATATTCTATCCATTTATCACTTGTTAATGGAGGTAATGTACCAACAAAAAGCTCCCAAGTCGTAATGGACAGGCCAGAGTCAGTTAATCTAGTTAAGCCCCCTACTAAAATTATTAGCATGATCATCAATAATAAAGTGATCATCCATATTTTTAATTGAGAATTTAAAGAATAATTCTGACTATACATAAATAGATAAATATAATAATTATTAATTAAACCAATAAATTAAATGTCGCCTAAAAACAAAAAAAAATTAGAAATAATAAGATCTAAATTAGATAAGTTAGATAACAAGTTGTTATCCTTGATTAAATTTAGAACAAATCTTGTAAAAGAAGTTTTAAAACTTAAAGAATTTAAAAAAGAAATAGTGGATAAAAAACGTATCAATTTTATACTTAAAAAAATTCACTTAAAATCTAAGAAACTAAAGATTGATCCTAAAATCACTAATCGTATTTGGAAAAATATGATTTTATCTTATATTGATTACGAAAAAAGAAACTTTAAAAAGAAGTAATTATTTACTATGTGGTGGAAGCTTTTTTTCCACAAACATTTCATGTTTTCTTGTATCTGGGTTGTATTTTTTTGCTGAAAGTTTTATTTTAGCTTTCTCGCCTCCAGCAGGTTTTTTGACGTAATAGAAGTAAGGACTATCTGGTTTCGCCTCAGGTACCATTCTTACTTTAACGTGTGTTTTTTTTGCCATTTTTTAAATCTTTTAATTTATCAGAAATTTTTTTTAACTTAATTTTTAAATTTTCAGTTCTTATAGATTTATCTGCAATTTCGTCAAGCTTTAAAGAAGCTTCATTATTTAATATTTTTTTAACACCATTTATTGTCATACCTTGATCTTTAAGTAAAAATTTAACTTTTTTTAGAAGATTTATTGTTTTCTCATCATAATACCTTCTATTGGAATTTAATATTTTTGGTTTAATTTGTTTAAATTGAGTCTCCCAAAATCTAATAACATGTGTCGGTAAAGCTCCTTTGTCATTTGATTTAAGATTTAATATTTTAGCTACTTCGCCAATAGTTTTGTAAGCACTATCTAATTTATTCATTATCCTTAAAATTAATATATTCTTTAAATTCTTTTGATGGTTTAAACAAAACAACATCTCTACTTGAAATGACTTTTGCTTCTTTTGTCTTTGGATTTCTTCCAATCCTTGATTTTTTTTGTCTTATAGAAAAAGTGCCAAATTTAGATAATTTTAATTTTTTTTCCTTTTTAATATTGGATACAATCGTTAATAAAAAATCTTCAATTAAATTTTCAGATATTTGTTTTGAGAAACCAAGCTGCATATAAACCAAATTAACTAAGTCTTTTTTAGTTAAATTAATTCTCATATTAAATATTTTGCTTAATCTTTTCTATCAAATTACCTTTTACAATTCTATGGCAAACATCTAGTGAGTTTGAAAAGCCTATATAGTCAGTTCCTCCATGACTTTTAACAACTGGAGAGTCTAATCCAATAAATATAGCTCCGTTGTACAATCTTGGATCTAGTCTTTTCTTAAATTTCCTTAAGTTTGAGATGTTTAATAACGATGAAATTTTACCCAATAGTGTACCTGTCATAGCATTCTTCAATTCACTTGTTATAAAGTTTGCTGTACCCTCTGCAGTTTTTAACGCAACATTTCCTGTAAAACCATCTGAAACTATTACATTTACATCACCATCCATTAGATGATTGCCTTCGATATATCCTGCAAAGTTATAATTATCTGATTTTTTTTCATTTAATAATTGATAAGATTCTTTGATTGTCTCATTTCCTTTTAATTCTTCTGAGCCGATATTTAATAATGCTACGTTTGGTTTATCATTCGGATAGAGCGAGGTGTATAAAGAAGCACCCATTATTGAAAAATCTAATAGATTTTTTGAGCTACACTCAATATTTGCCCCCAAATCTAATACAACACTCATTCCTTTTTTGTTTGGCCATAATGCAGACAAAGCAGGTTTGTCTATATTTTCAATCATTTTTAAATTTAATTTTGAAACAACTAATAAAGCGCCTGTATTACCAGCCGATATTACTATATCTGCTTCCTTATCCTTAACACTTTGAATAGCAAGCCACATGCTTGTATCCTTACCTCTTTTGGCTCCTTCCAGAGGACTATCTGTGCTTTCGATTTTTTTTTCTGTGTGGATAATTTCAAAAAATTCTTTAGGAATTTTTCCTTCGATTAATTGATCTATCTTGTTTTTATCACCAAAAATTTTAAAAAAATTATTTTTATTTTTAGAATGATTTAAAATAATACCATCTAATATTTTCTTTGGTGAACCATCGCCACCCATTGCATCTACTGCAATTTTTATCAAATCTGACATTTTAATAGATTATTATATACTATTCTTTTGGGTCTAAAACTTGTCTTCCCTTATAAATGCCTGTTTTAAGGTCAAGATGATGAGAAAGCCTATATTCACCAGACTTTTTATCTTCAACTATGTTTTTAGTTGAATATTTCATGGTCTGAGCTCTTCTCATTCCAGTTCTGGAAGGGGTTTGTTTACGTTTTGGTACTGCCATAATTATGGGTTACTTACACTTTTTAAATAAAAATTCAAAGTTTTTTTTGATAAATTGTCATTAAAATTGTTAAAATATATAAGCAAATCATCAGTATTTTTAAAATCACTTAAAAACATTGATATTTTTTTGATTTTTTCAGGATTTTGTAAATTATCCCAAAAATGTATTTCGGAAACCATTGAATGAAATAAATTTATATAATCTTTCATTTTTTTATTAATAGATTGATCACCGTATCCAATTTCTCTTATGCTTAACTCTAGTTGTCTAAAATTATAATCATAAATATCTTGTAAAATGTCTTTATTTTCCTCGTTTTTAAAATTTTTAAGAAAAAAGGCAAAGTGAAGCAAAAAAAGAGTTAAACGATCTGAAAAATTATCATCTCTATTGAGATTTTTATATAAATCTTTATTTCTAGTGCAATTAATTAAATTGTTATAAATATAAATATAATTTTCTCTCATGTATAAAATATTATATATAATTTTAATTTATTTAATAGCTTCAAATTGCTCACTTAAACCAGTGGTTAAGCATCATGGTGTTCCTTCTTTAGAAAAAAAACAAAAGTTACTAATAATAAATAAAACAAACAAAAATGATATTACAAACATTCTTGGGAATCCATCAACAACTAGTAAGTTTGATAATGACTTGTGGATTTTTATTGAACGTAAACAAACACAATCAAAATTGGGTAATTTAGGACAAATGAAAATTTTTAAAAATGATATTTTAGTTCTTGAAATAGATAATTATGGAATACTTAAAAAAAAAGAATTTTATAATATTAATGATATGGAAAATATAAAAATTTCAGAAGCTACAACACAAACAGGCTTTGAAAGAAATTCATTTATTTATGATTTTATGTCTAGCATGAGGCAAAAAATTGATGACCCTCTTGGTCAGAGGGCCAAAAAGCGTGAAGAAATTAGGCAGCGATAACAGCTAATAAAAGTAAAGCCACGATATTAGTTATTTTGATCATTGGGTTTACTGCAGGACCAGCTGTATCTTTATAAGGATCACCAACTGTATCTCCAGTAACTGCAGCTTTATGAGCTTCAGAACCTTTTCCACCGTGATTTCCATCTTCAATATATTTTTTTGCATTATCCCATGCACCACCCCCTGCTGTCATTGATACTGCAACAAATAAACCGGTGATAATAACACCAAGTAACATTGCACCAACTGCAGCTAAGGCTGCTACTTGGCCACCAATAGATAAAATTATAAAATATAGTACCACAGGTGATAAAACTGGTAACAAAGATGGAATAATCATTTCCTTAATTGCAGCGACAGTAAGTAAATCTACCAACTTAGCGTAGTCCGGTTTTTGTTTTCTTTTCATTATACCTGGAAATTTTTTAAATTGTCTTCTCACTTCAACTACAACTGCACCACCTGCTCTTCCAACAGCTTGCATTCCCATTGAACCAAAAAGATAAGGCAACATTCCACCAATTAATAAACCAACAACCACATAAGGGTTAGATAAATCAAAAGTTACTACAATTCCCTCTAATGCTGATCCAGCTTCTTTTGAAAAATGTTTGATATCTTCTGTATATGCTGCGAATAATACTAAAGCACCTAAACCAGCAGAACCAATTGCATAACCTTTTGTAACAGCTTTTGTTGTATTACCTACAGCGTCTAATGCATCAGTTGTTTTTCTTACTTTTTTATCAAGATTAGACATTTCAGCAATTCCGCCAGCATTATCAGTAACTGGCCCATATGCGTCTAAAGCAACAACCATACCAGCTAAAGCAAGCATAGTAGTTACTGCAATAGCAATACCAAAAAGTCCAGCAATAGAATTCGTAATAAGAATACCTGCAACTATTATTAATGCTGGAATAGCAGTTGCTTCCATAGATACTGCTAGCCCTTGAATAACATTAGTACCATGACCAGTTGTTGATGATAAGGCAACAGATTTAACTGGTCTATAACTTGTTCCTGTATAGTATTCAGTAATCCAAATTAATAATCCAGTAATAACTAAACCTATCACACCACAATAATACAGATCCATTCCATTAAATGTCTTATCATTTATTGTGTACTCATTTGTAAAACCAATTACATGATCTGTAACAGGCCATAGTATTACTAAAGATGCTACTGCAGAAACAACAAATCCTTTGTACAAAGCATTCATAACGTTATTACTTTTTCCAAGTTTAACGAAAAATGTTCCAATAATAGAAGTTAATAAGCATGCAGCACCAATTGATAGAGGGTAAATCATCATATTTAGATCTCCCACAAAGAAAATTGAGGATAAAACCATTGTTGCAACAATTGTAACAGCATATGTTTCAAACAAATCAGCAGCCATACCAGCACAATCTCCTACGTTGTCACCAACATTATCTGCTATCACTGCAGGGTTTCTAGGATCATCCTCTGGAATTCCAGCTTCAACTTTTCCAACTAAGTCAGCTCCTACGTCTGCACCTTTCGTAAAAATTCCACCACCTAATCTTGCAAAAATAGAAATTAGAGAAGCACCAAAACCTAATGCAACTAATGCATTAACTATTTCTCTTTCTTCAACATTAGATTTCAATAATATATAATAATAAACAGCTATAGCTAATAAAGCCAAACCAGCAACCAACATTCCAGTTACAGCACCAGATTTAAAAGCAACTGAAAGACCTTGAGCTAAACCTCTTCTAGACGCTTCTGCAGTTCTTACGTTAGCTTCTACGGAAACTAACATTCCTACATAACCCGCAATACCTGATAAAGCAGCACCTATTAAATAACCAAGACCTACTAGTGGACTAAATGCAATACTTACGATAACTAAAACTACAGCACCAACAATAGCAATAGTTTTATATTGTCTTGCTAAATACGCTTTTGCACCAATTTGAATTGCAGATGCAATATCTTGCATTTTTTTATTTCCTGCACTTGAATTAAGAATATTTTTACCAGTTAAAAATCCATAAACGATAGATAATAAACCAGCTCCAATTGTATATAGTAGTATTGCTTCGACTGTTCCGCTCATATTAACCTTAAGTTGTTGGTTGTTAAATTTTTAAGCCCGCACAATACAAAAAAAGATAGAAAAGACAACGATTAACTTCTAAAACCGATGAATATAACCTTTGGATTTAGCTCGTATTTGCTTGCCTTTTTCATCGAATATCAAAGATCTATCTTTACCAGATACAATTTTACCAATTTTAGTTATTTTAATTCCAGTTGTTTTAGAAGCTTTTTGAATGATTCTAGCTTTATTAA